>JAGQOH010000051.1 GCA_020427635.1 Phycisphaerales bacterium
GCACCATCGACAACCACCGACCCATGCGCCACGCGCTGCACGATGCACCGCATGCGCTACCCCTTGCCCCGCCGGGCCGCCGCTGTCGCCGAAATCGTCGCGGCGTGAATCAACCCCACCCGCTGCTGCTCCGGATCAAGCGTGAGCTGCACCGTGTAGTCCGGCCCAAGGAATTGCAGATTGAGGCCGGAGCCGGTGTATTGGCGCCCGCGCCAGGTGAAAGACGCATTGCCACCATAGTCGCGGCGGCCGTATTGGAGCGCGTTCCACGCAATGGACGGGCCGCTTGCAGCATGGTGGTTGTTTGCGTCGAGCCGCTTGATGCCCGCCCCCGCCTCGATGTTGCCGTCATCGGGCACGCGCACGGACACGAACTCCGTACTCCCAAATCCCGGCGTGCGCACAACCACGCCGCTGCCCGAAGTGAAAGAGTCTACGCCTGTGGCATCGGAAAAGGCGTTGATCGTGGCGGCCACAGTGCTGATCGAGGTGCCGGAAGCAAAGGTGAAGGTGCGCGCCCCCTTGGGGCCACCGATCTCGATCTCAAACACCTCCGCCGCGCTTCCCAGATCGACGTCATCCCCGCCGAATTGCATCAGAAACCCGCCCGGCGAGGCGGGCCACTCCAGGTTGAACGAGATATCGCGCGTCTCGCCCGCCGAGAAGGTCGCCCCTTGCAACGACGCGCTCGCAAACTCCGGCGCGTGCGCAAAGTCGTAGTCGACCCCACTGGCGAACGGATAGGGCGAAGAGCCCAGCGCGCCAACGTCGCCCACGCTTCGAATGAGCATGCTGCCCGTTACGCCAGCCCACCACGTTGGCTTCACCCGAACGTCAAGGGTGTACTCGCTAGAAGTAAAACGCAGCTTGTCGCGGCTGCTGCCTCGAATCGTGCCGCCATTGAACGCGAGCTCCATGTCCCGCCCATCAGCGTCCATGATCGGTGATGTCGCATCGCCAAAGGCGATTGGGTCGCCGATCACCTGGAAGAAGTCCTGGGGATCAAGATGAAAAATGCCCGCTCCCTCTTCGATGCCGCCGTCATCAAGCACACGCACGGACACGAACTCATCTGCGCCATGCTCGCTGGAATGCAGAATGACTCCAGTAACGCCGGAGATGACCGCTCTTGCTCCGGTCTCAGTCGCAAACGAGTTGATCGCGTCAATCATCTCCGACAATGCTGTGCCGGACGCGAATATGAGTTGGCGCGTGCCAATGGGCCCGGTGACTTCAATGACGAAAGACTCTGTTGGACCAGCGAGGTTGAGGCCAACACCGCCGAAGTCCATGAATAGGCCGGCTGGTTCGCCGGGATCGGTCACCTCATAGGCTATCTCGCGCTCCTCACCCGCCGGGAAGTTCGCGCTCACCAAGTCCGCCGTCACGATCGCCGAACCCACCCACGTCTTCTCATACCGCACGCCCCCGCCCTCGCGCAGTCGCCCAATCTCGCTTGGCCGCGTCGCCTGCGTCGCCACCGCAATGTCCCCGATCGCCTCATTGATTCGCGCAACTGTCTCCTTCGCCCAGCGCGACTCCTGCGCGTCCGCTTGCGCGCTCGCGGCCGCCAGCCCGCGAATCTCCGTCGCCACGTCCTCGACGCCACTGCCCCCCGCCGCCTCAAATTTCCCCGCACGCGGCCCCCGCACCGCCGCATTCCTGAGGAACTCGGTCAGCTTCCACCGCGCCGCATCGCTCGTGTGAGCCTGAGCCGCGTGATTGACGTGCGTCATGGCAAGATCCTCCGCGCAAGATTCTGCACAGAGCATCACGCAACCATGGTGCCAAGGTGGCTACTTCTCAGGCCAGCGCCCCGCCTCGATATCAAGCAATCGCTGCACCGCATCGCCGACATGCGCCGAACTCATCCCCGCCGCGCGCAGCTTGCCCTGCGAATCGATCAGCACATAGAAAGGCCACCACTGCACACCCAGCATGCTCGCGGTGCGATTGCCAACGTCCGCCGCCGTCGGATACGCCATCTCCAGCTTCTTGGCGGTCGCCACCATCATGTTCGCTTGCTTCGTGCTGTGAATCCCGATCACGTGCAACTCATCCTTGTGCTGCTCGTAGATCTCATTGATGTGCGGGATCGATGCTCGGCACGGCCCACACCATGTCCCCCAAAAGTCCAACAAGATCGGCTTGCCGCGCAGCTCCGCAAGATCCTTCACGCCGCCTTCGCCGAGGAACTCCCCCACCTGCAGCGCCGGCACGATGCGCCCGACATTGCGCCGCAAGTTCGCCTGCACATCGGGCTTCTCCGGATAGAAGTTCCACTCCTTCGGAAACGCGTTGTCGGGAAACGTAACGTCGCTCTTCGGCGCGGGCTGCGCTTGGTTCGTCTCACCCGCAGGCGCGTGCTGCGCGACGGGCATGCGCTCCGCCTCGGGCTGTGGCGTTCGCGCTCGCTCGCCCATCACGCCCAGCGCCACCACCGTCCCCATCGCTGCGACACCCGCAGCCACCATCCCCGCCATGCTCAACGATGCCTTCATGCCTGCACCTTTCATGTGCGCGGCGACACCGCGCGAGATCAACCACAGACAGGCTAACCCGACCGACCCTGGATCTCTTCATATTCTTGGATGCTTTTCCACTGTCCTGCCCCTCGCTCGGGGCCGATATCATGCCCCAGAACGCTCCAGCTCCCCTCCACCATGATCTCCACGCCCCTGGTCCTGTACTTCGTCGGCGCTCTTGTCGTCTCGTTTTGCTGTTCGCTTTTCGAGGCGGTCATCCTCTCTATCTCCCCCGCCCGCATCGAGCAGCTCGTCCGCGAAGGCCGACCCAGTGGCGTCATCCTCCGCCGCCTCAAGCAGCGCATTGACCACCCCCTCATCTCCATCCTCACGCTCAACACCGTCGCCAACATGTTCGGCGCCGCGGGCGTCGGCAACGAAGCCGGTCACCTCGCCCAAGCCGCCGGCCGCTCTGACGACGAAGCGATCATCGTCACCATCGCCTCCGCCATCCTCACACTCGCGATCCTCGTGCTCTCCGAGATCGTCCCCAAGACACTTGGCGCGACCTACTGGCGCACCCTCGCGCGCCCCGTCGCGCTGCCCCTGCAAGCACTCGTCCTCATCCTCACGCCCATCGTGCGCATGCTCGAGTTCATCCCGCGGCTCATCACGCGCGGCAAAACCGATCACCACGTCACCCGCGAAGACCTCGCCGCCACCGCCGAAATGGTCCGCGCCGGAGGCGACACCTCCCCGCGCGAATCGGCCCTCATCACCAACGTCCTCAAACTTCGTGCCGCGCGCGCCAAAGATGTCCTCACCCCGCGCGTCGAAATGTTCACGCTCCAACAAGATCAAACCGTCGACGAAGTCGTCCACGGCGAACAGCGCCTGCGCTTCGCGCGCATGCCCGTCTACGCCGAAGCCGACGAATTCGTCGGCATGGTCCTCCGCAGCGCCATCTTCGAAGCCGCCGTCCGTGGCAAAGAATCAACCCGCATGCACGACCTGCTGCGCCCCGTCCGCTACGTCCCCGAAACCATGCCCCTCACGCGCCTCCTCGATGAATTCCTCACGCGCGACGAACACCTCGTCCTCGTCGTCGACGAGTACGGCTCCGTCGAAGGCCTCATCACCCTCGAAGATGTCTTGGAAACACTCCTCGGCGAAGAAATCATCGACGAGCTCGACACCGTCGCCGACATGCAGGCCGTCGCACGCATGCGCGCCGAAGCCCGCCGCCGCCGCCTCGCCGAACGCACCGACGACTAGCGTGTGCCGGGGCTTCCTACTCCCCCTCCCTCTGGGAGGGGGCCGGGGGGAGGGGCTCCGGGTGGCTCGACTTGTCCCGATATATCGGGATCGGGTTTGTCTTGCCTCGGGTGCCCGGGGTTGCTTGCCAACCCCGGTCAGTGGGATGTGCATCCCGCAAGACCCGGCTGCCCCGACCGCGAGGGAGGGGGTTCCTGCTCCCTCGCCCCGCTTGCGGGGAGAGGGTGGTCCGCCTGAGGCGGACCGGGTGAGGGGCTTCTTCTTTGGACAGCCTTTCTACCGCCCCCCAAACACTTCCACATTCCCCCGCTCCAACCACGTCTGCCGCCCATCGCCAAGCTCGACGAGCAGCCACGCATCGCGATCCTCGACCACATCAAACTCCACACCCTCACTCAGCGCCCGCGTGAACGAAGGCTCATACTCCCCCTCACCGCCCGGGCCCTGCCGCCCCACCACCGCGCCATCAACCACCACCCCCGCGCGCTTCGCATCATCCTTCGACGCCGTCCACAGCGACACCGCCATCACGCCCGCCACAACCGCCCCCACCACCGCAACCGACCTCGGCACGCGCCACCCAACCAACCGCGCCCCAAGCACCAACCACAGCGCCGCATTCCCAACAAGCAGCACAACGAGCTTCCGCTCCGCAGGCCAATGCCGCCAGAACACAAGCACCCGCCAGATCACGCTCCCCGCCGGCTGCTCGAACCGATCCGGCACCCGCATCCGCGCCACATGCAGATTCGCCTGCACATTCGCATCGCCCGGCCGCAGATGCTGTGCCCTCCGATACGCCGCAATTGCCCGCCCCACGCGCCCGCTCATGAGATAGCAGTTGCCGATGTTGTATTCCACACCGCCATTGACGATGTCAAAGTCTGTCTCGAGCCGCTGAAACCCTGCAATCGCTTTATCAAACGCCGCCTTCGCGCGCCCCGGATCATCCTGCCGCTGCGCAACGCCCTCATTGAACGCGTCCTGCGCACGCGCAAGCGTCTCCTCCGGCGTCGAAGCAACCTCCTGCCCGCGCGCAGAAACTGCCATCGCCAACCCCAAGGCAATCAGGATGATGGCCCGTGCGCCGCGCATCATGCCGCCACCCCCACCGCCTTGGGCAGTCGCGCCAGCGCATCGACAATCGCCTGCGCCTCATCCACCATCGCGCTCGTATCAGCACTGCCTGCGCCAAATCGCGCCGCATCGCACCGCTCGAGCAACGTCCGCACCCGCTGCGCCAACGCCGCATCGCGCACCGCAACCAATCGCTCCGCCTCCACCGCCGTCACGCTCCCCGCGCGCCCAAGACACGCCGCCGCCACGCACCCCTCAACCGCCCGCGCACACGCATCCGCCGCATCTTCTCCCCGCCGCGCCTGCTCCAGCAGCGCCTTCGCCTGGCTCCACGCCGCCCGCCGCACCGCCGCCGCGCCGCCCGAGCGCTTCCGCACCACCGTCCCACACAGCGCAAGCACACACGCCCCAAGAGGCGCCGCCCCCGTCGCAATCACCACGGGCGAGCGCACCATCGCGCCCAGATCCGTCCGCTCATCGCGCAACAACGCCGCGCCCACTTCGTTGTGCCGCATTCCGCCTTCCATACTCTCCAGCTCGCGCCCCGGCGCCACAGCACCGCTCGTGCCCTGCGCATCGCCCGCCGTCACGATGCGCGTCGCCCGCACAGTGAGCGGAATCGGATCGGTCTGCTTCACCACATACTGCCCCGCCGCCGAGTCGAAGTACGCAAGCCGCACAGGCGGAATCTCACTCACGCCCTCCTTCGCCACGCGAATCGAATACGTGAATGTCACTACGCCCTGCTCCCGATCCGCCTCAACATCATCGCTCGCCATCCGAAAACCATCGGAAAACGCCGGATCGCTCATCAGATCCGGCGCGCGCACCCGGCTGATCGGCTCGGGCCCCGCAATCGCCACGACGAGCGGCACAGGGTCGCCCACCGACACATCACGCACATCCGCGCGTGCATCAATCGCATACGCACCCACCAACCCGCTATACCCCGCAGGCTTGCCCTCGCTTGGCACCTCGCGCACATGCAACACAGGCGTATTCGACTGCAACGCCGCCCGCTCCTGCCGCCGCGTCCCGCGCGTGCTGACATTCGCAATAAGCACCGCCGGCCCAAGTGTGATCTCACCTGCCGCCTTGGGCGTCACCGTGCGCTGTAACGTAAACACCTCGAACACTGCGCCATCGATCACATCACGCCGAGACTGAAAGCCCGCCGGCGCGCCGAGAAACTCCGGCTCCGTGCGCGCGACGGGCGCGCTGGATTTGCGCGCAATGTCAAACTGCTCCTCACCGATCAGCCGCAGGTTGACATCCGAGAGTGTGATCATTGGCGCAATCGCAATCGATAGCGTCATCGTCACCGGTTCGCCCGCATAGGGCGATTCATTGTCGACATCCAGCATCACCTTGAGATCAGTCAGGTTCTTGGTTGGCTCAACCACGCGCAGACTGACCGGATTCGTCACGTACCGCTTGCCGTCGACAAACACCTCGATCGGGTCGATCGTCACCTGTCCCGCGCCAAGCGGCGTAACCGCGTAGAAATAGCTCTGGCCCGCCTGGGTTTCTTGCCGCCGCCGAGACCCAACCCCAATCGTGATCGAAAAACTCCGATCGCGCATCGTCGTGTAACGCACTTCGCACGATGCAGTTGATGGAACAGTCGGCGCTCGGTCCGCAACCCCATTGTCGACGTCCACCACAAGCTGCAACTCATCGCCCAGATACGCCACGCTCGCCCCAAGCGTCGCGCGCACTTCGACCTCTTGCCGCTGCGCAATGGCGCTGCTCGACGTCAGACACGCAAGAATTACCACACACAGGATGGACCACCACTGTCTCACCAATCTCGCTCCACAGGCGCGGGTCGCAGGAAACGCGCCCGAATCGCTTCCAACTGCTCGTGCTGTTGCTGCTCCTTGTCCAGAAGATACTGCACCAGCTGCTCGGCTTGCTGCTCCTCGAGTGGCTCACCCTGCGCGTCCTCCGCCGACGCCTGCTGCTGTTGCTCCGGCGTTTGCTCCGATTGCTGTTCGCTGTTTGCTTGAGACTGCTGATCGCCCTGCTGTGGATCGTTCTGCCCGCCTTGCTCCTGTTGATCCTGTTGCTGTTGTTGCTGCATGGCCTCGCGCAGCTTCTCCGCAGCTTCTTGCATCGTCTGCGCCGCCTGCTCCTGCGCTTTCGCCGCCGCTTCTTGATCACCGTCCTTCAACGACTCCTCGGCCCGCCGCTGCGCCTCACGCGCCTGCTCCAGCGCCTGCTTCGCTTGCTCGATCATCTGCTCATTCGCTTGTGAGCCCGCTTGCTCGGGCTGGCCTTGCTGCTGCTGCTGCTGCTGTTTACGAAGTTGCTGCGCCGTGTCTAACGTCTGCTGCGCTTGATCCAGCAACGACTGTGTGTCTTGGCTCGCTTGCTGCTGACCCTGCTGCGCCTGACTTGGGCTCTGCTGTTGCTGCTGTTGCTGCTCATCAGATTGATTCTGCTCCGCCTGCTCCTGCTGCTGCTGGGCCAGGTCTTCCATCTGCTGCGCCGCATCCTCCGGACGAAGCAGCTGATCCTTGAGCTCCTGGAACTGCTCGCGCTTTGCCTCACGCTCCTGCTGCAACGCGCGGATACGCTGCCGCGTAAGCCCAAAATTTCGCGCCGCCTCTGCATCGTCTGGTGCCTGTGCAATCGCCTCGCGGAAGTCATCGCCCGCCCGCGCATACCGCTCAATCAACTGCGTCACGCCATCGTCATACGCCTGCCACGCCTTGTCCGGGTCTTGGTCAAACACATGCGGCAAAGGATCGAGTCCATCCAAATCCACGCTCCGCGCCTGATCCGCCCCTTCGAGTCCAACAAGACCAAGGTTGTACGCACTGCGCCCCGCAATCTTCGCCGCACCCCGTTGCGCCGCCGCCTCACGAAACGCCCGGGCCGCACCATCCAAATCACCCTGTCGATAGAGCGCACACGCCTCGTTGAACACCGCGCCCACCGGCGCATCTTGCGCCAGCGCCGCCGCTCGGAACATCGCTTCTGCAGCCCCAAACTCGCCCGCGTCATACTTCGCAACGCCCTCGCGCATCAATTCGACCGCCGACCGCGCACGCTCCGTCGCCTCAGCAATCGGCGGAGCCGTCGGTGCAGGCGCAACTGCCAGCATCAGCACGCTGGCCCCCACCATGCACGCCGCAATGTGTCGCCTGTCCAGCTTCATCGCCGCCACCTGCGCTCTCCGATCACAAGCTCAACGCTCAGCAACACAAGCGCGAGCCCCATGCACACCTGGAAGTATTCCTCATACACCGTCGCCTGCGCATCCTCGAACTGGCGCTGCGACGCCTCTGTGATCAGCGATTCGTAGACCTCATCCAAGCGAATGTCACCTGTGCCCACCTGATAGAACCGCCCGCCGGGCGTCATGCGCGCCATGTCGCGCAAGGTCGTCGCGTCGAGCCGCGTCACCACGGCCTCACCCTGCGCATCCTTCACAGGCTCCAAACGCCCCTGCTCATTGCGCATCTGCAACACCGTGCCGCGCTCGCTGCCGATCCCGATGACAATCAACCGCACGCCCGCTTGTCCCGCAGCTTCCGCCGCCTGCACCGGAAACGATGACTCAAGATCTTCGCCATCAGTGATCAGCACGATGTCACGGAATCCACCGGCTTGCCCCTCATCAAACACCTCCCCCATCGCCGCACGCACCGCATCGCCCAGATTCGTGCCACCACGCGGCGCACTCTTGGGCGACAAGTCATTCAACATCAACGCGAAGTAGGCATAGTCGTGCGTGAGCGGCACCTGCACACTTGGCAATCCCGCAAACGCCACAAGCGCCACGCGATCCCCTTTGATCACGCGCAGTGCGTCCCGCACCCAGAGCTTTGCCCGTTCGAGCCGATTCGGCGCCAAATCACCAGCAAGCATCGATTTCGAAACATCGACCACAAAGCACACGTCACGCCCAACCGGCTGCACACCACGCACCTTCGGATTGCCGATCGGTCGCGCCAGGCCGAAGACAATCGCACCAAGTGCCGCGATCACCAGCACGCGCCGAAGCACAACGCGAAACACCGACCGCCCCGGCGCCATGCGCTCGAGCACCGGCGGCGCAACAAACGTGCGCATGCCGCGCGCCATCCGCATCGACGACCACGCCGCCAGCGCGCCCATCGGCGCAAGCGCCCAAAGCCAATCGAGCCAGCTGGGTTCGCCAAAGCGCATCATGCCGTTGGCCTCCCAAGCACCAGTGCGCCCAGCACAATTTCACCCACGACACACAATCCCGCAGCCAACGCCAAACGTCCAAACAGCTCGTTGTACGACGTGTACTCAATCGACCGCACCGTCGTCTTCTCAAGTGCGTCGATCTCTTCATAAACCTCGCGCAATGCTTCCGCGTTCTCCGCACTGCGATAGACACCACCTGTCGCCTCCGCGATCTGTCTGAGCAACGGCGCGTTGTACGACGTGCCCCGCAGGTTCAGTGGACCACGCCGCACCGCACCGCCAATCCCGATCGTGTACACCTTGATGCCCCAGTCCTGGCACAGCTTTGCCGCAGGCAGCGCGTGAATGTCCCCCGCGTTCTCATCGCCATCCGTGAACAGAATCACGATCTTGGAGCGAATCGTGAACTCATCCACGCCCGTATTGCCCGTCGCATCGCCATCGTCCCGTGCCGAACGCAGCGCATCCTCGCGCGCCTGAATTTCCTTCTCCGCATCCTTTAACCGCGCCGCCGCCAGCGCCAAGGCATCACCAATCGCCGTCGCATTCGCAACACCTTGAATCTCCGGAATCTGCATCTCCGCGACCCGCTTGATCAGCGTGTCATGCACCGTCGACAATGGACTCAAAGTCTCGGCGAGCCCAGCGAACTGCACCGCCCCGATCAGATCATGCGGACGCCCGGGCAACTTGGGACCGCGCCGCGTCCCATCCAACGGCGTCGCAACCGCATCGCTTCCGCCCACAAACTCGCAAAACGTCTGCTTCAACACATCAAGCTTGTTGGTCTGCCCACCGTCCAACTCCATGGGCTCGCCCATCGACCCGGAACGATCCAGCACCGCCATCATCGCCACGCCATCGACCTGCGAACGCACCTCACCAATACCCTCGCGCGGCCGGGCCATCGCCAATGCCAACAAAGCCAACGCAACACAACGCAACAACACAGGCGCCCACGCGAGCCGCTGCCGCAAACTCCTGCCGCTCGCTTTGATCCGATCGACCGCCGAATAGCGCACGACGACCCGCCGTCCACGTCGCAGATGCATCAGCAAAACGACAGGAATGCCAAGCAACAACAGCAACCACAGTGGCTCCGCAAACGTCATGCGCCCACCCCCACTGGCGCCGACTCCTGCTGGGCCGTTTCTTCAATAAAGTCACGCGCCTGTGCCGCCGCCTCACGCCCTTCGCCTTGCGTCGCAGGCCGCTTGGCAAACTTCACCAAGTCGATCTTCGTCAAGAATCCCTCGAGCAAAGTGACATGCCCGACGCTCAGATGCCGCGAATCTATAGCTTCATGCAAGAACTCCTCCGTCGTGCGATCCGGCGCATCGATCCCAAACCGCGCCCCGATGTACCGCCGGAGGATGTCTGAACACTTCGCCAAGAACGGCTCGACCTGCCCGCGCTCCAACCAGCCTTCGCCCTCAAGAACCTCCAGTGCCTCCAGCGCCACCACATGCGCAGGCCGAGGCGGTGGCGGCAACGCCTCGCGCTTCTTGCGCATCGCAACCGCAGCGAGCGCAACCGCGCTAATCGCAACCACACCACCCACGCCAATGATCCATCCCCACGGCACACCCTTCGGCGCATCCAACCGATCCTTCAACCCCGCTGGCGCATCGCCCTCTGTAGCCTCCAAATCACCCGCGATCGTCACATGCAGCGCTTCCAGCTCAAGCGTGTGCTCAACATCACCTTCGAGCCCGCGCGTCGTGTACACAACCTCGATCGGCCCGATCGTCAAATCACCGCCCGCGAGCGGCTCAAGGTTCGCGCTGTACTGCACCCGACCGTCACGCTCGGGCAGTTTGACACCGCCGCGAACCCACTCCGTGTAGAAGTCTGGCCCCACCGCCGCTGCCAGCTCAACTTCCCGCAACGTCACGCCCTCACTCGGCGTGATCGACAACGTGAACGCCAGCTTGTCATAGACCGTGGGTTGCCGAGGCGGCTCACCTGTTCCACCAACCGCCACAAACGCCTCGACAAACTGATCCGCGCCGCTCGTCTGCGTCAAAGGCGGATACTGCGTCGCGCCCGCAACACTGCTGAGCACACAAACGAACATCATCGCAACACAAAGCCTCATCGCCGCTTCTCCCGCCGATGAAACAGTTGCACAAGGTCATGGACATACGGCCGATCCGTCCGCACAAACAAATGATCCGCTCCCGCCCGCCGCGACCGCTCGCGCACCTGCGCCTCGTGCCTTCTCGCCAGTGCCCCAAATGCATTCCGCACGCGCTTCGATCCCGCATCCACCCAGGCCCGCGCACCGGTCTCCGGATCCTCCAGCTCGATCATCCCCGCATTCGTCATCTCCATCTCGCGCGGATCAGCCACATGCACCGTCACCAGATCATGCCTTCGCGCAATCAAACGCAGCGCCGTCTCAAAGCTCTTCTCAACCTCCTCATCCCCCGCCGCCTCGCCAAACAAGAAGTCAGACACGAAAACCACAATCGCTTTGCGCTTCAACACCTTCCCAAGGTGCTCCAGCGCCGCAACACCATTCGTGCCCCGCCGCATCTCGCACCGCCCGCGCTTGCGCTGCTTCTTCTTCCCCTCAGGCTCGGTATTGAACTCAAGCAGCTCCCGCACCACGCGCAACGTGTGGTTCTGCCCCTTCTTCGGAGGCACATAGTTCTCCACACGATCCGAAAAGATCACCAGCCCGACCTTGTCATTGTTCGCAAGCGCCGCATACCCAAGCAGCGCACAGATCTCCGCCGCCGTCTCGCGCTTCAACCGCCGCTCACTCCCAAACTCGCTCGACCCCGACATGTCAACAACAAACATCAACGTCAGCTCGCGCTCTTCTACGAACCGCTTGATATAGGGCTCGCCCGTGCGCGCCGTCACATTCCAGTCAATCGTGCGAATCTCGTCGCCCGGCTGATACTGACGTACCTCCGCGAACTCCATCCCCCGGCCCTTGAATGCAGACGAATACTCACCCGCGAACACTTCGTTCACGGCCCTTCTCGATCGCAGTTGCAACAACCGCACCTGTTTGAGCAGCTCGTCACTGATCATGACTCAAACTCACGGCACCGGCACATGATCGAGCACTTTGCGCACCACATCATCACTCGTGAGCCCTTCCGCCTCCGCTTCGTAGCTCACGATCACGCGATGCCGCAACACATCCAGCGCCACACCCTTTACATCCTGGGGCGTCACATACCCGCGCCCCGCAAGAAATGCTTTCGCCCGCGAAGCAAGTGTCAACGCAATCGTGGCGCGAGGTGATGCGCCAAAGTCGATCAATCGATCCAGTTCCACCGGACGATTCGGCTCTTGCGTCCTCTTCCGTGTCGCATGCACAACATCAACGATGTAATCCCGCACGCGCCCATCCACGTAGATCCGATCTGCAACGCCCCGCGCCTTGATAATGTCATCCGCATGCACCGACGCTTCGATCGCCGTCGACGGCGCGCTGCTCGCCATGCGATCCAAGACCGCTCGCTCTTCAGCGCGGCTCGGATACGTGATTCTCAACTTCAACATGAACCGATCAACCTGCGCCTCAGGCAACGGATATGTGCCCTCCTGCTCGATCGGGTTTTGCGTCGCCAGCACCAGGAACGGTTGCGGCAGCTTGTACGTCTCATCACCAATCGTCACTTGCCGCTCCTGCATCGCTTCGAGCAGCGCACTCTGCACCTTCGCCGGCGCACGATTGATCTCATCCGCCAGCACGATGTTCGCGAAGATCGGACCCTTCCTGGGAGTGAACGTCCCTTCCTTCGGGTTGTAAATCAACGTGCCGATCAGGTCCGCCGGCAGCAAATCAGGCGTGAACTGAATCCGCTTGAACTGCGCGTGAATCGCACTCGCCAAACTCGACACCGTGAGCGTTTTTGCCAACCCCGGCACACCCTCGAGCAGCACGTGCCCATTGCAGAGGAGCCCGACCAAGAGCCCCTCCACCATCGCACGCTGCCCGACGACCACCGTCTCCACCGCCGCCGCCAAGGCTCGAATCGGTGCCGAAGCCCGGGCGACATCCCGGGCGATCGCCTCGATGTCCGCCGCCCCATACCGGGCCCCATCCACCGCCGCCGCACCGCTGGCATCGATCTGGCTCATGTCTATCTTGCTCCCTGGCCCCAACACGTTCGATTCCTGCGGGCCGACTCGCCCCTCCCGTGCTACCGGAAAAGACGCGCGACCGCTGCAGCCCTGTCATGGCAGGGCGGCACCCGAATCCTCGCAAAGTACCGGGAAAGGTGTTGTTCGGCAGCCCCCAACACACGACCATGGCCCGGGAAGGAAGTGCCATGAAACACCGCGACGCCGCCGCCCTCGCCTCGCTCGCTCTGTTGTTCACCGCAACCCCCAGCCTCGCAAAACGTGTCATCTGCATTTCGCCCGCAAGCCCCGCCGGGTCGCACGACTACTACCTCGAGAGCGCCGAGGGCTACTACCGCACCCACCCAGAAGCTGGCGACGCGATCGACGACTCTGGGAATCTCACCGCTTGCCTCAATCAACTCGCCGACGGTGACAAGTTCATCCTCATCGCACACGGCACCGAAGAAGGCGAGTTCCATTGGAATGGCAGCATCTACCGAGGTTTTGGACCCGCCCCAGACCAGTTTCATCCGCCCGCAGGTATCGCCAACATCCAAGTCACAATTTGTGTGCAGGCATGCCATTCCAATGAACAACCCAGCGCTCCACTCGACAAACCCTTGAAGCAAAACATTGAAGATGCATTCAAGGAAGGTTCCACCGCCACGGGGTGGACGGGCGAAGTCGAATTCCCCTGCAAGATGAGCGTCGAATACGACGAAGCCTTCGATCCCGATCACGGCCCAACCAACCCCGCAAGCCAAGCCGAAATCGATGCCAAGCTCGCGGCGGCCCGAGATTGCCTCCAGAACGATCAGACGTGGGCCGACGGCGCTTGGGATGCGCAACAGACCGATGCGCAAGCCGTCATCGACAACTGCGCCGGTGCCGCCGGTGCCCGCATCACGTTCACATGGTGCCCCGCGCAGCAAGTCCAGCCCGGCTCAGGCCGCGGAGCTGACATCATCATCCGCTTTGGCTGCGGCGTGTGCGCACTACCGGGCTGTGGCTACGGCACCTACATCCTGCTCGGCCCCAGCACAGTGCCCACGGTCTCGCACTGGGGGCTCGCCACACTCGCCCTCTTGACACTCATCGGCGGCACACTGGTCATCCGTCGCCGCACCGCCGTCAGCATCGCCTGAAAAACAAAACAGCACAGGCCGCCGGATAAGCGTGCCTGTGCTGGTCGGTCTACTCCAAATGGTCTGACGCGCCGAAAGCCCAGGTGTTCCGGGCAATACCGCACATCCACCCCGGTCAGCAGGCGTGGGCGTAATGCATTTCCGACTCCTCCTTGCGAGGCGTCTTCGCGTCGCCATCCTCCTCGGCGCCCGCGACAAACCGCCGCCCCGCACACTCCTCCCGGTACGCCTGCATCAAATGCAATCTGCTGCGCACACCCGCCGCACGGAACAAACGCTTCAGATGCGCCCGCACCGCGTGGTAGCTCAGCCCCGTCTTGTTCGCGATCTGGTCGTCATCCAAACCCTCGACAACCATCTCAAGCACGTTTCGGCACGGCGACTTCAGGTCAACCGCCCACTCCGGCTCGCGCCGCCACGCGCTCGCCCAAGCCCGAGCCGCAAACTGCGTCAGCTGCGCAAACCGCTCTAGCTGATCCTCACGCAAGCGCCGACCACCCAGCGCGCTAATCGTGAGCAGCAACTCCGTCGCATCAGGCCGGCGCACAACGATCAACGCGTGATCGCTGATGTTGAGCGATTGGTGACGCACTTCAGTCACCTCCGCCAGGCGGTGCAGCCTGCCGCGCTCCACATTCGCCAAGTGCGTCAGTGGTGGTTCAGTCAGCCGCCGAGCCTCATGCCGAGGCCAGGGCCCAAGCGCCACCCACGCCGTCGCAGGCGCCTCAAAGCCCTGCTCGTGCACCGATACACTGGTCGCCTCCGCGCCAACACCCCGCGCCAAAAGCCAACCCACCTGTTCCAGGAGTGCCCCGTTCGATGCCTGGGGATTCCCAAGCTGACCCAAGGCAAAAACCACCTCTTGAAGGGATTCTGTCGCGTCCATGTCGCCCCCGGTTCTCCAACCGGCTCTCACTCGACCGGCCCAGGAAGGCGCCTCTCTCAACGCGCCCTCCCAAACTCTCGTATGACCCAGGTTTCCCACGAACCCGCGGCCGTCGAAGGTCAGTGTAACCACATACGTGAGCCGAAACAGCCCGGATGCTGCATTTTCGCCATACTTTGCCCAAAACGGAATACCCGCGCCATAAGCCCGCCACAGGCCCGTCAAGACCATTCAGACCAGACGCTTATGGCCCAATAACCCAGCTTTACACTTTTGCGTCCATCCCCCCAGTTCGCGGGGGCATCGCCGTATTTGGGCCATTTGACGCACACGTCCGACGGCCCAAACCGGGCCCATCGCCGCTATCCGAGCCGCCACATCGACCCGCCGTACACCCCCTGCGGCCCCAGTTCATCCGCAATCCGCAGCAGCTGGTTGTACTTCGCCGTTCGGTCGCTTCGACACGGCGCCCCGGTCTTGATCTGCCCCGCATTGGTCGCCACCGCGATGTCCGCGATCGTCGCGTCCTCCGTCTCCCCCGACCGGTGGCTCACCACCGCGCTGAACCCCGCCTTGTGCGCCATGTTCACCGCATCGAACGCCTCAGAAAGCGTCCCGATCTGGTTCACCTTCACAAGGATCGCGTTCGCCGCCCGCTCCTTGATCCCCCGCTCCAGGAACTTGGGATTGGTCACGAAAAGGTCATCGCCCACCAGCTGCACCTTGTCGCCCAGCTTCGCTGTCAGCTTTTTCCACCCGTCCCAGTCATTCTCCGCGAGCCCGTCCTCAATCGAACGAATCGGATACTTCGCACACCAATCCGCCCACATGCCAATCAGATCATCCGAACTCAGAATCTCGCCACTCGACGAAAACAGCTTGTACCCCTGCTTGCCATCCTTCTGCGCCTCGTTCCACAACTCGCTCGTCGCAGGATCAAGCGCCACGAAGATCTGCTCACCCCACTTGTATCCCGCCTTCTCCGTCGCTTCCTCAATCACCTTCAGCGCATCCTCGTTGTCCTTCAGATCCGGCGCAAAACCGCCCTCATCCCCCACACCCGTCGACAACCCTCGCTTCTTTAACACGCCCTTCAGATGGTGATGCACCTCCACCGATGCGCGCAGCGCCTCCTCGAAATCATCGAAGCCCCACGGCTGGATCATGAACTCCTGAAAGTCCACCGTGTTGTCCGCGTGCTTGCCACCATTCAAGATGTTCAGCATCGGCACGGGCAACACCTTCGCGCTCGTCCCACCCAGATAGCGATACAAGGGCAGGCCCACGCTCTGCGCCGCCGCATGCGCCACCGCCATCGACACCCCCAACATCGCATTCGCCCCGAGCTTGTGCTTGTTCGCAGTCCCATCCAGGCCCAAGAGCGCCGCATCCACCTCTTCCTGATCCCGCGCATCAAACCCAAACAACTCCGGGGCGATCAGCTCATTCACATGCCGCACCGCCTTGTCGACCCCCTTGCCCATCCAGCGGCCCTTCTCGCCATCACGCAACTCGACCGCCTCGTGCTCGCCCGTCGAAGCGCCCGAGGGCACGATTGCCCGCCCCACCGCGCCACTGATCAGCATGCACTCGACCTCAACCGTCGGGTTGCCGCGCGAATCCAACACCGCCCGCCCATGCAGGGCCTCGATCTCAAAGCTCATGGTCGCCTCCAGGTGAAGTCCGCATCGTGCGAACCAATCTCAATGATACATCGCACCGTGAACCGATCCCCAAGACGGCGTGCTACAGTGAAGTGCTCCCCGGCGTGTACGGAGACCCCGCGTGAGTGGCTCAGGATCAGACAACCTCGGCGCCCGCCTGACAGCACTGCATCGCGAACTGGTCGACGAGGGTGTCGCAGCGCGCCGCCTGGTCGAGCGCGCAGTCGACGCCATCTTCACCTGCGATATTGCGACCGCGAAACAAGTTGAACTTGACGACGAGTCCATCGACAAGTCCGACATCCTCATCGAACGTCACGCGGTCGCTCTCCTCACCGACGCCATCGGCACGGGCGGCCTCGACGAACGCGATGTGCGCATGGTGCTCACCATCGTCAAGGTCAACAACGAGTTCGAACGCGTCGCCGATCTCGCCGCCATCATCGCCGGACTCGTCAACAACTTCCTCAAAATGACTGGCGAACCTCCCAGACAATTCCGCGTGCTCGCAAACTCCGTCATCGGCATCGTGCAATCAACCGTCGCCTGCTTCGATCGAATGGATGGCCAACTCGCCCGGCGCGTGCTCCGCTCCGACGAAACCACCGAAGCCTTCCGCGGCGCGGTCCTCCGTCGCACCGAAGAAGAACTCGCCGCCGGCGTCCGCACCCCCGAATACGCCTTCACCATCAACCGCACCGCTGCTGCGCTCGCCCGCATGGCAGAACATTGCACAAACGTCGCCGAGCAGGTCATCTACGTTGAATCGGGCATGATCGTCCGCCACGCGGGCGATGGCTGGACCGAGCCCGAGGCGCCGGACATCGACTAACCTTCAGGGCATGACCACCGACATCGCCCCATCGATCGAGGAGCTCCGCGCGCACCTGGCCCGCGCCAATCAGTCACACCTGCTCGCCTTCTGGGACCAGCTCGAAGATGACGCGCGCACCCGCCTCATCGACGACCTCGCCGCCATCGATTTCGATCGCGTCCCCGGCTGGATCGAGCAGTACGTCAGGCACAAGCCCAACTTCGCGCCAAAGGGGGACATCGCCCCACCGCGCAGCTATGCCTTCGACGACACCATTTGGGACCAAGCTCAGTACCGCTTGATCGGTGAAGGCCTGCTCCGCGCTGGCAAGGTCGCCGCCTTCACCGTCGCCGGCGGTCAGGGCACGCGCCTGGGCTACGACGGCCCAAAGGGCTGCTACCCGGGCACACCCATCACGCGCAAGCCACTCTTCCAGGTCTTCGCCGAATGGTTGCTCGCCGCCAACCGGCGCTGGGGCGCCACCATCCCCTGGTACATCATGACAAGCCCCCTCAACCACGACGCAACCGTGCAGTTCTTCGAGTCAAGCAACCACTTCGACCTCGACCCCGCACACATCATGTTCTTCCCACAAGGTGTCATGCCCTCCTTCGACATGACCACCGGCAAGATCCTTCTCGCCGAACCGCACAAGATCGCCACGAACCCCGATGGCCATGGCGGCTCACTGCGCGCCCTCGCGGCTTCCGGTGCGCTCGCCGACATGCGCGCCCGCGGCATCGAGCACATCAGTTACTTCCAGGTCGACAACCCGCTCTGCCGCGTCGTCGATCCCATCTTCCTGGGCCTCCACGCCGCCGCCCCCGATTCCTCCGCCGAAATGTCCACCAAGGTTGTTTCCAAAACAGAACCCGCCGAAAAAGTCGGCGTCGTCGCCCAAGTCGATGGCGTTACACAAGTCCTCGAATACTCCGACCTCTCCGACGAACTCACAAGCGCCCGCGATCCCGATGGACGCCTCCGCCTCCGCGCTGGCAACATCGCCGTCCACGCCATCTCCGTCGACTTCGTCGAACGCCTCAACGCAGGCGGCGCTTGCCACCTCCCCTTCCACCGCGCCGAAAAGAAAGTCCCCTGCGTCGATCCAACAACCGGGCGCGCCATCGACCCCAACGCGCCCAACGGCATCAAGCTCGAAATGTTCGTCTTCGACGCCATCCCCCTCGCCGGCAAGCACACACCAGGCAAGGGCTCGATCGTCTACGAAGTCGACCGCGTCGACGAATTCGCGCCGATCAAGAATGCCGACGGCGCCGACTCCCCAGCAACATCAGCTGCCCTCCAGACCGAACGCGTCGCCCGTTGGCTCGAGTGGCGCCAACACCCAGTCCCCCGCCGTGCCGACGGCTCCCCCGACTGCGTCCTCGAAGTCTCCCCAATCACCGCGATGACCAAGCTTGACTTCCAGTCGATGATGCTTCCCGAAGTCAACCCGGGGGCGAAGGTCGCGCTCTAGCAATTGAGTTTTCGCTTCGGCTTTCAACAACACCGTGCCACAATGCACACGGCTTCCAGCTGGCACGAATCATCAAGGCAGCCGCAGGGCGATCGCGCGCGCGAGCCGATCCCACACCCGTGAGCTGCCAAGGAGGACGAAAAACATGCTTCGCATGCTGACCACTTCCCTCGTTGCGTTCGTCATTGGCCTGCTCGCACCCGCAGCCTTCGCCCAAAACACCGCCTTCACATACCAGGGCCGACTGCGCAGCGCAGGCCTGCCCGCCAACGGCAGCTATGACATCCAGTTCGAGCTGTGGGATGCACCCACCGGCGGCACGCTTCTGTCTTCAAGTGGCGACATTGTCGCTGTGACCGGCGGCGTGTTTTCCGCGCAGGTCCAGTTCATCACCGGGTTCTCATGCGCAAATCCCTATTTGCAGATCAAGGTTCGACCTCAAGGTGTCGGCGCATACCAACTGCTGACGCCCCGCCAAAGCATCACCCCCACGCCCTGCGCCAGCGGCCTGACGTACCCGTTTGTCGGCATCGCCGATATCAGCAGCGACGCCTTCACCGTGTCAAACACGACCGGCGCCGGCATCGCCGGGATCAATACGCAGAGCATCTTTCCCAATGGCGCAGGCGTGGTCGGAGTATCAGAAGCCGCCAGCGGCATCGGCGTCTCAGGGTTTGCAAATTCAGGCACGCTCGCCAAAGCCGTGTACGGTGAAGCGTTGGAAGGATTCGGGCTGCTCGGCCTCAGCCAAACTGGTACAGGCATGTACGGGCAATCTTCGTCGGGCAATGGCGCACACGGGTTCAGTGTTTCAGCGGCCGGCATCGAAGGCAACTCCAGCACCGGACCCGGCGTGTATGGCAAGAATTCCAGCAGCACAACCACAAGCGATGCCGGCGTGGTCGGCGAGTCCACCGCAAACAACGGCAATGGCGTCGCAGGTTTCGCAAACAACGGCACGAACGCTTGGGCCGTCTATGGACAAGCGAGCGGCGGCGGCTACGCCGGCTATTTCGCCGGCCGAGTCAACGTCACCGGCATGCTCACCAAAGGCGGCGGCGCGTTCCGGATTGATCACCCACTCGACCCCGCAAACAAATACCTCTCCCACTCATTCGTCGAATCACCTGACATGATGAACATCTACAACGGCGTCATCACCACCGACGCGCGCGGCTACGCAACTGTCACCATGCCCGAATGGTTCGAAACACTCAACTTCGACTTCCGCTATCAGCTCACCATCATCGACGACTCGAACTCGCCCGACTTCGTCCAGGCAAAGATCGTCTCGCGCATCCGCGACAATCAATTCACGTTGCGCACCAGTGCGCCGAACACTGTCGTCTCATGGCAGGTCACCGGCATCCGCCACGACCCCTTCGCCAACGCGAACCGCATTCAGGTCGAAGCGTACAAGTCCGACCTCGAACGCGGCCTTTACCTCCACCCAGAGCTCTATGGCCGCAGCGCAGGCGAAGGCATGGAACAAGTCAAGGCCCGCGCCGCCGCGCTGAACCCGCCCGCGCCGCCGACGGCTCAGCCAACCAAGTCCGCGAACCAGACGCCATGACCTAGCTTCACATCCGATCAATGAGATCACGCGCAGGTGACTTGCCAGAGGGCCAATTCACCGCCATGCCCCTTCCCTTTGCCAATCGCCATGGGATAATGCGGCCCCAACACGATCGGTTCCGCCAACGCCGGCGCCGCCCGCGCTGGGTGCCCACCACAAGAATCGCCCCCGGCGTTGGATCGAGGAACCGCATCCATGTATCCGCGCCACCGTCCCGCCGTCACCATCCTCTCCGTCCTCATCCTCGCGACAATCACAAGCCTTCTCTTCGCCGGCCCGCTCACCCCCCCCACCGGCCCCATCGCGCCGACACCCGGACCCGAGCCCCGCACCGCCATCAACTCCACCAACACGCCTGGCGACGCCGACAGCGTCTTCCGCATCAGCGCGACGGGCTCCTATTTCCTTCCCGCCAATGTGCTCGCGGGCACCGGGAAATCCGCCATCGAGATCGCCGCCAGCAACGTCACCATCGATCTCAACGGCTTCACCATCACCAGCCTCTCCACCCTCCCCTCCATCCGACTGAGCCTCACCGGACGCACGAACATCTCCATCCGCAACGGCAACATCGGCGCTATCGGCGGCGGCGGCATCGACATAGCACCCAACCTCGTGGGCGCCACGACCGAGGGCGGCTGCGTCGAGAATGTTCACGTCTCCGGCACCTCCGGCGTCGGCATCCGCGTCGGCAACGCCGTCATCGTCCGCAACTGCACCTCCAGCAACAACTCCGACACCGGCATCAAGACCGGCGCCGGCTGCACCGTCACCGGTTGCATCGCGACCGACAACGACCAGGCGGGCATCGACGCCGGCGCTCGAAATGTGGTCAGAGACTGCGTCGCGCGATCCAACGCACAAGCCGGCATCGTCGCGAGCTCAGGCAGCACCGTCCAATCATGCATCGCCAGTGAAAACCAGCTCCACGGCATCGCGATGGGCAGCTTCTCCTTCGTCCTCTCCAACACCTGCGTCGGCAACGGCGCCAGCGGCACCGGCGCGGGGATCTTCACGAACAGCAGCGCAAGCCGCATTGAAGGCAACACATGCTCGGCCGCGCCCACCGGGGTCAGAGTGGCCGGCAGCGATAACTTCATCGCCGGGAACATCTGCTCGACCAACTCTCTCAATTGGGACATCGACAGCGGCAATGTGTGCTTCGTCGTCCAAGCCGCGCAGAGCGCCGGCGTCCTTGGTAACTCCGGCGGCGTCTCACCCGGCTCCACCAACCCCAACGCAAACTACACCTACTAGGTGTCACAGCTGCCAGAACCCGCACCGCAGGTCGGCAGTCTCAACAAAGATAGGAATCCACAGAAAATGAACACACACAACCGCGCCGCCGTCACCATCCTGTCCGTCCTCATCCTCGCGACAATCGCCAGCCTTCTCTTCGCCGGCCCGCTCACACCGCCCGTCGGCCCCATCGCGCCGACGCCAGGCCCGGAGCCGCGCATCGCCATCAACGCAACCAATACGCCCGGCGATGCCGACTCGCTCTTCAAGATCACGCAGCCTGGCTCCTACTACCTCGCGGGCAACATCACCGGTGTCGCGGGCAAACACGGCATCGAAATCACCTCAAGCGGCGTGACGCTCGATCTCAATGGCTTCGACCTGGTGGGCACGCCAGGCATGGCCGCGTTCGACGGCGTAAGCGTCACGGTCGACTCGCTCAGAGGCATCACCGTCCTCAACGGTTCCGTCCGAAACTGGGGTGACGGCGGCGTCGACCTCGGATTCCTGTCGCGTGGCTGCCGTGTCGAAGGTGTGCTCGCCTCCGGCAACACGGGCACGGGCATCACCGCGAGCATTTCCGCGAATGTCACCAACTGCACCTCCTCGTTCAACGGGCAGCGCGGCATTCGCGCCAGCAACGGCTCGACCATCTCCCATTGCTCCGTTGAGTCCAACACCGGCGCTGGCATCGAAGTCAACCACGGCTGCTCGATCTCCAACTGCTCGGCCTACTTCAATACTGGGCCCGGAATGCTCACCGGCGTCGGATGCACGGTGATTGACTCCTCGTTCTACCAGAACACCTCACACGGCCTCCAACTTGGCGATGGTGCCGTCGCGACGCAATGCACTGCGAACCTGAACAGCGGCCGAGGAATCAGCGCAGCCGATTCCTGCGCGATTCGTGCGTGTACCACGACATTCAATACCCTTGGAGGCATCATCGGCGGCAAAGGCGTCTCCGTCACCGATTGCACCGCCCGCTCGAATCCGGGAGATGGCATCGTCGTCGCTGAGAACGGCACGATCTCAAACTGTCGTGCCGCCAACAACGGCGGCAGCGGCGTCATTGCAGGCGTCGCCTCCACCGTAGACTCCTGCACCTCGCAGCTCAACGACAACATTGGCATCGAACTCAACCTCGGCGGCACCGTCACGAACTGCTCTGCAAAAAGCAACGCAACCCACGGCATCGAGACCTCGGGCTCCTGCATCGTCCGAGGAAACACCTGTTCCCAGAACGGGGCCGCCGGCATCGGCGCGGGCATTCGTGTCTACGCCACCGACACTCGCCTCGAGAACAACAACTGCATCAGCAATGACTACGGCATCCAAGTTACCGTCGGCGGCAACTTCATCGTCGGCAACACCTGCTCCAATAACTCGGTTCACAACTGGAGCTTGAGCATCGACAACTACTACGGCCCAATCATCGATCGCACCCTTGTCGTGACACCCTCCGTCCTCGGCGCCGCCGCCCCCGGCACCCTTAACTCCACCGACCCCAACGCAAACTTCTCGTACTAGACCACCCACTCACGAAAGAACCACCGCCATGAACACCCACAACCGCACCGCTGCCACAATCCTGTCCGTCCTCATCATCGCTGCGATTGCCAGCCTGCTCTTCGCCGGCCCGCTCACACCGCCCGTCGGCCCCATCGCGCCGACGCCAGGCCCGGAGCCGCGCATCGCCATCAA
>JAGQOH010000052.1:0-16840 GCA_020427635.1 Phycisphaerales bacterium
AGGGTGAGGCGTTCGTGGTCATGGGGGACTTGAACGCGGATCCGGAGCAGGGTGATTCGGTGGACAACGCGATTGGGCAGTTGCTTGGGCATGCGCGGGTGCGGAAGGGTGCCGCGCCCGAGGCGACATCAGCGCTGGAGGATGAGCACGGGGCGATCACCTCGTCATTCGGGCTGCGGGTGGACTATGTGCTGGCGAGTGCGGGGGCGGAGGTGGTTGCGCAGGGGGTTTACTGGCGCGCGGGTGACGGGCCTGAACACGGGGGAGCTGCGGTCGATGCGGAGGTGGTGAGCGCGGCGTCGGACCACCATCCGGTGTGGGTGGAGCTAGTTTTTCCAGAAGCGGGCCGGTCCTCCGAGACGCGGGACGAGTGACCTATACTGCGGGCTCATGACCCGTGTACAGGGACAGTCGATTGGGCGTGAGTTGCCGACGGCCTCGGCGGGCGAAGCGCCACGCGCGACGGTTGTGGGTTCGTATGTCGAACTGACCAAGCCAGGCATTGTGAAGATGGTGCTGTTGGCGGCGGGCGTCGGCTATGTGCTGGGCGTGCGGTCGATGACGACGGCGGAGGTTTCACCCAGTGGAACCGGGTTCCTGGTGGCGGGTCTGTTTGGCATGATTGGGACCGCACTGAGCGCGGGCGGGGCAAATGCGCTGAACATGGCGCTCGAGCCTCATCGGGATGCGAAGATGGCGCGGACGGCGGATCGCCCGGTGCCCTCTGGGCGGATCGCGACGAAGCATGCGATGGCGTTTGGTTTGGCGCTGAGCGTGCTTGGCGTGGCGACGTTGGCGATTGGGGCGTCGGTGGCGGCGGCACTCGTGTGCGCGGCGATCATTGTGAGCTATGCGGCGATGTATACGCCGTTGAAGCCGCTGACGACGTTGTCAACGCTTGTCGGCGCCGCGCCTGGGGCGTTGCCATCGCTTGTGGGGTGGTGTTGCGCAACGGCGGCGTTTGCGGGCAAGGCGCCGTGGTATGGCGGGTTGACGGATGCGGGCGGTTGGTCGCTCGTGGCGTTGATGTTCGTGTGGCAGGTGCCGCACGTGATGGCGATCAGTTGGAAGTATCGCGAGCAGTATGCGGCGGGTGGATACCGCGTGTTGCCCTCGATTGATCCGGATGGTCGGCGGACGGGGATGGCGGCGCTGGTGTGGTCGTTGGCACTGGTGGCGGTGTCGCTTGTGCCGATTGGAGCACTTCAACAAGATGGCGTGCCGATGGTTGGCATGCTGTACGGCGTCGTGGCAGTCTTGGCGGGCGGCTTGATGGTGTGGACATCGCTCAAGCTGTATCAACGGCGCGATGATGGGGCGGCCAAGGCGCTGTTCATTGCGTCGATTGTGTATGTGCCGATCGTGATGTTTGCGCTCGTGGCGGACGCCTTTGCGCCGGCGGTTTTGTCATGACCGGGTCGCGTGAGACGGACCGGCCTGATGCGCCGGTCATGGATGCGCGGCATACGGCGCCATTGCCCAAGGGCGTGCAGAAGGCGCCGTCGGTGCCGATCGTTGACCTGGAGAGTGTGAGCCGCGTGTTTCGAGGGCGCACGCGTGTGGGGCATGAACCGGCCAAGGTGAAGCCCGCGCTGGACGGGGTGACTGCGCGGCTCAAGAGCGGGCAGTGGATTGCGCTGCTTGGGGCGAATGGGTCGGGCAAGAGCACGTTGTTGCGGCTCATCGCGGGCGTTGATGCGCCAACAAGCGGATCGGTGAAGCTGTTTGGCATTGATGCGTCGCGGGCATCGACTTCCGTGCGACGAGCGATGGGTGTGGTGTTTCAATCGGCGAGCTTGGATCCATTGCTGACGGTGCGGGAGAATCTTGCGGCGCACGCGGCGATCTTCGGTGTACCGAGCGGCGACATTGCGAAGCGCGTGGAGGCGCTTGCGGCGGAAGTTGGATTGCAGAAGCGCCTGAATGATCGCGTGGGAACGTTGTCGGGCGGGTTGATGCGGCGTGCGGATTTGGCGCGGGCGTTGCTTCCTGAGCCGCACATTCTGCTGCTGGATGAGCCGGTGTCGGGGCTGGATGCCCAGTCGATCGCGGGATTCCTGGACACGATTGCGCGCCGTCATGCGCCGCCCAGGGGGATGACGATCGTGATGTCGACGCACCAGTTTGAGGCAGCGGCGCGGGCGGACCGGGTGATGATGCTCGATGGCGGGCGATTGGTGGCGGATGACTCGCCTGCGGCGCTCGTGCGCGCGTTGGGGCAGCGGATCATTACGACGGAGCCGGCGGGCGTCGATGCGTTGCGCAATGCGGGACTCGAGGTGTTGCACGCCCCCACTGCGACGGCGGGTTGGGGGACGGTAGAGCCTGCGGAGCGCGCAGCGGCGGAACTGACGCGGCGGGGGATTCCGTATCAGATTGCGCCGCCCACGTTGGCGGATGCGTATCGCTTGCGCACAGGCGCGCAGCTGGATCGATTTCATGCTGAAGTGAAGGAGCGTGCGCAGTGAGCGGCGTTGCTGGATGCATGGCGCTGACGAAACGCGACTTGGTGCGCTTTGTGCGCCAGCCGAGTCGTGTGGTAGCGGCGATCGGGACGCCGATCCTGATCTGGATCTTTGCCGGATCTGGGCTGTCGCGCTCATTTGCGCCGCCCACACCAGAGGGCGCCGCGGCAGCGGTCGAGAGTTCGAAGGCGTATGCGATGTACCTCGTGCCTGGCATGGCGACGATGGTGGTGCTGTTTGCGTCGACGATGGCGGCGATCACGTTGATTCAGGATCGCACGAGCGGGTTCATGCAGGCGGTCGTCGCGGGGCCCGCGCCGAAATGGGCGATGGCGCTTGGTAAAGCGCTGCCCAATGCACTCTTGGCGACGGTGCAGGGCGCAGTGGTGCTGGGGCTTGCCTGGGTGCTGAATCCGGAGCATTCGCTTGTGGGATTGCCCATGGGACTGGCGGCGCTTGCGCTGACGTCACTTGGGATTACTGGTGTGGCGCTGGCGCTGGCGTCGCGGATTGATTCGGTGGCGGGGTTTCACGGGGTGATGAACCTGGTGCTGCTGCCCATGTGGTTGTTGAGCGGGGCGTTATTTCCGCCGCAGGGTGCGCAGACGTGGCTCAGCTGGATTGTGCGACTGAATCCGATGACGTGGGCGACGGATCTTGTGGGCGCGTCGGTGGGCGCGCGGCATGTGACGGAGGCGTGGGCGTGGCCCGGGACGGTGGCGTTTGCGCTGCTGGGCGTGGCGCTGGCAACCGCGGCGGTAACGCGCCGGATCGTGAAGGATGGCGGCGCGCGGGCGTGAGCGCGACTATGCTTGCATCATGACGGATGCAGTTGAGCACAACGTGGCAGACAAGGGCGGCGGCGAGGGCAAGATCGCGGCGGTGGTCGTGCTCATTGTCGTGGTGCTTGCAATGGTGTTTCTTGCGAAGGCGCTCATAGGGGGCAAGCAAGGCAACGGCATTGTGCATCTGAATGCGAAGCCGGAGGTGCAGGCGCTGACCGATCCGGAGCAGTACAGCTTCATGCAGATTCCGGCGTTTGCGTTGGTGGATCAGGATGGCAACGCGGTGACGAATGACATCCTGCAGGGGCACTACACGGTGATGGAGTTCGGGTTTTCGAACTGCCAGTTGGTGTGCCCGATCATGAAGAGCAATTTGCTTCCCGCGGCGTCGGCGCTGAAGAGCGCGCCGGTCCGGTTCCTGACTTTCTCAGTCGATCCGATGCATGACACGCCCGAGCAGTTGCGTGCGTATGCCGATCAGTTGGGGATTGACACGGCACAGTGGTCGTTGTTGACGGGTGAGCCCGGCGCGGTGCGTGATGTGGCGCAGGCGATGGGATTTGTGCCGCCCGCGCCGGATGGGAAGTCGACGAACCTGATTGATTTGGGTGGCGGACAGACGATGGAGAACATCGTGCATCCGTCGCGGTTCATCGTGCTTGATCCCGAGGGGCGCGTGGTTGGGATGTATGGCGGGTTGAATGCGGCGGAGTCGGAACAGATGGTGCGGGATTTGAAGGCTGTGATGAGGAAGTAGGAATCACCGCAGAGGCGCAGAGAACCCGGAGAGGATCATCTGTGTTCAAGACGTGGCCTTCATCCGCAGAGCCGGACGGCACACGGACCAAGAGGCCCCTCACCCGGCGAAGCGCCACCCTCTCCCCGCAAGCGGGGCGAGGGAGCAAGAAGACAAACCCGACTTTGCAAGCAGGTCGGGGCGCCAGGCGACGTGGTTGCCCAAGGCAACCACGGCACACGCACACACTTGCTTGTCAACTTCCTAGAGTTCCGGCGCGAAGCCACGGCGCATGGTGTTTTCGCAGACGGCGCGGGGTTCGACGAATTGGAGGAGGTAGTCGGCGCCGCCGGCCTTGGAGCCGACGCCCGACATGCCGAAGCCGCCGAAGGGTTGGCGTGCGACGAGTGCGCCGGTGCAGCCGCGGTTGAGGTAGAGGTTGCCTACGCGGAACTCGCGGCGGGCTTGTTCCAGGTGCGAGGGTTTGCGCGTGAAGACGCCACCCGTGAGCTTGTAGGGCGAGGCGTTGGCGAGGGCGAGGGCGTCGTCGAAGGTGTTGGCGTGCATGATGGCGAGGACGGGGCCAAAGATTTCGTCGCGCGCGATGGTGTGGTCTGTTTTGACGTGCGAGAAGATGTGGGGCGGGATGTAGTTGGTCGGTTGCGTGCCAGTGGACGCGTCGGCGGGCGGGGCGTCCATCGCGAGGGCGAGGGTGGCGCCGTCTTTGGTTGCTTGTGCGATGTAGTGGCGGATCTTGTTGGCGGAATCGTTGTCGATGACGGGGCCAATGTCAGAACCGGAGCGCGTGGGGTCGCCAATGACGAGAGAGCGGGTGGCTTCGACCAGGCGATGGGTGAAGGTGGTGATGTGCGGGCCATCGGGACCTTCGGGATCGACGACGATGCAGCGCGAGCAGGCGGAGCACTTTTGGCCCTGGAAGCCGAACGCTGAGTGGCGCACGCCGACGACGGCCTCGTCGAGGTCGGCGGAGGTGTCGATGATGACGGCGTTCTTGCCGCCCATTTCGCAGACGATTTTTTTGACGAAAGGTTGTTCATCGGGCGTGAGGCCGGCGGCGGCGATGATGTCGAGGCCGACGGCTTTGGAGCCGGTGAAGGCGATGATGGCGGTGCGCGGGTCGCGCACGAGGGCGGCCCCCACTGTTTCGCCAAGGCCCGGGCAGAAGTGCAGGACGTCGGCGGGCGCGTTCACTTCGCGGAGTGATTGCGCGAGGATGTCGAACATGCGTTTGGCGATGGCGGGCGTTTGCTCGGCGGGTTTGACGATGACGGTGTTGCCGCAAACGAGGGCGGCGGTGGTCATGCCGCAGCAGATGGCGAGGGGGAAGTTCCAGGGTGAGATGACGACAGCGACGCCGCGCGGTTGATAGAAGGTTTCGTCAAGCTCGCCAATGAACTTGCCCAGGCGATGGCGTTCGAAGAGTGGGACGGCGCAACGGGCATAGTACTCGCAGAAGTCGATGGCTTCGCAGACGTCGGCATCGGCTTCGCGCCAGGTCTTGCCGGATTCCTTGATCATGATGCCGGCGAGTTCGTCGCGCGCGGCGCGCATCTTGGCGGCGGCACGGATGAGGACATCGGCACGACGCTTGGGATCGAAGTCGCGCCATGCGGGGAAGGCGCGGTCGGCCTTGGTGAGCATGTCTTTGGCTTGGTCGACGGTGCGGTCATTGGCGACTGGTTCGATGCGCGCGGCGGCGACGGCTTTTGCGAAGCGCTCGCGCTGATTGCCGTGCGCGAAATCGCGCATCGCTTCGCTCATGAAGGGCTGGCCATTGCCAATGCCGTCGCGTGCGGGTGAGAGTTCGTGGCGTTCGGCGGCGATGTCAGCAAGGTCGGGCATGGCGCCGGCCTGGCCATGGGGCGAGGCGAGCAGCTTGGTGTCGTCGCTGGCTTCGGTCGATGACGCCATGAGCCAGGATTCGTTGGATGTGTTTTCGAGCAAGCGGCGCACGAGGTAGGCCATGCCTGGAATCATTTCACCGACGGGGACGTACTCGCGAATGCACATCCCAAGGTCGGCGGCGGCGGCCTTGAGGTCGTCAGCCATGCCGTGCAGCATTTGGAGTTCGAGCGATTCGCGGGGGAGGCCTCGGCGTTCGACACCATCGAGTGCGGCGGCGATGGAGCGGACGTTGTGTGAGCCCAAAGCGAGTTTGACGCCTCCACGCCCGGAAGCGCGCGGTGTGGCGTCGAGGAAGCGCTCGGTCATGCGCTCGAAGCAGGCGTCGGTTTCGCGTTTGGTGTTCCAGACGGGGCAGGGCCAGCCTTGTTCCTCGGCGTGGATGGTTTCGTAATCCCAGTAGGCGCCCTTCACGAGGCGGACGGTGACGACGCGCCCAACGCGCTCGGCCCACGTGGCGATGCGATCGGCGTCGGCGTCGCCACTCTTGAGATAGGCCTGCATGGCGAGGCCGGCGTGGAAGTTCCATTTTTCGCAGCAGCGCCCGAAGAGCGTGAGCGTGAGGTCCTTGTAATGGAAGGACTCCATGTCGAAGTTGATGAGCACGTTGTGCTTTGCCGCGAGCTCGATGATTGGGCCGAGGCGGGCCATGAGTTCGCGAATTGCGCCATCGGAGTCGATGGGATCGCACTTGGCGGAGAGGGAGGAGATCTTGATGGAGACGTTGCAGCGCGGGACGGCGCCCAAGTGATCCTTTTCGAGGCGATCATTGGCGGGCCACTTGGCGACGCGTTCGGGGAGGTTGCGCACGAGATCGAGATAGCGCTGCTGATAGACATCGGCTTCGGCATCGGACACGCAGGCCTCGCCAAGCAGGTCGACAGAGAAGGCGATGCCTGATTTCCAGAGTTTCTCGAGGCGCGGGAGCGCGTCGGCGGCATCGACACCGGCGATGAATTTGCGCGCCATGGATTCGATCTGCCCGGAGACGGTTTTGGTGAGCAGGCCCTTGGCGAGCCCGCCGGCTTTGAGGCCCGTGGAGAGTCCGGGGGGGAGGGTGACGCCGGGCTGGGTGAGGTAGTCGACGAGGTGTTCATGGACATCGTCGGTGTTGCGCAGCATGGGGAAGCAATCGATGAAACGGAAGAGCTGGACTTTGAAGGCTTGATCCTTCATGGCCCAGTTCATGAGCTTGTCGGACCAGAAGGCGCCGGACAGCATTCCTGCGCGGTGCTTGCGTGCGGCGGCGAGGAACTCTCGGCCCAGTTCGAGGATGCGGTCGTCGCGCCATTGGCCTGCGTGGACGGGAATCGCTGAGCGCGGTGCGGGGGCCGAGAGTGGCGCGACGGCGTCGGGTTGCTTTGGGGACTTGCGGGTGAAGATGGCCATGACAAACCGACTCCGCGAGATGGTGGTGCGAGGGGTTGGATTGTAGGGGAAGCTCGACCCTCGAACGGCTCGGCCCTACGCTGTGCGGATGGCCTCGAAGGGCAAAGTGCTGTTGGCGATGTCAGGCGGCGTGGACTCCTCGGTTGGGGCGGGGTTGTTGCTGCGCGAGGGGTACGACGTGGTGGGCGTGTTCATGCGCCTTGGCACGCCCGATGAGGCGGAGGCACTCGCGCCGGCGGGGGCATGCGAGGCGAGGCCGGGTCCCCAGAAGCGCGCGAAGGGATGTTGCTCGGTGGGCGATGCGGCGGATGCGCGGGCGGTCGCGGCGGAGCTCGGGATTCCGCTGTATGTCGCGAACTTTCGGCGGGACTTCGGGCGGATCATGGATTACTTCGTGGATGAGTACGCCGCGGGGCGGACGCCCAATCCGTGTGTGCGCTGCAATGACTGGCTGAAGTTTGGCAAGCTGCATGACTATGCGCGGCAGCTTGGGTGTGACTTTGTCGCGTCGGGGCACTATGCGCGGATGACGCAGGGCACCAAAGGACCGGAGCTTCGGCGGGGTGTCGATCATGACAAGGACCAGAGCTATGTGCTGTTTGGTGTCGGGCGCGCGCAGATGGGGCGGATGCTGCTGCCCATTGGGGCGATGCGGAAGGCGGATGTGCGGGCGCTGGCGCAGGAGTTGTCGCTTCCCGTGTTCGACAAGCCTGACAGTCAGGAGATTTGCTTTGTGCCGGATGACGACTATGCGGGGTTTGTGGAGCGAAGGCGTCCTGACCTTGTGAAGGAAGGGGAGATTGTCGACACGGCGGGGAACCCACTTGGCGCCCACGCCGGGCAGCACAAGTTCACGATCGGGCAACGGCGCGGGCTTGGTGTGGCGCGGGGGGTGCCGCTGTATGTGATCAACCGAGATGTCGCGACCAACACGGTGACGGTGGGCGGGCGCGATGACTTGCAATGCGCGCGGCTTGAGGTGGGCGAAGTGAACTGGCATCGGGGATCGCCGGACGACGGCGAGACCTTCGAGGCGTTGGTGCAGTGGCGCGCACATGGGGTTGCGGCGGCGGCGAGCGTGACGTGGTTCTCGGACGTTGACAGCGCGGCGCCGAGCTTTGCGGTGCGGTTTGATGAGCCGCAGGAGGCGATTGCGCCGGGTCAGGCGTGCGTGGTGTATGACCGTGACGAGGCAGATCTGGTGCTGGGCGGGGGGTGGATCGTGAGTGCCGAGCGCGCGTAGGCTCGAAAAAAGCACATGTTTCCCTCTTGGCGCGAGGGCGTTGTCACGGACAATCGCGCAGGGCACGATGCGCCCCGAGGAGGAGACCCGGTCATGTTGCGCAGATGTGCTGGTGGGATCGTTGCAATTGCATCGAGCGGTGTTGTGGCGAGCGCGGCGTTTGCGCTGCCGCCCAACTTCAGTGATGAGTTGGTGATGGCTGGCTGGGACGAGGCGGTGGGCGTGGCGTTCGGGTATGACGGGCGCGCGTTCGTGTGGGAGAAGGGCGGGCGCGTGTGGCTCGTGGAAGACGGCGTGAAGAGCGCTGCGCCGCTGATTGACATTGCGGAAGAGGTGGGCAACTGGCGCGACTTTGGCTTACTGGGCTTTGCGGTTGATCCGAACTTTGCGAGTAATGGTTTCGTGTACTTGGTGTATGCGGTGGACTATCACCATCTGGCGCACTTTGGCACACCGGCTTACAACTCAAACATGGACGAGTACTTTCATGACACGATTGCGCGCGTGACACGATATACGTGCAATGCGGGGGATGATTTTCATTCGGTTGACTATGGCTCGCGGTTGGTGCTCATTGGCGAATCGATGACGACGGGGATTCCTCTGCTGCATCAGTCGCATGGCATCGGGACGCTCGTGTTTGGTGAAGACGGCACGCTGATTGTCGGCGCGGGCGATGGCGCGAGCTATCAAACGACGGACACCGGTGGCCCAATGTCAGGCTCGAGCAACACGGGCCTTGCGGATGGCATCATCACGTCGAAGGAGAACGTCGGGGCGTATCGGGCGCAGCTGATCGACTCACACAATGGAAAGATGCTGCGTATTGATCCTGCGACGGGGGATGGCGTTGCGAGCAATCCGTACTACGACGCCGGCGCGCCACGGGCACCTCGCTCGCGCGTGTGGGCGCTGGGTTTTCGCAATCCGTTTCGGCTTACGCTGCGCCCGGGGACGGGTGCGGCGGACCCGGCAAGTGCGGATCCTGGGACGCTGTACATCGGCGATGTGGGCTACAACACGTGGGAAGAACTGGATGTATGCACGACGGGTGGGCAGAACTTTGGCTGGCCCAAGTATGAAGGGCACACGACGCAGAGCAGCTATAACGGGCGGGGCACGGAGAACCAGGATGCGCCAAATCCGTTGGCATGTGATGATTTCTTTGCGTTTCGCGATTTGATCGTGCAAGACACACTCGCGACGCCAAGCTGGCCCAATCCGTGCGACAGTGGGCAGCAGGTGCCGGGGAGCATTCCGAAGTGGATGCACAGTCGACCAGCGATTGACTGGTTCCACAGTACGAATGGCCCTGCGCGGTTGCCAACGTTCAGCGGCACGAGTGCGACGACGTGCGACCTTGGGTCGGGTGGGTGCATGTCTGGCGCAGGGTTTGGCGGCAACTCGTCTACGGGCGGCGCGTGGTACGGGGGCGTGGCGTTTCCACCCGAGTATCAGAACACGTATTTCCATGCCGATTATATTGCGCGGTGGATTCGGAACTTCGTGTTCGACGCCAATGATCAGCTTGTGGAGGTGCGCGCGTTTCAGAGCCCGTTGGGCTATGTCGTGGACATTGAGTTCAATCCGTTCGACGGTGCGCTGTACTACATCAACTACAACGACATGGGGGCGGCGTCGCTTCGGCGGATTGTCTACCGGTACCCCCCCTGCCCCTGCGAAGGTGATGTGGATTGCGATGGGGATGTGGATCTGGCGGACCTAAACGTGCTGCTGTTCAACTTCGGCGCGGGTGTGCCGGCGAACACGGCGGGCGACCTGGATGGGAACGGGGTGGTGGAGCTGGCGGACCTGCAGGGGCTGCTGTTCGCCTACGGGCAGCCGTGCCCATAAGAGCTTCGCTTGACATATTCGGCTTTTGTTTGGTATGCTGGTATGGCGCTCGAGGGGTAGGGCGCAGAACCGGCATGAATTGTCAAAGCGGGCTGTTTTTTAGAATCATTCCAAGGACCGGGAACAGAACTGGCGGTTCGGACGTCCGTACAAGAGTGGGCAGGGCTGGAAGTTTCCGGCCGTGTCGCACGGGGAGGTGTGCGTCAATGCGGTTCCGTCGGGGGGCGGAGCGTGGGCCTGGATGATGCCTGCGGGAATGAAGCTCCGATAGGAGAAGTTTCCGGTGGCGGACTTTGTTGGCCCAGGGTGAAACTCAGCACGGGGAGCCGGGCTGGGTTGCGTGATCCAGGGATGGATGGGGTAGGAAGGGCCAAGCGATGGTCCGGATGAGCAAGCAGTTGGGACAAGCGAGTTCGGCGGGGACGGAACCTGCGGGCTCGGAGAAAGCAGCCATGAAGTCGGTGCATGACAAGAACTCGCCTTTGAAGATGGTCCGGCGTCGCCGGTCCGGCGGGTTGTCGTTTGCGCCGGTGGCGACGACGGCGAGCGGGCGCGTGGCGACGTTGAGCGACGCGGACGCGAAGGTGATCGCGCACGTGCTGGCGACTGAGCCGGATTACATCGACAACGAACTGTTCCGCAAGCCGACGGCTGAGCAGCAGATCTATGACGACGCGCCTGCAGTGCGCAAGCCCGATGCGTCGTGGTATTCGCCTGTGATGGATGACCTTGGGCTCAAGCGGATGCCCAAGACATCGGACCAGGTGATCTTGACGGCGGCGGAAGAGCGCGTGCTATTCCTGCAGTACAATTACGCGCGGCACCGCCTTGGCGAGCTGCGTGCAGAGGTGCTTGCGTCGGCTGCGCAAACGCCCACGCCTGGGCAGGCGGCGGACATTCTTCGCTGGTGGCGGACGAGCCGCGAGCTGCGCGAGCAGATTGCTGAGACAAACCTGGCGCTTGTTCTTGCGATGGCGAAGCGCACGCGGATGAGCGAGGTTGACTTTGCTGATCTGGTGAGCGAGGGCAACATGGCGTTGCTGCGCGCGGTTGACAAGTTCGACTGTGCGCGTGGGTTCAAGTTCTCGACATATGCGTGCCGAGCGATCCTGAAGGCGTTTAGCCGTCAGGGGATGAAGCTCACGAAGTATCGCCAGCGGTTCCCGACGGACTTCGACCCGAAGCTCGAGCGTTCGAATTACGTCGAGACCAAGCGGGAGGAGTTCGTGAAGGACGCGGCGAGCGAAGTGAAGCGCATCGTCGTGGAGAACAGCGCCGGCTTGTCTGACATCGAGCGGACGGTCATTGAGCATCGCTTCCATCTGGAGACAGAGGAAGGCGAGCGCCCGATGACGCTCGAGCAGGTCGGGCAGATCATCGGCGTGACGAAGGAGCGCGTGCGCCAGATTCAGAACAAGGCCTTGGCGAAGATTCGCCTGGAGCTCGAGACGAGCTACCTGTATGGGCCGAGCGAAGAGGACGGCGAGAGCGAACCGGCGGCGGGCGATGGTGACCCAGGGTCATCGCGCATCGCCGCTGCTCTTTTTAACTGAAGAAGATTCACCGCAGAGGCGCAGAGAACACAGAGGGAATCCCTTGAGTGTGAACTGCGTGCGCACAGCTTGCGCGCGGTGATTCGCGTTGAGGGGGAACCCCCTCCCTTGCGGTCGGGGCTAGCCAGTGGTTGCAACATGGCCAGGGTTTGCGCTGATGGAGACTGCGTCGCTCGTCACAGTGACGACGGTGTCGCTCGCGAGGTTGAAGGTCCTGGTCTCGCCGGCGTTGGAGCGGATGGCGCGGGTGATGGGAGCGAGTGCGCGGGCGGTGTGGCGGTCGTGGCCGCGGGTGGATTGGTGTGCGAGCGCACGGCGGAGGCCATGACTCAGCACGATGCGCGGGAGCGTGCGCAGGTTGTTGCGCGACCAGGGACCGGCGGGTGGTTGGAATGCGTCATCGGCGAGGCTGTCGAGGAGACGGACGACATTGCGCATGAGAGATGCGGTGTGCGCGGCGCGAGCGCCGGCGGTTGGGACGAGCTGCAGAAGTTCGGCGACGGGGCCCAGACGGAGCGCGGTGCGCAGGCGGGTGACGTCGACGTTGGTATGGTCTTCGCTCCAGTCGACATTGGCGTCGCGGCAAAGTTGGATTGCGTCGGCGTGCGATGCGCCAAGCATTGGGCGAATGAGCATGATGCGCGGGAGGGCGTGGTCGATGAGACGGCGGGGTGCGATGCCTCGGAGGCCTGCGGGGCCGGCGCCACGGGTGAGTGCCAAGAGCAGGGATTCGAGTTGATCGTCGGCGTGGTGGGCGGTGGCGACGAAGGCGTAGCCATGCGCGCGAGCGAGTTGGGCCAGGGCGGCGTAGCGAAGCTTGCGGTATGTGGCTTCGGTGCGCGGCGCGTCGGCGGCGAGCGCGTCGGCGTGCATGACGGGAAGGCCAAACGACTGGGATAGGGCCCCCACTGCGTTTGCATCGGCTTCGACCTCCGAATCCGGGCGCATGTCGTGGCGGATGTGGGCGAGCGCGAGGATCTTCGGCGCGGCATCGCCAGCGATGACAGCCATTGCGATCGCGAGGGCGGATGAGTCGGCGCCGCCCGAGCAGGCGATGAGGGTGCGTGGCAGGGCGCCTGTCCTGTGGTGGGTCAATTGCCGCCAGCGTTGCGCGACGGAGGCGACCATCGGATGGCGTTTGATCGAACCGGGGGACATTGTGGGTAGGCTATCCGGGGGCCGGGGCACGGCGTTGGACGGCGTGGCGCGGATTGGACGATGATGGCAGTACATGGCAGGAGGCCATGGTGGCGACGAAGGGATTCGCGTGTCGGCAGAGCTGATGGAACAACTGACGATGGTGGCGCAGGGCGGGCCTGGGTGGCTGGCCGGCGCGATGGCGGCGCTGGGTATCGCGATCATTACGACGACGATGCTGCGCGGGCTTGTGAAGCGGCGCAAGGGGACACCGACGCGCACGCGGAGTGCTCTCAAGGCTGCGCCTGCGCAGACTCCCGCGGGGGCGGCAGCGAAGACGAGCGGCGGCCATGCGCCCGAGCAGATGTTGCATGCAGCACAACGGGCGTCGCTGGAGCACTTGATGGTGGAGGTGCAAGAGTTGACGCGTGTGTGCGCGGCGCAGATTGAGAATCGGGCGAGCCGGTTGGAATTGTTGATTGCGCAGGCGGATGAGCGGTTGGCGCGGTTGGCGGCGGCGCAGGGGTCGGCGGATGCGCTAATGCCCGATGGACCTGATGCGGCGCCACAGGTGATGGCGCCAGTGACGCGTCCGGTCACGGCGGCGCGGTCGAAGCCAAGTGCCCCAGCGGCGAGCGACGCGCGTGAGGCCATTCGAGCGTTGCATGCGCAGGGCAAGAGCGCGACGGAGATTGCCACGGCCACGGGTGAACCGATCGGTAAAGTGGAACTGGTGATTGCATTGCACGCAGCGGAGCGAGCGATTGCTGCGTCAGCGGTGCGCGGTTGAGGCTTGTGCGGCAGCGCCTGCACCGCGCGTGCGGGCCAGGGCGTCCATGCAGATGAGTTCGAAGGCGATGTGCGCGGCGAGGAGAGCGGTATAGCCTCCCGGGTCGCGCTCGGGCAGGACTTCGACGACGTCTGCGCCGACGAGGTTGGGGCCCATGCCCGAGGCGTGTTTGAACGTCGCGATGTGGCGGAGCAAGCCAAGCGTGTCGGCGCTGGTGAAGCCACCCACACAGGGTGTGCCCGTGCCTGGGGCGTAAATCGGATCGTGGCAATCGATGTCAAAGGTGAAGTAACAGAGGTCGTGGCCGAGGCGCTTGAGAAATGCGTCGATGGTGGTTGTGCCCTCTTCGCGCCACTGCTCATAAGTGATGATGGTCACGCCGTTTTCTTTAGCGTAGCGCAGATCGTCGGGGGTATTGAGGGGTCCCTTGACGCCCACGGAAAGCATGCGCGAGGGATCGAGGATGCCTTCTTCCACAGCGCGGATGAAGGGTGACGCGTGGGAATACTTCTCGTCGAGCGTGACGTCGACGGTGTCAACGTGCGAGTCAAAGTGGAGCATGGCAAGGCCACCCTTGGGCGAGCCATGGCGTCGCCACGCAGCGCGAAGTGCGGCGAGCGTGCAGGAGTGATCACCACCCAGCATGAACAGCTTGGATTGGTTTGGGGCGCCGCCACCGTTCAAAGCCGTGGCCCAATCGGCGATGACGTCGGTGTTTGTCTTGCAGGAGAAGGGTCGGACGGGGGCGTCGCCGGCGTCGGCCATGGAGAAGATCTCAGAGAGCATGAGATCGTGTGGGATGTTGTAGGGCTTGAGGTACTGGGACTCCTCGCGGATGGCGCGGGGGCCAAAGCGTGCACCGGGGCGGTAGGTGACGCCCGAATCGTATGGCGCACCGAAGATGAGCCAGTCGACGGGCTTGCAGTCGGGCTCGACATCTTCGAGGCGGGGGTAGCGTGCGAATGTAGAGATGCCGGCGAAGCGCGGCTGGACGCGTGCGCTTGGCATGCGCGTGCGCGCGGCGGACGACTGCTGTTGCGTTGGCTCGTGCATGGGCCGAGGGTAGCAGAATCCAGCGGGCGCTACGAAAAGAGCCCGGGGGCTTTTGGACCCCCGGACCCGAGGTGTGTATCGCGAATGTGCGCCTGTCGCCACAGGCGCAGATCCGTTACTTCTGGCAACCGCCGCAGCAGCCGGCTTTCTTGACCGCAGCTGCGGGCTTGACGACGGCTTGGGCCTTGCCTTGGCAGGGACCATCGCAGTCGCCACAGTCCATGCCGCAATCGCCGTCGCAATCGCCGCAGTCCTTGCCGCAGTCACCGCAATCGCCACAGTCTTTGGCGCATGCTTGGGCGACAACTTCGCGGGCCGCGACGGGCTGGATGACGGCGGCGGGCTTGGCCTTGCCCTTGCAGGCGCCGGCGCAATCACCGCAGTCTTTGCCACAGTCCTTGCCGCAATCGCCATTGCAGTCGCCGCAGTTCCCGTCGCAATCGCCGCAATCCTTTCCGCAGTCACCACCGCAGGCGCCCTTGGCCTTGGCGGCGTTGATCGCAGCGGCGGGCATGACAGCATGCTCGCTCATTTGGCAATGGGCGGGCTGATTCATTTGGCAGTGGGCGTCGGCAGCCACGGCGGCCTGGCCATTGCATGCGCCAACCATCATCGCGGCGGGCAGGATGGCCTTGGCCGCGATCGTATGCACAATCACTGTTGAACAGCAAAACATGAGTGAATCTCCATCATTGAGTCTGTGTGTACTGGATGTGACACATTCCGCGCACGCGCGCGGCAGTCACGTTGAGGAAACAACGACAGCGCAGCAGCCAGGGAAGCGGCGCGCGCACGTCGACCTCAGGTCAGCCAGCAGCACAAGTGTGCCCGATGTGCAGTCGCGTCATCGGGTGGTCGTGGCGGGACTTGGTAGCGCGCGATGTGTGGCGCGGCGTCGCCGCCAGTCATGATCGGATATGACGGATCGAGGTTGGGCCACAGGGTGATGCCCGTGATGACCAAGGGCAGTGGCAACGGGGCGAGATTGCGGGGCTCGCAGACGGTGCAGCAGACGCGACAAGCGGGCTTTGGCGCGCGTGCGTTGCAGGGCATTGGGGCTGGCTTGGCAAGCCGATCAGCCATGCAGCAGGATGCGGTCGCGGGGGCTGACACGGCGGGTTGCACCGTGGCACTCGGCTGATCCTGTTCGCAGTCGATGGTTATTCGGCCTTGCAGCATCGAGGCCACGACCAGCGCCGGGATGAGGAACCAGAGGATCCGCATACCTCAATCCTATCGGCAAACCGGACTCAGGGTTCTGCTATTCCACGGAAACGGGGGATGTCAGCTGAGCCAGGCGTCCTCAAAGCGCATGCCGGGGGCTGGGGCGGCCCCGGGGGCGGTCTCGACCATGGAGGCGACGGGGTAGGCGCAATAGTCGAGGGCGAAGCTGCCCGCGGGGCGGTGGTTTCCGGACAGGCCCAGGCCCCCGAATGGGAGCTTGCCCGAGGCGCCGGCGGTGCCTGCGTTGACATTGACGCAACCGGCGCGGGCCTCGGCAAGGAAGCGGTCGGTTGCGGTGCGGTCGTTGGTGAAGATGGAGGCGGCGAGACCATAGCGGGTGGCATTGACCTGGGCGATGCCGTCATCGAGGGACGTGCATTCGGTGACGCGGAGGATGGGCCCGAAGACTTCGATGTCGCAGCCCGCGTCGTGGGCGTTTTCGGTGCGGGAGAACGAATCGACTTTCCACATGCCGGGGGTGATGAAGTGGCCTCGGGTTGGCGTGTCCATCGTGGTGGCTTCCAGGATGGGCGTCGCGCCGGCGGCGGCGAGGCGCTGCTGGAAGGCAAGTGCGCCCTGGCGGGGTTCTTCGCGAATGAGTGGGCCACAGAAGACGGGGCCACCCGCGACGCCGCCAGGATCGCCAATGACGAGGTTCGAGGCAATCTTTGCGATGAGTGGGACGAGG
>JAGQOH010000052.1:16850-23341 GCA_020427635.1 Phycisphaerales bacterium
ATGTCTTTGTGTACAACGAGACGGCGGGTGCAGGTGCAGCGTTGGCCCGTGGTGATGAACGCGGCGCGCGCGCATTCGATGGCAGTTGCTTTGAGGTCGGCGTCGGGCATGATGAGGGCGCCGTTGTTGCCGCCTAGTTCGAGGGCAACGATGCGCCCGGGATGATCGAGGTTGGCTTGAAGTATGCGACGTCCGACCGGCCAAGAACCAGTGAAGAGGATGCCATCGATGCTTTCGTGGGTGACGAGGCGCGAGGCGATGTCCGCGCCGCCTTGCACGAGGTTGAGCACGCCCTTCGGCGCACCGACGGTATCGAGCGCTTCGAGATACATCTCGGCGAGGAGTTGGCCAATCGCGGGTGTTTTGTCGGAGGGCTTGAAGACGATCGTGTTGCCCATGAGGAGCGCGGGGGCGATGTGGCCATTGGGCAGGTGGGCAGGGAAGTTGAAGGGCCCGACAACGGCCATGACGCCGTGCGGTCGGAAGCGCGTGGAGCCTTGGCGCGTGGGCGAAAGTGTGAGATCGAAGGGGGCGACGCGCGAGCGGCCCGAGCCTGCGGAGTCATCGAGCGTGATGTCGATCTTGCCGGCAAGGATGCCCGCCTCGGCTTGGGCGTCCCAGGCGGCTTTGCCGGTTTCGAGCTGGATGAGTTGGCCGATCTGTTCTTTGCGCTCCGCAGCGAGTTTCTTGAATGCGAGGAGTGCTTCGATGCGCTGCTCGAAGGGCGTGCGCGCCCAAGCGGATTGCGCGGCGCGGGCGGCGGCGACTGCGTCATCGACGTGCTGCAGGTTCGAGCCACCCTGCCAGACAAGTTGGTCGGGCGCGGCGGGATTGTGTGAACGGATGGCGTCGCCTTTGAGCGGACGGACGCTGCCTCCAATGAGGTCGGCGGGCTCATGGGCCAAGAACGCATCGATCGTGGGCGCAGTCATGCCCGGATCGTAGCGACTCAGAAGTGGTCGCGACTGTGGAACTGTGCGAAGAGGCGAGCCATTTCAACGGCGTCGAGGCCGCGCATGGAAGGCATTTCGACTTCGGGCAATGGAAAGTCAGGGGCGGCAACGGGGCGCAGGCGCGTGGGCGTGATGCCGAGTTCAGCGCCGGGCTTCGCGTTGAGGACGTCGGCTGCTTGTTTCGTGAGGCGCACGCCCTGGTCAAGCACGATTGCTTCGGCGTTGACGGCGCGGAACTGGCCGCCTTCGGGCCAGTGACTCACGATGCAGTACGGCGCCTCATTGACATCGGGCAAGTCAGTTGCGATGAGCGGCAAACGCCGCGTCGCTTTGACGACGGAGATGTCGTCACGATTGGCCTCGTAGTGCGGCCCGGCATCGAAGGGATCGATGCGATGGGTGAATCGGAATCCGATGTCCTTGAGCATGCGCTCGGCGGGTTTGGTTTGTTCATTGACGGCGGCGATGGAGGTGAGCACGCCATCGGGCATGAGCGAGAGGTTGAAGCGATCGGGCAGGAGGCGATACATGAACTCGCGCGTGCGCGTGGAGAGGCGATCGGCACGCTCATAGGGCAGATTGATGAAGCGTCTGGGCACCATGCGCCAAAAGAGGTTGCCATCGTTGTACTTGTCGATGGGCGCCATCATCTCGGCAAGGATGCGCGGCGCGAAGAACTCGGGATAGAGCGCAATGAAATGGAGGCGGATCCAGCTCATGAGCTTGCCGTAGCCGCCACCGCGGAGATCGCTTGGCAGGAGGATTGCGCCAAGTTCGGAGGGTGATGCACGATCCTGGAAGAGACAGGCGATGATGTGCTCGAGCTCGCCGGTTGTTGATTTTGTTTGCTCGTCGAGGGTGACACTTCGGCGTGTTGCTTTGACGAGCTGGAATGAGAGGTTCGGGTGATCGGGGCCACCCATGCCGGCCATGATGGACGAAGTGCCTGAGCAGATGCCGGTGGCGGGATCTTCCAAGACGAAGAAGAAGAGGCCCGCGCGGCGTTCGCCATCGGTTTTTGGAATCTCGCGAGCAGCGACCCGTTGGAAGCTGGCTGCGGCACGGTCGATCTTGTTTTCGATCGTGGGTTTGTGTGGCGGCAGGTTGATGAAGTGCACCGTGTGCGCAAGCTCCAAGAGCCGATCCAGATCGCGCAACTCAACGGGGCGGACGAAGAACACTGGAGCTTCCTTGCAAACTTGACTGTTAGCGCGCGGCGGCGGTGTGCAACGGACGGATCTTGGGCGACTCAAAGGGGCCCGAGGCGGCAGCGACTTTTGCCATGGCGCGCTCGAGGATGTCGAAGACGTCTTTCCAGTGGGCTTCTTCCATGATGCCCAAGGGCGGGAGCATGCGAACGTGATAGGGATCGTGCCCGCAATAGAAGAGAATGAGGCCTTCTTCGAAGCACGCCTTGCAGAGAGCAAGGACGGGCTCCTTGAGCCCGCCAAATGGCGTGAAGCGCATCATGCCGCCGTAGCCACCAACCAGGTCGACGACATGGTGATTGGGCGGGAACCACTCCGGGTGCTTTGAGATGAGGGCGTTGGCGTAGTCGCGGTAGAGCTGATGGTGCTTGGCGATGCGGCCCGGGGTGTGGTCCTTGTTGTAGTAGTCGCCATCGCGGAGGCGTTCGATGACGCGACGCCCTACGTTGATGGCGGCGGTGGAACTCATGAAGGTGCCGGAGAGCAGGCCTGGCTTGGGGTTATAGGCTTCGGTAAAGAGTGTGGCGCAGACTTGGCTCATCTTGCCAATGGTGCAGATGTCGATCAGGTCGCCCAGGCTCATCGCGTCGAAGCAGAACATGCGCTCGGTGCGTCCGAAAGTTTGGACCTCATCAGTCCAGACCGCGATGTTGTGGGCCTTGCAGACCTCCATGAGGGCGCGGTGGTATTCGGGGAGTGCGGTGTTGAAGCCGCCTTCACCTTGGACGAGTTCGAAGATGAACGCAGCGTGCTGGTTGGGGTAGCGCTCGATGTACTGCTCGAGGTGCCAGACGGCCATGTCGATGACGCGCGTTGGCCCGGAGACATCGCCGGCGGTCATGCGGCGCGCCATGGCATGGTCATAGAAGGGCATGTAGTCGACGAGTGTTGAGAGGGGGATGCCTTGGCGACCACCTGCGGAGTCACCGATCTGAGCCATGGTGATGCTGCGGCCCATGAAGCAGTGGCGGAACGCGATGACGCGCGAGGCGGGCTCGTGCTTCTGGTAGCAGACTTTGAGCGCGCTTTCGTTGGCCATCGCGCCGGAGCTGCACACAAAGGCATGTCGCAGGTTGGAGACTTTCGCGGCCTGTTCACGGATGAGATCGCCAATGGCCATTGCGTCTTCGTTGGCCATGAGGTGGCCTTGCATGGTGAGGTCGCCCGTCGCGCCGCGCAAGGATGCAGCGACGAGGTCAGGATCGCCATGGCCAAAGAAGTGGACGCCAATGCCGCAGATCATGTCGAGCTTGACTGAGCCATCGGCGAGTTCGACGTATGGGCCATTGCCCAGTCCAGAGCCAATGTACGGATAGAGCAGCGGTCTTCCGCGAAAGAGGGCGGCTTGATCCATGAGCGCTTCGTAGCTGAGCTTTGCAGCGTCGTCGCGCGGGCCGCGCACGCCTGTGATCTTTGCCTGCTGCTGTTGTAGGTCGGCGACGATGGCCTTGATGTGCGTGTTGAGGGCAGCACCGTTGCGGAACTCGGCGCCGAAGGAGTGGTTTGCTTGCGTGTTGTTGGCAGGTGACATTGCAATCTCGGTTCTATGCATCAGGGGGAAACTCGGGAGCGAATCCGAGTTGTATATCGGACGAAAATGCCCTTCTCTTTGAGGGGACCGGCGACGCTCGGCGTCAGTTGGCGCCGTGCAAACGGAGCATCAGACAGGCGAACAGCTGCGCGCGATCGACCAACGAATCGAGTTCGATCCACTCGCTGGTTTTGTGCAGATCGCCGCCGCGGACGCCCAGTGTATCAATCGTCGGGAGCCCGGCGTCCTGGAGGTTATTGCCATCGCAGACACCTCCGGTCGAGGCGAAGGCGAGTTCCTCACCCATGTCGCGGGCGAGGGCCCGAATCTGTTCGGCAAGGGCGCGCGTTGCCGGGATTTCGGGTTTGGCGGGGCGTGAGAAGACGCGGTGGACGGTGACTTCGGGCAGTGTGCCGGCGGGGGTGGCAAGCGCGTCGATGGCGCGGCCGACCTCGTCGCCCAGTTCGTTTGCGGGATAGCGCGCGTTGCCCCAGAGCGCGGCGTGGTCGGGGACGATGTTGGTCGCTTCGCCTCCTTTGAGCGGTCCAACGTTGACGGAGATTTCGCGCGTCGCGTCACTGAGGTCGTGCAGCTTGGTCAGGACTTGGCCCAGGGCGTACACGGCGGAAACGCCCTCGAAGAATGCACGACCGGCATGGGCGGAGCGTCCGCGGATATCGATGAGGAATTGGCCCGAGCCCTTGCGCGCGATGGCGAGGCCGCCGCCCGGCAACCCGGGTTCGACCGCAAGCCCGATTTCGTGTTTCTTTGCTTCGGCGCGGAGGGCGCTGTCGGAATGGAAGGAACCGGTTTCTTCGTCGCTGTTGAATGTGAAGGTCCAAGGCAGATCGATGCCGGCGTCTGCAATGGCTTCGAGCGCGGTGATGGCAATGAGGATGCCGCCTTTCATGTCGACCACGCCTGGTCCATTGCCGGTCTTCCCATCCGGTGACACTGTCATTTCGCGGAACTTTCCGCGCGGGTCGAAGACGGTGTCGAGGTGACCCGCGATCAGGACCTTGGGCAGGCCGCACTTTGCTTCATGACGGCAGACGGCGAGGGGGGGCACGTTGTCGGAGACCATGCGGCCTTCGCCAAGCCACGCGGGGCGCGGGTCGCCGGGCATGAGGGAAGTGCGCGCGCCGAGGGCTTCGAGGCGCTGAGTCACGATGCCGCGGAGTTCATCGAGGCCCTGCGTGTTGTTGAAGCCTGTGGGAATGGCGACCCACTGGGCGAGCTCGTTGACGAGGCCGTCGCGTTGGGCAGCGATGTCGGCGCAGACCTTCTTTTCCAGGGCGCTGAGGGCTTCGGTGATGGGCATGCCGAAAGTGTATCCCGCTCGATCAGGCGCGTTTGGTTTTGGACTTCTTGCCTTCGGCGCCGGCGGACTTTGCGGCGGGTTTCTTGGCGGGCTTCTTGCCGTTCTTCTTGCCTTCGCCAATGCCCGCCTCTTCGACAGAGCGCTTGAGCGCATCGATGAAGTTGTAGGTCGTGGGCGTTTCGGTCTCTTCGACGATGACCGGCTTCTGCCCTTTGATCTTGGCCTTGACGACGTCAAGGAATGCGGTGCGATAGTGGTCTTCGAAGAGGTTAGGCTGGAATTCGTCGACCTTGCCTTTGATGATTGTCTCGGCGAGTTGCAATTGTTCGGCGTCGGGCTTGGCTTCTTTGACATCGTCGAACAGGCCATCGCTCGAGCGAACTTCGGTGGCGTAGCGCAGCGTGTTGAGCAAGAAGCCCTTGCCCTCGGGCTGGACCGAGACGATGCGCTCGCGCGCGCTCATGATGAGTGTGCCGATGCCGATGGTGTTGGTGGCGCGCATGGCTTCGCGGATGACGCGGAAGGCTTCTTCGGCGACGGGGCCATCGGGGCCAAGGAAGTACGGCGAATCGACATAGAGCGGGCCGATGGCGTCGGCTTTGACAAAAGTCTTGAGGTCGATGGTGTGATTGGCTTGCAGGCGGATGGCCTCGAGGTCTTCGGGGTCGATGATGACGTAGGTGTCTTTCTCGTACTCATAGCCCTTCACGACATCATCGCGCTCCACGGGGCCGTGGATTGGGCAGGTGAGTTGGTTCTTCAAGCGCTGATGGCAGCCGCGGTGGAGCTGGTTCATGGAAACGCGCGCGCCGGATTCGGTGGCGGCGTACATGCGGACGCCAAAGCTGACGAGGGAGAGGCGGAGTTGTCCGGTCCACATAGCGCGCGGGGGCATCGCAGCACCTCCTGAGCGGGAGAGCCCTATCGGGGTTGACTATATCGAGCGCCCGAGCAGATCCCGACCACGTTTCGGCGAGGTGATCGCGAATAACACTGGGCGGACGGGCGGAATCATGCGAACATCACCCGTACCGTGGGCAAGCGACCAAGGTCATCACGATCGGCGGGCGTGAAGGGGCGCGACATTGCTTCGTATGAGGCGAAGCGCGACTTCGAGCGCACGCCTGAGCCGACGGGTGCGCAGGAGGCGACGGACTTCGGGCGCTTGTATGTGATTCAGAAGCATGACGCGACGAATCTGCACTATGACTTGCGGTTGGAGTTGGATGGCGTGCTGTTGAGTTGGGCGGTGCCGAAGGGACCGAGTTTGGATCCGACGGTGAAGTCGCTTGCGGTGCATGTGGAAGATCATCCGGTGGCGTATGGATCGTTTGAGGGTGTGATTCCACAGGGCGAGTACGGAGGCGGGGCGGTGATGGTTTGGGATCGTGGCGAGTGGGAGCCGATCAATGAGCCGCACGAGGGCTTGAAGAAGGGCGATCTGAAGTTCCGGTTGTATGGGGAGAAGTTGGGCGGGG
>JAGQOH010000053.1 GCA_020427635.1 Phycisphaerales bacterium
CATGGTTGCGCGACTCGAAGGCTCGACGATCGCTGAGAGTGTTGATCCTTCGTGTGGCGGGTTCGCCTTTGCGTCAGGCATGGCGGCAACCTGCACCGTGCTCGATCTCATCGATGCGGGCTCGCACATCGTTGCGATGGATGACCTGTACGGCGGGACGACGCGCCTGCTGCGCCAGGTGCGTCAGCGCACGCAGGGGCTCGAAATCAGCTTTGTCGACTTGTCAAAGCCCAGCGCTATTGATGGCGCCATGCGCAAGGACACGGCCCTCGTGTGGATCGAAACGCCGACGAATCCGACACTGAAGCTCGCGGACATCAAGGCGATTGCTGATGGTGCGCACAAGGCGAATCCGAAGTGCATTGTTGCGGTGGACAACACGTTTGCCACGCCGATTAACCAGAGGCCCCTTGTGCTCGGGGCCGATGTGGTCGTGCATTCGGTGACGAAGTATCTCAACGGCCATTCGGATGTGATTGGTGGCATTGTTGTCACGGGCCGCACGGACCTCGCGGAGCGGATTCGCTTCATTCAGAAGTCAGCGGGCGGCGTGCTTGGTCCGTTTGATTCATATCTGACCCTGCGTGGCATCAAGACACTTGGCGTTCGTCTTGCCCGTCACAATGCATCGGCGCTGCGCATCGCGCAGTTCCTGGAAAGCCATGAGGGCGTTGAACGTGTGATCTACCCAGGGCTCGCCTCGCACCCGCAGCATGCGCTTGCGAAGCGTCAGATGGCCGGTGGCACGGGCATGATCACCTTCTTCATCAAAGGTGGGCTTGATGCAGCACGCACCTTCCTTGAGAACGTGCGCATTTTCTCGTTGGCCGAGTCACTGGGCGGCGTCGAGTCGCTCATTGAGCACCCCGCGATCATGACCCATGCGTCTGTACCACCTGAGATGCGTGCGCAACTTGGAATCTCCGATGCGCTCATTCGCCTTTCTGTCGGCGTTGAGGATTGCGAAGATCTCATTGCCGATCTGGAGGGTGCTTTTTCCGCGGTGCAGAAGTTACTCGGCGTGAAGAGTGCCTAGAGAGCGAGTGGCATGCGATCGCTGCTTCGAGCCATTGATGCCAATGCCAACCGAGCGCGCGAGGCACTGCGTGTCATGGAGGACGTCGCGCGGTTTGGGCTCGATCACGCACAACTGAGCGGCGATCTCAAACAACTTCGGCATGATCTCGCGGCGGCGCTTGCGCATCTGCCCACGAATCCGGTTGTGGTTCGCGATACGCCGGAGGATGTCGGCGTGCGCATCTCGACATCGACGGAGGGTGAGCGCCAAGGTGCTCGCGACATTGCCTTGGCTGCAGGCAAGCGACTGACCGAGGCGCTGCGCTCGATTGAGGAGCACGGGAAGGCGGTTGATACGCCGCGCGTCGCCTTGCTGATCGAGCAGCTGCGCTACCGAGCCTACGACGTAGAACAGCGGTTGGCGTTCGCCTTGGGAAGTGCGCGGCGGCAGCAGTGGGGCGTGTGCGTCATCATCACCGAGCGATTGTGTGTGCGTCCTTGGATGGATGTGGTCGATGGCGCGTTGGAAGGCGGCGCCGATTGCATCCAGCTCCGGGAGAAGGACATTGCTGACCGCGAGCTAGTTGCGCGCGCCAAGGCCCTGCGCACGAGGACACGCGAGTACGGCGCCGCGCTGATCATCAATGACCGTCCCGACATTGCCATGTTGTGTGACGCCGATGGCGTGCATCTGGGGCGGCAGGACCTGCCGATTGGCGAGGCGCGCAAGCTTGTCGGGCTCGAGCGATTGGTCGGCGTGAGCGCAACGAACATCGAGCAGGCGCGCGACGCGGCGCGAGCGGGCGCGGACTACATCGGACTGGGTCCAATGTTCCCGACCATGACGAAGGCGCAACCCGGCGGGCGGACCGATGGCTCCTGCGCGGGGCCTGCGCTGCTGCGGGACTACCTTGCCAGCGACGGGTCACGCCCGCCGTACCTGGCAATTGGGGGAATCTCCCCAGCGAACATCGGCGCGCTGGTCGACGCGGGCTGTCGCGGCGTGGCGGTGTGCGGGTCGGTCTGCGCGGCGGATGATCCCGCGGCGGTGGTGCATGAGCTGGCCAGTGCGATGCGCGGTCAGCAGACCGTTACAGTGGGCCAGGAATGATGCCCGACCTGCTGCCCATCCCTGACCTGCGCGACGAGCAGGTGCTTCGTCGAATCGCGGGCATTCGCCCGTACCGACTCGGCGGGATTCGACTCGAAGCTGATGAACAAACGCTCCACGGGCGGTTGCTGGTCCACAACTACGGGCATGGCGGCGCGGGCATCACGATGGCCTGGGGTTGTGCGGAGGACGCAGCCACGCTCGTGCGACAATACGCGATGCGAGGCGTCGAGGTCGCGGTGCTGGGTGGCGGCGTGATTGGACTGACGACCGCGCATGAGCTTGCAGACGCGGGATATCGCGTCACAGTCTATGCACAGGCACTGCCGCCGAACACGACGTCGAACATCGCGGGCGCTCTGTTCCTCCCAGCGGGCGTCGATTGGGGTGCAAACGCTGCTGAGCAGGATGTGTTCATTGGTCGCCTGCGTCGCAGCTGGGCGCGCGTGGAGGCGTTGATTGGCGAGGCGCCGGGGGTTGATCTGCGCACGGTGTACGATGTCGACGCGACAGACAATCATCACGAAGATCGCTGGCTGGAGATCGGGCTTCCGACAGAGGTTCGACGGGTTGATGAGTTGCCACTGCCGGGTGCGCCGCGCTCGGGCAAGGTCTATCGGTCACTCTTTCTCGAAACGCCGCAGTACCTGCCTTGGCTTCTTGAACGAGCAATCGCTCGAGGGGTACGGTTCGAATCAAAAGTGTTCGCTTCACTCGAAGATGTACGCACGTTGCGACAGACTGTTGTCGTAAACGGCCTGGGCTTCGGTGCTGGGCCCGTGTTTGGCGACTCCGCCATGCAAGGCGCACGCGGGCAGCTGGTGCTCATGAAGCCACAGCCGTTGCCCTACATCTTGCAGCACGGCTGGACATACATGTTCCCGCGTCGTGACGCGATCATCCTGGGCGGCACGTTCGAGCCGGGTGTTCTTTCGCCCTTGCCCGACGATGTCGATTGCACAAGAATTCTCTCGACGCATCGCAGCTTTTTTGCCCCATCTCTGACGGAGCATCACGCATGAGCCTGACCTTTCGCGAAACTGAGTTGGACAACGGGCTGCGCATCATCGCGGAAGTTGAGCCGACGGCGCACACCGCAGCTGCGGGATTCTTCGTGAAGGCCGGCACGCGCGACGAGGCGCTGCAGGACATGGGCGTGTCGCACTTTCTCGAGCACATGATGTTCAAGGGTTCGTCACGGCGCAGTGCGGACGAAGTGAACCGCGACTTCGATGATCTCGGCGCGAACTACAATGCATACACGTCGCACGAAATGACCTGCTTCTATGGCTCCGTGTTGCCGGAGCACTTGCCCCCACTCGTCGAGATTCTTGGTGACATTCTGCGCCCGGCGTTGCGCGATGCGGACTTCAATGCCGAGAAGAAGGTGATCCTCGAAGAGATCGCCATGTACCGCGATCACCCATTCTGGACGCTCTATGAGTCGGCGATCGCGGAATACTACGGGGAACATGCGCTGGGTTACCGCGTGCTGGGCACCGATGAATCGATCACGACGATGCCCATCGAACGCATGCGCACCTACTTTGATACGCGCTATTCGCCTGACAATACGGTCATTGCCCTGGCTGGTAAGATGGACTTCGACGCTGTGGTCGGGCAGATTGCCCAGCAGTGTGGCCATTGGACGCGGACAGGTGCTCGGCGCGCTGCGCCCCGCCCCGCCACGAACCTGGGCGAGTTGTCTCTGCGCGACGCGAAAGTGACGCGCGGCTATCTCCTGATGCTCGCGCCAGCGCCTGCGGCCCAGGACGAGGATCGCTACGCCGCCATGCTCCTCTCCAGAGTCCTTGGCGACGCGGACAACTCGCGCCTGCATTGGGCGCTTGTGGAAGGCGGCATCGCGGAGGAAGCGCAGGCGGCCTACGAGCCACGCGACGGGTGTGGCGATTACTACATTTACGCCTCCGGTGATCCGGAGCGCCTGCCCGAGATCCGGGAAGTGATTCGGCGCGAAGTCGCGGGGCTCGTTGATTCACTGAAGCAAGACGATCTCGAACGCCTGTGCAACACGCTCGCCACGAGCGTCACACTCGCCGGCGAACGACCCGGCGGGCGCATGCAGCGCCTTGGTCGATACTGGACCTATCTGGGCAAGTACATGACGCTCGAAGAAGAGCTCGCACAGATCCAGGGCCTGACCTTGGATGACTTGCGGGCGGTGGCGCAGCGTTTTCCGCTCACGCCGCACTTGATCGCGCAGCTGCTGCCTGCGTCATGAATCGCCCAGCGTTGTGGCGCCGTCACACATCTTCGCAATCTTGCTGATGGTCTCCTGCGCATGCTGCCAACTGGCGGCGTCACTGCTGCGCTGCACCTTGAGGAGCGCCGGGATGCACAGTAGGGTCAGCGGGACATACCAGGCGGTCGTCCCCCACATGGGTAGGCGATACCAACCGAACCAGGTCAGCAGCATCGAGTGCGTGAGCCAAACGCCGGGCCAGAGCGTCAAGAGAAAGACGACCCACACCGCGATGAGCGCCTTCAAGTGACGCCTGGCGTTGAAAGCGATTGCACTGCCTTGGTCGGTCGGGGCGACCTCGCCCACCAACGTGCGGTCGAAGTGCGAGCCGAACGCCGATGCCTCGAACTGGCCGTTGAGCGCGTCCCGGAATCCGGGCAGTTGGCCCCGCTGGGAAGATCGCATCAGCCGATCGAAGACGGCACTCGGTTCGAGCGGTGTCTGCACCTTGGGGAGCGGGCCCTGCCATGGGGGGCTGGAAGTTGGTTGTATCTCCTCCGGCACGAACGTCTCCTCAGTTGCCGAGCGTGCCACCTTATATCGGTCCGGCCGCGCTGGTCCGCAAATCCTTCCCTGGTTTGCTTTGCCTTGCGAATACGAGGGCAACGGCTCCAAGTTTCTGGCCCGGACCTCAAACTCGGGACAGAATGAACAGACGATGGGACCCGCACAAGTGCTCCAGTCCGATAAGTACCCCCGATTGGTCTCTGAGGGACCAACATCGGGTGCGGTCCGTCGGACCGGAGACGCTGCGTCGGCCCATCTGCGCCTTCAGCCAGTTGATGGCGAGGCGCCCGGACCGCGGCCGCACCCGCGGGTCCGACGGGCGATTGAGGCCGCACGCCGGCGGGTAGCCGAGGAGAACACCCGCGCGGCCGGCCTCTCGCCCGACGACATTCGCCTGTTGACGGCGCTTCGCGTAGCAGACGCACTGGAGGGTGGTCGGGCTGCGATTCTTCGGCCCGAGCGCCGGCGGGAGCTCGTGGCCAACGCCCAGGCGATGGGCCTACGCCCCTTCGACGCCAACCTCATCATCGCGATCGTCCAGGACGGCGCCCGCAGGGGCGAGCGAATGGATGACCGCCAGACCGTCAGTCGGCTCAGCTTTGTGGGCTCGACCATTGACCGAGCGGTGTCACAAAAGGGTGGCCGGGCGGCGGCGATGGTCATGGCCATTACGCTCGGCGCTGCGTGGACCGCGTGGCTCATCGCGTGGCTGATCGGCCCCTAAGGCGGGCGCACTCCACCAAGACGCCATCCCACTACGATGGCGGCATGCCACCCATCGACATCGGAAAGAAAGCACCAGCGTTCACGCTCAAGGACCAGGCCGGCGTTGCGCACGGTCTCAAGGACTATGCGGGGCGGCCGCTTGTGCTCTACTTCTACCCCAAGGATGACACCTCTGGCTGTACGGCCCAGGCCTGTGCATTCCAAGATGCGCTGCCGATGCTACAGGAGCTTGGCGTCGCGGTGCTTGGCGTGTCCATTCTGGACACGAAGTCCAAAGCGAAGTTCGCAAAGAAGCACGACTTGCATTTTCCGTTGCTCGCGGATGACGCCCTGGGCGAAGACGGAAAGCCTGATCCAAGTGTCGCCAGTAAGTATGGCGTGTGGGTGCAGAAGTCGATGTACGGGCGCACCTACATGGGCATCAATCGCACTACCTACCTGATTGGACCTGATGGGAAGGTGGTCCAGCGATGGGACAAGGTCAAAGTGCCCGGGCATGTTGAGGCGGTGATGAAGGAGCTCAAGAAGCTTGGGTAGCCCGGCTCGGGCTCACTCCTCCGCCCGGCGCATCCACTCGAACTCCAAGGGTTCGAGTTCCTGCACTAGAGCGGTGCGCTCTTTTCCAAGTTTGTCGCATTTGGCGTGATCACGCCATACGCCCCCGTCGCTGAGCGACGCGTCGATGGCTTTGATTCGGCCTTCAATGTCGCTGATGCGTTGCTCAAGTTGCTCTGTCTTCATGCGCGACAGCTTGTCGCTCGTGCTTGTTTTGGTGATGGGTTTGGCCGCCGGCTTCTGGATCTCGGCCTGACGCTTCTTGCGGTCCGCTTCGGCCTGGGCGCGAGCCGCCTCGGCATCGCGCGCCGCCTGTTCCCGCGCTCGGGTGAGCTGTGCTTGATGCCATTGCGTGTAGTTGCCCTCGAAGATCTCCGTGCGTCCATGGCCATCAAGGACAATCAGGCGATTGCAACACGCGTCGATGAACGCGCGGTCGTGGCTGATCAAGAGCAGCGTGCCTTCGAAGTCGCCGCCCGCTTGCCCGGGGCGCTCGCTTGTCGCTTCAATCTCGAGCGCGAGTGCTGACTCAACGCGCTCGGCGCTCTCAATATCCAGGTGATTCGTGGGCTCGTCGAGCACGAGCACGTTCTTGCTGGAAGCCAGCAGCGCAGCCAGTCGAGCACGCCCGCGCTCGCCGCCCGACATGCGACCAAGTGGTGCGATCTGCTCATCACCTGAAAACAAGAAGGCGCCCGCGAGGTCACGAGCTGCCTGTTCGCTCAACGGGCGATCGGGTGTTTCCTTCTGGATCACGCTTTGCAAGTAGCGATAGACAGGCATCTCTGGATCAAGATCCACCGAGGTTTGGCGAAAGTATCCAACGACGAGCGCCGCGCCGAGATTGACATCGCCTTCGTTTGGCTCGAGTTCGCCAAGCAGGCATTTCACGAGCGTCGACTTACCCGCGCCATTGGGGCCAATGATGCCCACGCGCTCGCCTCGGGCAATCGTAAGGTCCAGCTTCTCAAAGAGCTTCTTCTCGTTTCCATCTTCGTCCTCATAGCGCTTCGTCAGGCTCCGTGCCTTGGCGACGATCTCACCTGAACGCGGTGCGGGCGGCAACGCGAAACGCATTGTGCCCAATTCGACTGGGCGCTCCAAGGTGGTTTGCTCCCTGGCGCGCTCCAGTTTGCTCTCGCGTCCCTTGGCTTGCTTGGCGCGCTGACCCGCGCGGTAGCGATCGATGAAGCGCTGCTCCGCCTTGAACTTGGTTTCTTGCGCCTCCCACGCGCGCAGCTGCACCATCCGGCGTTCAGCGCGCAGACGTCGAAAAGTCTGATATGCACTGCCCTTCGGCGCCGGATAATCAATCAACCGGCCTTGCTCCACCTCGACAATGCGCGTCACAACATTGTCCAGCAGATAGCGATCGTGCGAGATCATCACGACAGCGCCGCGAAACTCATCGCGCAAGAACGATTCGAGCCACAGGCGACCGTCCAGGTCCAAGTGATTCGTTGGTTCGTCAAGCAGCAACACATCCGGTTCCTCGAGCAGCAGTCTTGCGAGCGAGAGGCGTGCGCGCTGCCCACCCGATAGCACACCCGTCGACAGCGCGAACTGCGCATCGACAAACCCAAGCCCATGCAACACCGCATCAATCTTGTGGTCAATCGAATACCCGCCCGCGGCCTCGATCTGGCTTTCCAATCGACTTTGCTTCTTCAGCAGACGGTCGAGCGCATCGCCCCGTGCGTGCGCCATCTCCCCAAACACCGCATCCAACTCCTGGTGCAGTCGGTGCAATTCCGCGAATGCGGCCTCGGCACTGCCGCGCAACGTCTCGTCGGGATCGAGCACCGGATCTTGTTGCAGGTATCCGATGCGGCATCCCCTGGCCAGCGACACCGAGCCCTGATCCGCCTTCAGCAGCCCGCCCATGGCACGCAGCATCGTGCTCTTGCCCGAGCCGTTTCGACCAACCACACCGACGCGCTCTCCCGCCTCAATAGACAGCGACACGCCATCAAGAATGCGGCGCGTGCCGAAGGAGTGGGCAATGTTGGCAATCGCAACGAGCGGCATGGCCGCGATTGTAGGCAAGGCGCAGCAGCGTCAAGGGCAGGATTACTTGGTGACGCGCTGTTTGAGCCAATCGGTGATGAGATCAAGTGCCTGCTGATCGATGGTCTGCGGGATCAGGCCGTACTCCGCGGGCAGGCCCGACTCGCTGGGTTGCATCATGTGATTGAGCCCTTCCAGTTCGATGGCTTCGATCTGGCTGTTGCCCGAGGCTGCCGCGGCTTCGCGAATTGCGCCCAGGTTTTCTTCTGGCAAGACTTGCAAGTCCATCGAGCCATTGATCGCCAGCATGGGGCAGGTCACCTTGCGCAGCGCCTCGCGGGGGTCGAAGGTCATCAGATGGCGGTACCACTTCGATCCAAGCATGCTCATCTGTGTGTCGAGCGCGCGCTGGCGCAGCTCGCCCTCAAGCGGACCGGCTTGGTTCTGAATGTCGATCAGTTCGCCAAGCACCGTGCGAACCTCATCATCAGGCAAGTTGTCGCGCAAGGCGTCGATCAGCTCACGTTGCTTACTTGACAGTCGTTTGAGCTCCGTCTGTGGGAAGCCGGATCGCTCAAAAAGCGCTCGTGTCTGCCCGATCACGACCTCGTCTCCGGGGATGGCCATGCCCGCCATCAGCACGATGAACGCAACGTCGTCCTTCATGGGGCCCGTTGCCACAAGTGGCGCGACGCATCCGCCCTCAGAGTGGCCGAACAGTCCGATGTGGTTGGTGTCGATGCCGGGCTGAGCTTTCAGCCACTCAAGCCATGTCTCAACGTCGCTTGCGAAGTCCCGTACCGTGGACTGCATGGTGCTGCCGGTCGAGCCGCCCATGCCGCGATCGTCATAGCGCAGCACGGCAAAGCCATTGCGCGTCAGGTGATCTGCAATCACCAGGAACGGCTTATGATCGGCAATGGTCTCATTGCGATCTTGTGGGCCCGATCCAGAGATCAGAATCACCGCCGGGTGCAACTCGCGGGTGTTGGGCACGGTCAGCTCGCCCGCGAGCGTCACGTCGCCAGCTTCATTCTCGACGGAGACCTGCCGCACTTCATAGGGAAACGGCGGCTTGGGCTCCTGCGGTCGATTTGGTTGAATGGACGCGAGCGCCGCTTCGGCCGAGTCATAGCGATGGAGTGTCGTCGGGAACTGCTGGCCCATTTGTGCGAGCGTGCCCTTGGCGGCATCACCCGTGCGTTCAAGTTGGAACGATGCGCCGACCTGCGGAATCGAGAACACGAGCGTCGTATCCGTGATGCTCGCGTCGGTGACGGGCAGGCCCTTGGCGCCTTGCAGCGGAATATCGATCGCGCCCGAGACCACACCATTCGCATCGGTCAGAAAGACCAGCGTGACGCCCAGCTTCATCATGGGGAGCTCGATGAATCCACCCCAGTGCTCCACGTTCAACGCGGCATCGCTGGACGGCGCCACGGGCGCGGTTGCATCAGCCTGCGCGAGACCAATCGGGGCACTTGCGATGGCCACCAACGCTGCCAGGTACGTGCCGCTCCAAGTCCTTTTCATGATGCGATGCCTCCGAGGTGCAGGTATGTCCAATTCGCCTGGCCTTGCATAGCCAGCGACTACTTTACCGAAACAGCAGTGCTGCGCTGCACTTACGTGTTGCCGTTCGCGCGCCGGGCGATTTCCTTGGCCAGTGCTCGGTTCAGGTTGTGTCCAGAGCGCGTTGCATGGATCTGTCCCCGCACCGTGACACCCGCCAAGGCCAGGTCACCAAGAAGATCCAGCAGCTTATGCCGCGCCGGCTCGTCCGAGAATCGAAGTGCGTTGTCCACCGGGCCATCGGGCCCAATGACCAGCATGTCCTTCGGTGTGACGTGCTGGAACAATCCCGCGGCTCGAGCCGCTTGCGCCTGAGCAAGCAAGGAGAACGTGCGTGCTGGGGCGATGTCTTTGGCATAGTGCTCAGGCGTCAAGACCATGTGCACCGTTTGGAAGCGCGTTGCTTCGGGCCAGTCCGAGCCGCCATCAAAGGAATAGGCCAATTCGAGTGCATCATCCGCGCCGGGCATCACTTGGATCATGGCGCCATTCTCATCGATCGTGAACGCCTCACGCACCTGGAATACACGCTGCTGTTCAGCTTGGGCCTGCGTGCCCGCGTCCGCGATCATTTCCACGTACCGGGCTGCTGACCCATCGAACATAGGGGGTTCCATGGCGTTCAATTCGATCACGGCATTGTCGATGCCCATGCCCGCGAGCGCCGAGAGCACATGCTCTGTGGTCTCGATGCGCTGCTCGCCAGACGCAAGCGTCGTGCGTCTTGGCGTATCGATCGCCAGAGCAATGCGTGCGGGCATCTCCGGTGAGCCAGGGAGATCACTGCGTCGGAAGACAAGTCCGCTGGACGCCATCGCTGGATGCAAGGTGATTGTGGTTCGCTGTGCCGTAAAAAGCCCAACGCCTGTGGCGTTCACGGCGCGGCCCAGCGTATGTTGAACAGCAGTGTTGGTCGTCATAGCTAAGACCAGAGGCTTGCGACGCTCAAGTGTCGCGCGACATGTCTCCGCGCGCCAGGCGACGCAGGCTGGCAAACATACGCATCGTCAGCTTTGCCGGCTGCGCGGGATAGCCCAACCAAGTCTCGCCTGCGGGCACGTCGTGCATCACGCCACTCTTTGCGCCAAGTCGAGCGCCTTCGCCGATCGTCAAGTTGTCGGCAATGCCCACATGGCCCCCGATCGTCACACCATCCGCAACGGTTGTCGATCCACCAATGCCCGAGCAGCCACAAATGACACAACTGCGCCCGATCTGCACGTTGTGGGCGATCTGCACCAGGTTGTCGATCTTCGTGCCGGCGCCAATGCGAGTGGCGCCGAACTTGCCGCGATCAACACAACTGTTGGTCCCAATCTCAACATCGTCGCCAAGCTCGACATGACCGATGTGCCGCACTTTCACAACGCCGTGACCATCTGGTGCGGGGCGCAAGCCGAATCCGTCCGCACCGATCACTACCCCCGCGTGCAGCTCAACGCGATCGCCCAGGACACACCGATCTTCAATGACGACGCGCGCATGCAATACACACGCGTTGCCAATGCGGACACGTGCGCCGATCACCACTCCCGCATGCACGACTGTGCCCGGGCCCACCACACTGCCTGGCCCGATGACGGCGCATGCCCCGACGCGCACGTCAGGCGCAAGTTTAGCAGTCGGATCGATCTGTGCGGCGGCATCGAGGCCCATCGGAGCGTGGATTGGCGGCGCGAGCTGTTCAAGCAATTGCGCCATCGCGGCATCGGCGTCGTCCACGACGATGAGCGCGCGCCCCTCGCCCGGCGTCAGCTTTGCAGACTTGTACGCGGCGCGCGACACCAACGCGGCACCGGCGTTCGACTGCGCCCACCTGCGCCCGTATTCCGCATCACGAATGAAGGTCAGCGTGTGCGCATCGGCTCGCTCCAGGCCATCTACGCGATGCAACTGCACAGCATCATTGCCGTGCAGCTCAGCATTCAACTGCGCCGCCAGCTGCGCCGCGGTCCAGACCATCGGCGCGGGGCCCGCGGGGCTTGGAGTGACACACGTCACGGCGCTCACTTCGCGCGCATTTGCGCAAATGAGGCGTTCATGCGAGCGGACACCGCATCCGTGATATCCACCGCGTCCGCCTGAACATACACGAGCCGCTGGCTCAGTATTGCAGCCTGCAGTGCGGGCCCGGTCAGGTTCGGTGGAATCTCCATCGCGGAGTCATCGCAGAACACCAACGCGAAACCCTCGGCCTTGGCATACGCCGCGGACGCTTCCTTGATCTTATTGAACAGGTCGAGCTGCGAGCGACGCATCTTCCGGCTAATGCGTTGGTCGGCGATCTCCTTGTCCACCTTCGCTTGCGCTGCGAGCTGCAGGTACTTGATCGAGAACGCTTCCTGCTGGTCGGGCGCGGCCACATCCATGTCCTGCTCCGCCGCCTTCACCGCGTCGACCTCGCGCTGGATGTCCGCCTGCAGCTTGTCAATGAATGCCTGCAGGTCCTTCTCCATGACTGCTTTCTCATCGAGCATGTCCAGCAGGCGCGATAGGTCCACCGTCGCGACCGGCACCGGCGTGGGCACTGCGCGCGACGCTGCGCCCGCCACCTGCGTCCCAACCTGCAGCACCGCCAGGGCCAGGAACGCCACCGCCGCCACCAAATTCCAGCGCCACATCCGCATCTGATTCATCACACTGCTCCTCAACCCATGGGGCATAGTGGGGCGGCCCCTCCTGGCCCGCCGCCGATCGTTCTTCAGGATCATGCTATCCACAGATCGCCCACGTTTCACGCGCTCGCCGAAGCGTCAGAAGGGCAAGTCGAACGAGAAGCTGAAGATCTCTTCGTCGTCGGTGTTCTCGCTGGACACCGGAAACGCGAAGTCAAAGGCGAGCGGCGCCTGCCCAAACTGCGGCAGGTACAGCCGCACACCAAGCCCGGCGCTTATGCGATAGTCCTCGAAGCCTGGTTCATCCGCGATCGTGCCCGAATCGACAAACAGCACGCCGGCGAGCGTCTGCTCCCACAGTGGCTTCTCATACTCGGCGCCTGCAAAGAACATCCAATCGCCGCCCACCTTCACATCGCTTGGCCCCGCGGTGTCGTTTCGAACACCGATTGGCCCCATGCCTCTGAAGTTGAAGCCGCGGAACGTGCGCCCGCCCATGAAGTAACGCTCGTACACCGGCGCTTCGTTGTCTTGCGGGATGTATCCCGCGCGCGTGGTCAGTGTGAGCAACGTTGTGCCGGTCAACTCATCTTCTGCAAGCGGGATGAAGATCGAGAACAGCCCTTCCAGCTTGGTGAAGTTGTAGTCCCCGCCCAGTGCGCCGACTTGCTCGAGGCTCAGTTCGGTGCGCGTGCCGCCCGTCGGGCGGAATCGGTTGTCGGCGGTTGTCCGTGCGAACTCAACGCCAATGCCCGTCAGGCGATGTTCATTCTCAACGTCGAAGTAGTCGACAGGCGCGCTGTCCTCAATGTTGTTAAGCGTGATCGACTCAGCACGGAACGAAATGGCGCCACTCCAGCGCGTGCCAAACCGTCGTCCAAGCCGCCCGCGCAGCCCATAGCGATCTTCATCGTAGTCTCGAAACACGCGTTGGCGGAAGAACAGTGCGGCACTTGCCGAGTAGTCCGATTCAAAGAGCGCCGGCTCTGCGAGGCTGATCGAATAGGTCGACACCTGGTTGCCGGGGTTCAATGTCACGTCGAAGGTCTGCCCGGCCCCGCGGAATGCGCGCCCGCGCAGAAACTCGCTGAGCGAGTCCGGCGTGTCCGCCAAGTCGAAGTTGCGCTGCGTAAGGCTCACGCCACCCGACACGCCCGCGTCGGAACTGATCGATGCGCCAAAGCTAATGCGTGCCGTGTTAGTCTCTTCGACTTCGACCAGCACATCCCGGTAGCCCGGGAACGCGGGGTCTTCCGCCTGCACCGTCACTGAGGGACCCGGTGAACCTTGGCGTGGATCGGGCGGCGCAAAGAGCCCGCGCTGCACAAGCTGGCGCTCCGTTTCTTGGATCGCGGTGCCATCGAGCCAGTGGTCGGGCAACAGGTCGACCTCGCGCCGGATCACCTTGCTCTTCGTAAGCGCATTGCCCTGCGTCAACACCAGGCCCGTCTTGAACCGATCGCCCTCAAAAACACCAACGAGCAGGTCAACCTCACCTTCGTTGGGCGTGCGCCGTTCTTGCGGCGTGATCACCGCATCGATGTATCCCATCTGCAAGAGCGCATCGCGCACGCGATCAGCACTCCGGCGCACCTCCGAGGCGATCACGACTTCGCCGGTGGTCAAGGCCATTAGGCCGCGCACTTGCTCAGCCGAGAGCACGCGCAAGGGCTCGCGCCCTGTTGACTCGACCACGACATCGCGCAGGCGATAGGCCGTCCCCTCCTCGATCACGAATGTCAGGATTGCCTCGCGCCCGTTGGGGGCGGGCAGGATCGAGCGCGACACGCGCGCATCGAAGTACCCGCGTTCGCGGTAGAACCGGGCGATCGTCCCCACGTCTTCGTCGAGCGTGGTGTTATCCAACGGCGCCCGCGTGAAGAGGCCGGCTTCCTTGGTCTTGACCAAGGCGCGCAGGCGCCGACTCGTGAAGTTCTTGTTGCCACTGAACCGCAGCGCCGTGACTTGCATGCGCTCGCCTTCGCGCACACGGAACAGTACGACACCCGTCTCCGCCAGCTCCGACTCATCGATCGTCACGTTCACCTGCGAGAAGCCCCGCTCGCGATACAGCCGTTCGATCGCCCGCGCCGCCTGGGCAATGCGATAGTCGTCGATGGGCACGCCGGTGATGAGGCGTGTGGTTTCTGAGACAGTCAGTGCGATGTCTTCGTCAGAGATCTCGCGATTGCCCACGACCACAACGTCATGCACGATCGGCGCCTCAGCCACGTGAAACACGACGACCACTGAGTTGTCGTCCTGGGGCTCGACCAGCGCACGCAAGTCCCGAAATTCGCCGATGCGCTCCAGGCGACGCAAGTCATCCTGGACGATGGACCACGCAAGGGGACGCCCCTCGACAGTGCGCAACTGGTTGCGCGCCAAGCTTTCAGTGACCCGCTGCAGCCCCTCGAAGCGAATCGATGCGATGGGACGCCCTTCATAGGGCTGCTCTGACTGAACGGCCGGCGCACTTGGTGCGCCGTTGTCCTGCCCCAGCGCGGGTTGAGCGCACAGCAGCGCCAACGCGCCCATCGCGCTCGCGCACCAACGAATCGCGCGCTGACACTTAGGCTGCCTTGTCCGGTGCTCAAGTTGACGACGTCCCGACACGATGGGCGACGATATCGGAGCCCGTCCACTCCCTCAACCTCGGCCGAGGGCGGACCCTTTCGATGCACAAGGATTCGCGGCGCGACTGTCGGTTGGCCGATATCGTCCCTCCCCCGGTCACGCCAGCACCGGGTCGAAGGGGAGGAGACTGCTGTGGGACCGATTCGGTTGGTGCGCCGCGTTGTCTTTGTTGGGTCGGCCGCCTTGTCCGTCGCCGCAGGCCTTGCGGTGCAGTTCACCAGCGCTGTGCTCGTTGACGTGCGCCACGCCTCGACAGGAGAGTTGCTGCACGTGCTCACGCTTACCGCGGCGCCGGTTGCCGCAATGGCGGTCTGGCGTCTCGGCCTGGCCCGTCCATCCAAGGCGGCGCGCCCTTTGGCAGTTCCAGCGGTGACCGGACCGACGAAGACGAGGGCAGGCCGTCCTCTCGGATGCGAATGAGCAACAGGTGCTGGCGCGTCAGCGTTGTGTCTTTCCATTCCTCTGGCGGGCCGGGGAGCCGTTGCGCCGCGTTCAACTCTTCGAGCTCAAGTTCGCCGCCTTCGACCAGTGGTAGTTCAGTGAGCCATGCATCAAGCGCTCGAATCACCCCGTCGTTCAGGGTCGAGCCCGCATCGTCATAGCCGGGGCCTTGATCAATCACGCCATAGAGCAGCGAACGCACTGGGTTTCGTGCCCCTGTGGTGGGCGTGGGCGACGCTCCGGCGTGTTGCTCGCCGCCTTCTCCACGCTGCGGCGACGAGATCGGTTCGTGCACCAGGCGCACCGAGTTCACCAGGCTCAGCAATCGCATCTGGTCCTCGCGGCCGCGGGCATCCGGCACGCGGAGCACCACCGCAAGACGTCCGTCCCACAGCCATGACGCCGCCTCCATGGTGTCCACGGGGCGCTCGATGCCCCAGTCGTCGATCCCAAGCCAGACCTGGTTGGGCAGCGGTGCTGAAGCGGCGGTGATCGGCTCCGGCACGGGCGACATCGTGGAGGCGCTCGCCGGCGCGTTGGCCAGAAACGCATTGAGGTCAACGTCAGACTCGTCGGCCCGGGCGGGCGGAGGAGTGCTGGGCGACTTCGGCACGATCGTCAAGCGATCGAGGTCATTGTCCGGCGCAGGCTCGAGCCCACCGGACTGCACCAAGATGACCCAGGCCGCCGCTGCGGCTGCAAGCCCGCCGGCTCCAACAAGGGCCGGTGTCCATCGGCGCCATCCGGTTCGGGGCCTCGCGCCAAGTGCTGAGCGCATTGCCTGCTGCGCTGCGGAGACCGGGGCGCGGGCCGTTTCTGGCGGCGTCACGCCGCGTCGCATCAACGCCTTGTCCTGGCGCATGGCCTCAGCCCGCTCCAGTGCGCCAGGCACTTCGCCCAGAGCGCGGCGCACCGCAGCCTCGCGCTCGGGCGCGAGTTGGCCCTCAATGAAAGCCAACAGATCATCCTGGGATGGACGGAATGAGTCGGTGATGGTCGCGCTCCGGATCATTTGGCCTTCGCCCTTATCGAGGGGCCCGGGCCTCGGACGATTCTAGTCCGCCGACCCGCTGCCACTGCGTCGTTTGCCCTCGACCCCTTCGCGCAGCGCCAACCGGGCTCGAAACAGACGGCTCTTCACAGTGCCAAGTGGCACGCCCAGGACCGCCGCGATCTCCTGGTAATCCAGCCCCTGCAAGTCGCGCAGGGTGATGATCACCCGTTGATGCGGCTCCAGTTCCGAGAACACCTGCTCGAGCCGGTCGATGCGCTCCCTGGTTTCGACGGCTGCAACCGCACCGGGTTCCCCGTCCTTTTTCGAGAATTCTTGCGCTCCGCCGGCGGCTTCCAACGACACCGAGGGCCGCGACTTGCGCTTGCGATGGCAGGTCAGACACGTGTTCACGGCGATCCGCAGCATCCAGGTGCTCACCCGCGACTCGCCCCTGAACTGTGGGAGGGCCTTGATGATGCGCACAAGCGACTCCTGCAGCAGATCCTCGGCGTCGGCCCTGCCAGCCATGCGGATGCACACCGCAAACAAGCGGTCGGTGTGCCGGCTCAGCAGTCGCTCCAGAGCCTCACGGTTACCCCGCTGGGCGGCAGCAAGGTCGGCAAGCTGGTCCGGGTCATCGAAGACGACGCGGGCCTCATCAGGCCTGGACGGCTGGGCCGGGCGAGACGGGCGGGTCGTGGGCGAGCGGAAGATGTAGCCCCCAATGGAGCTGTCTGCGGATCCCGTGCTCTCGAGGGCGGAGGGCATGGTGACGTGGTCATCCTCAATCGAGGGGCAATCCGTCCAGAACGGCGGTGGCACGACGCCCATTCGTGCCCTCCGATACGATCCAATGCATCCAGCGGATCGACCCCAATGGCTCCAGCACACCAGATTCCCCCCCAAACTGCCGACAACCGCCCCGGCGCAGGCCTGGACGGCTATCGATCACCCCTCGAGGGACGATACGCCTCCGCGGAAATGCGCCGCCTGTGGTCCGCGCAGCACCGGATTGCCACCTGGCGGCGGATCTGGCTTGTGGTTGCCCAAGCCCAGCAAGACCTTGGGCTGCCCATCACAGGCACGCAACTGGCCGAGCTTCGCGCGAGTGTCGAGCCAATCCCCGATGACTTTGCCTGCGCTGCGGCACACGAGGCGCGCCTGCGCCACGACGTCATGGCCCATGTGCATGCTTGGGGGGATCGCTGCCCAAACGCGCGCGGGATCATCCACCTTGGGCTCACGAGCCAGGACGTGGTGTGCAATGCCGACGCCCTAATCTTGCGAGAGGCGCTGCGGCTCATTGGCGTGCGCCTGGCCCAGGTGATCGATGCGCTGGGGACATTCGCCGAGCACTGGAAGGCGCTGGCGACCGTCGGCTATACGCACGGGCAGCCTGCGCAGCCAACCACCGTTGGGCGGCGGGCTGCACAATGGGCGCACGATCTGAAGCTGTGCTTCGATCGGTTGGTCAATGATCTGTTTGGCGACGTGCGCATCAAAGGACTTGGCGGCGCGACCGGCACGCAGGCGTCGTTTCTGCAGTTGTTTGATGGTGATGCGGAGAAGGTCAGAGAGCTCGACCGGAAGTTCTGCGCCGCGATCGACCCAGATGATCGCAGCACGCAGCGCTACGCGCTAACTGGGCAGACCTATCCGCGCGTGGTGGACAGTTTTGTGCTGGCGGATTGCGCTGCTGCCGCCGCTGCGGTACACAAGATGGCCACGGATCTGCGACTGTTGATCGCGAAGCGTGAGCTGGACGAACCATTCGAAGCAGAGCAAATCGGCTCGAGCGCGATGCCCTATAAGCGCAATCCAATGCGCTGCGAGCGAGCGTGCGCGCTGGCCCGGTTCGTGATGCATTTGGCGCCCAATGCGTATGACACCGCCGCGACCCAGTGGTTCGAGCGCACACTGGATGACTCGGCGAATCGGCGCCTGTCGTTGCCCGAGGCATTCCTGGCGCTCGATGGGGCGCTGTTGATCATGCACAACGTTGCGAGCGGGTTGGTGGTGCATGAGGCGGTCGTGCGTGCGAACCTGGCCTCGGAGTTGCCATTCTTGGCGACGGAGAACCTCATGATGGAGGCGGCCAAGCTCGGGCGCGACCGCCAGCAGGTGCATGAGGCGATTCGTCAGCATGCGATTGCCTCAGCAGGCGAAGGGCGAGCCTCGGCCACGACCGGCGCCGATGCGCTTGTCAAGCGGTTGAAACATGAGCCGTTGCTCGCGGGTGTTGCGATCGATCGTGCGCTCGAGCCGGAACGTTTCATCGGACTGGCAGTGGCGCAGACCGAGCAGTTCATGAAGTCGACGATTGAGCCGCTTCGTCAGCGATACGCCCAGGCGCTCCACGCCAAGACTGAGCTTCGTGTGTAGCGCTACGCAGGCAGTGCGAAACGAGGTCCAAAGGTAGGCTTGTGGCATGTCCCCAATGCTCGGGTACATCCTGGTGTTCGCAGTGGGTGTCGTCGTGCTGGTCGCCGGCGGCGAGTTGCTCGTGCGCGGGGCGGTGTCGCTCGCCGACCGTCTCGGCGTGAAACCCGTGGTCATTGGGCTCACAGTCGTCGCATTTGGGACCTCGGCGCCCGAGTTGGCCCTCAACCTGGTGGCGGCACTGCGCGGCAACTCTGCGCTCTGCTTTGGCAACATCGTCGGGTCGAACATCGCCAACATCGGACTCATCCTCGGGCTCTGCGCGTTGATTCAGCCCCTCAAGGTGGCGACATCAGTCATCCGGCGCGAGCTCCCCTTGATGCTTGTCGCCTCAGGGTTGGTGGTCGCCTTCCTGTTGCTGCCAACCGGGGAGGGGGCCTTCGGCGCGGGCGCACTAAGCGCCTTGGAAGGCAGCGTGTTGCTGGGTTTCTTCGTGGCAACGCTCTGGATGATCTTCCGGGGCGCACGGCGTGAGGGCAAGGTCGCGCCGTTCGAAGCGGAAGTCCGCGAGATGGAGGCCGCAGTCAAACAGGCCAAGTTCGCAGGTCCAGTGGGGCTGGTGGTGGTGGGGCTTTCGGGCCTCGTTGTTGGCGGGCGTTTGTCGGAGCTTGGGGCGGCGGGTCTGGCGCGATCGCTCGGCGTGAGTGACGAAGTGATTGGCCTCACGATCGTCGCCATTGCGACGAGCCTGCCCGAGCTTGTGACCTCATTCCTCTCCGTGCGGCGTGGGCATGTTGACCTTGCGGTGGGCAACGTCGTCGGGTCGAACATCTTCAATTTGCTGTTCGTCTTGGCGCTGACCTCGCTTGTGCGCCCGATCGACATGCCGCCGGGCGGGCGTGTCGAACTTGTGGTGATGGCAGCGCTCGCGCTGCTGCTCTGGCCCATGTCGCGCACGCACGGCTCCACGGTGAGCCGGTTGGAAGGGCTGACATTGCTCGCGGTGTATGTTGGGTTGATGGCGTGGACGGTGTGGCGAGCGATGCCCGGAGGTGCCGCATGAGCGAGCTGCGCGACGACCTGCAAGGCGAGGTGCTGCCCATCGAGCCTGATGACGGCGCCCCGGACGACTCGGTCGATCTCGAAACGGTCGCGGAGCGCGTCGAGACGATGGTCGAGGAAGACGCGCCGGTCGCCGAGATTGCGCAGGTGGTCGAGCAGCAAGACGCACCGGACGCGGCCGACATCATCGAGCGGCTGGATCCTGAAGAGCAGGGCAAACTCGTCCATGAGATGGACGACGAGGCCGCCGCCGAGGCCTTGGCGCACATGGATCCGGCGCTCGCGGCGACGGTTGTGCGCGACCTCGACAACACGGAAGCGGCTCGCCTGATCGAGTTGATGGCCGACGACGACGCTGCGGACCTCTTGCAGAGCATGCCCGAGGTCGAGCGAAGCGCGGTACTTGAGCTCGTGCATCCTCGCCGGGCGGCGGTTCTGGGCAAGCTCGCGCTCTACCCAGCCGACACCGCCGGTGGCATCATGACCACCGACATTCTGGTCGTGAGGTCGTCCCTCACGATTGGGCGTGCGATCGAGCGCGTGAAGCGGCTGTCGATCAATGAGGACCAGCTCGACTTGTACTGCGTCGATGATCAGCAGCGCCTGCAGGGCGTGATCTCGTTGCGCGACCTGCTCGTTACCGACGATGCGGAGATCGTTGGCGATCACATGGATCGCGACATCGAAGCGGTGCGGCCAGAGGATGACCAGGAAGAAGTCGCTCGGCTGTTCGAGCGGTACGACTATCTGGCCTTGCCTGTGATCGATCACCAGGAGCGCGTGCTGGGCATGATCACGGTGGACGATGTCATCGACATCATCGCCGAGGAGACCACGGAAGACGCCCTGAAGCAGGTCGGCGCCGGTGCGCGCGAGGCGGTGTATTCAACGCTCGGCGCCAAGCTGCGCGGGCGCACCCCCTGGCTCGTGGTCAATCTGCTCACCGCGACGATCGCGGCCTCAGTGCTGCTGGCGTTTCATGACCTGATCGAACTGATCCCGATTGCCGCCGTTATCTTCCCGGTCATCGCCAACCAAGTGGGCAACGCGGGGAACCAGAGCCTCGCGGTGACGTTGCGCGGCATCGTGCTGGGGGAGATTCACGCGCAGCGCGTTCGGCCACTGATCATGAAGGAGGCCGCCTTCGGATTGGTCAGCGGTGTGCTGGTCGGTGCGATCTTGACCATCGCGACGGGCCTGCTTGGCATGCTGGGCCGATCGATCGAACTGGGCTTCGTAAATGACTTCACCTGGCCGATTGCGATCGTCGCGGGCATCGCGATGGCCGGGGCCCTCATGGTGGGTTGCCTCATCGGCACGCTCATCCCGCTGTTCATGGAGCGGGTTGGGATCGACCCGGCGACCGCGTCTTCAATCTTCCTCACCATGCTCACGGACATGCTGAGCTTCGCAGCGTTCCTCGGGCTGGTGTTCCTGCTGCAGGGCTGGATCGCCCCGGAGGCGGTCGGGTCGGACGCGGGCCCAATGGAAGTGGCTCCGATCATGCACCCGCAGGGGCCCGGTTGACGCCCGAGGGGTCCAGCCGCGACACTGGTCGCAACTCGCCCGGTCCGCCTGCGTATCGACCCCGGTCGACTGGCTGGCCAGGTGTGAGCTTGGCGTGCGCCGGTGGGCTCGCCACGCGCGGAAGCATTTGATTCGATTGGGTTTTTTTGAGCCCGGCCCGCCTGTGACAGGCGACCGGCGTCGGAGCCAAACCACATGGCGGCACGCACGACAACGTCTCTCGGTGTGATGGTGAGCCTTGCGATTCTCGCGCTGCTCTCACTCGGGTTCTTCGTCACGACCGTGATCTTCCTGGCCCAGGTGCAGCGCCTGAACCGCGAACTGGACACGGCCAACGCAAACCTCGCCGCCGCCATCCCGCCAGACAAGCAGTCTGAGCGCTGGGACCAGCTGCGTCGCGACTTTGAGCGCCCCGACGGTGTGGTGCTCGGCCTCGACAAGGCGCTGGAAGAGATCGCGATGAACGTCACGGGCAAGCGTGGCGATCGCTTGGCGGAGTTCGACAAGGAAGCTGAGCGCGTCTTTGGCAAGGGTTACGGCTCCTGGCTCAGCGCGGCCAAGGAAATGCATGAGCGGACGCAGCAACTGGAGCGCGAACTGGCCACCGCAAAGTCAGGCCTCGCGGATGCCAACGCCAACCTGCTTGATCAGCAGGATCAGCTTGCGCGCGCCCGCGAGGAGCACTCGAGCACAATCGCGCGCCTCACTGGCGAGCTGGATGACTATCAGAGTGGTGTAAATCGCTATCGCACAGATGTCGAGGCGGCGCAATCTGATTTCCGCTCGCGGGCTGCTGCAATCCGTGCTGATGCGGATCTGCAAGTGACCTCGCTGGAATCCACGAATCGCGATCTCGAGAACCGCATCCTGGTGCTTGAGCGCCAGGTCCAGCGCACGCGTGGCAATGACACGAATCGCCTGCGTCCCTACAACGAAGAGGCGCTGGTTGATGGCAATGTCGTCGATGTCAATCCTGCCACGGGCACCGTGTACATCAGCCGCGGTCGTGGCGACAAGGTGCCGCTTGGCATCACGTTCCAGGTGTATTCAGTGGGCACCGCGATCGTGCCCGACGCCAATGGCGAATATCCCCCCGGGAAGGCGACGCTCGAAGTCGTGGGCGTGGATCCGACGTCCAGCCGGGCGCGCGTGATTCGCGGCTCGCGCGGCAACCCGATCGTCAAGGGCGACCTCATCGCCAATCCCGTGTACGACGCATCCAAGACCTACAGCTTCGTCGTGTTTGGCAACTTCGATGTCAATAACGACGGAATCTCCACGCCGCAGGAGGCCGAGGAGATTAAGGCGCTGGTCAAGGATTGGGGCGGCGAGCTGACCGATGACATCGCGGGCGACACCGACTTCGTGGTGCTGGGCGACAAGCCGATCCTGCCGCCCGAGCCGAAGTTCGACGATCCGCCGGCGATCATCTCCAGGTATCAGGAGCTTGCGCGCGGGCAGCACCGCTATGAGGAACTCTTCCGCAAGGCGGGCGACACGAGCATTCCAGTGCTCAACCAGAATCGCCTGTTCACGCTGACCGGGATCAATATCGATCGCTGATGCGCCTGCGGTAGACTCACGACCCGTGAGCGCTCGCAAACGCAAGAAGAAGAAGCTGCCGACGTGGGCGCACCCCGCGATCTACGCCGGCGTGCGCACCGCCGTAGCCGGCATGCAGATTGCCGGCCCGCGCTCATCGATGCGCCTGATG
>JAGQOH010000054.1 GCA_020427635.1 Phycisphaerales bacterium
TGACGAACTGCTCGCGCTTGGGCGCGAGCAGCTTGCCAAGTGGCCGCCGCACTTGCCACTGACGGGCGCGATGCCTGCACAGATCGATGCGCAGCTTGCCAATGCTTTTGCACTGCTTGCGCAGGGCCACGATGAACTCCTTGAAGTCGAACATCGCATTCGATTCAGCTATGCGCCCGCAGGGGGCGGGGCATCGCACAACTTCGTTGCGAAGATCGATCGGATCGATCGCCTGCCCGATGGGGGATTTCGGATCATTGATTACAAGACAGGCAAGGCGAAGGATGCGCTGACAAGCCCTGTGGGCGATGACTTGCAAATGTGCATTTATGCTATGGCACTGACGGTCTTTGGCCAGGAGCCGGACGCTGCCACGGGCGCGTTGCCTGTACCCACGTTTGATGACCTGCCGCGCGGCGTGGCGGAGTACTGGGTGCTCAGCGAGGGTGTCCGCGGTGCGATCGACTTTTCCGAGCTCGACATCGCCAAGGCGCGCGAGAACATTGACTTTGCGATCGCCGGCATCTTGGCGGGGCGGTTTCCACGGCGCCTTGATGCGAAAGACAAGCGACACCAATACCACTGCAAGTCGACAAGCCTGTGCGCGATACTGCCAAAGTGGGTCTGACCCGGCTACTTCGCGACCGCCTCCAGTTCGTCCAACTTGCCTGCCTCATCAAGCACGCGCTCGGCATAGGTTTGCATCGCGTCGCGGAGTTGCTCAAAGCTTTCCAGCACGTACAGGATCGGCTGGTAGTGATCGATTTCGAAGGTGGTCTCGCAGACGCGCTCGAGTTCGAACGGACGACGATCGACCTTGGGGCTCTCGAGCGCGTGATGCCCTTCACCCTCACTGGAGATCAAGCCCGAGCCGTAGAGCTTGAGCTTGCCTGACTCCTGGATGAGTCCGAACTCGACGGTGAACCAGAACAATCGCGCGAGGCGCTCGGTGTGATGATTGCTCGTCGTGTGCAATGCCGCCTTGCCATAGGTCTGCAGGAAGTCGGCGAACACAGGGTCGGCGTGGAGGGGCACATGCCCGAAGACGTCATGAATGATGTCGGGCTCGGGCAGGTAATCCATTTGCGCCTTGGGGCGCACGGTGACGGTCGTCGGGAATTGGCGTTGCGCCAGGAATGCGAAGAAGGGCTTGGGGGGCAGGTATCCGGGCACGCCATGGCTCGACCACCCCGTCAATTCATTCAAGCGCGCGTTGACATCCTTGAGCGGCGGCACGCGATCGGATCGCAGATTGATCGCCTTTGCACCGCTCAGAAAGACATCCGAACCAAACTCGACAAGTTGCTCCATGCGCTTCTTGTAGATGATGCCCCAGACTTCGTGGTTCTCGGGAGTGTACTTGTCGTAGTGCTGGGTGATCTTCATCGCGTCGACGTTGATCTTGCGCGCCGGGAGATCGGCACTGCTGTCGGCGGCCTCTTGTGCGCGCCGTGCTTCTTCCGAATCAATGACTGCTGATGCAATCGCGCTCTTGCCCACATCGCTCATGCCCTTCATCGCACGACCTCCTTGCTTGGGCCATTGTACGCGGTCATCCGCGATAGCCGCTGCGCGCTGGTTCAGAGAACTGAAACACCCGCCGCAGGGCCAGCAGAACGCTTCCGACGACGATTGCGGCGGCCCCGGTGTAGAGCGCCGAACCAAGCCCGCGTCCAAGCTGGACGACTGCCCGCCCGGGCTCGATGACGTCGTATGTGGACCGCACTGCGAGGAGGACCGTCGCCACGACGTTCATGAGCATCGCCACAAGGATGGCGGTCACGACGATGGCCAGGACGCCGCGCCGATACATCAGGCTGCGACTCAGCAGCACGGCGTAGACACCGAGCATGCAGCCCAGCGCGTGCGGCCCCAGGACGACCGCTTCGCCCCCGCCGGCGATGTTTACCTGCATCATGATGTCGTAGAGCAACCCAATGACGGCGGCGGCGACCATCGCGTGGCGTGTGGGCGCTCGCAGCGCCACTACGACGAGCAGCACAATCGGCAGCATCGGCGCGATGTCGGTCTCGCCCAAGCGCAGCGCATCGAAGCCCCACTCGAACGCGAACATGACCCAGCACACGATGGCGAAGATGAGCCAGTTCACCCTTGGCCCTCATCATCGTTGCGCCTGACATGCAGAATGACACCGCTTACGCGCGAAATGTCGACAATTGGGCGCACCACGATCTTGCGGAACTGGGGTGATGCTCCGTCCTCGATCCGCTCGATGCGCCCCAAGATCAGCAGCTGCGCTGCACCCGACCACGTCGGATCATCCAGGCGCACGAGCGCGCCGACGCGGATGATTGATTCGCTCCCCGGCGGCGCCGGCACCTGTTCATCGACAAGCAGCCCCGCACCATCGGGATGCAACTGGCATCGGGGCAAGCTGGCCTGTGCGTTGGCGTCGCGCGCGCCTTCCGCGCCGATGGTCGCCTGCATGAGGCCGGGTTCGATCCGTCGATCGGTGATGAGGCGCACCGTTGAGACCATTGGCCCGGTGCTGGTGACGAGGCCCACGAGCTGCTGCGTGCCGCGCGCGGTGGCGACCGTGCCAACGACAACGCCTTCGCCATCGCCCGCGCGAACGTCGATGGTGCCACTGCCCATCGCCTGGCCCACGCGAGCGGCGACAACGGGGCGCGTTTGTCCAAGCCCAGGCGCGGCGGCGCCGACCTGGAGGTCGCGGACCAGCTGCTCAAGTTCGGCGATGCGCGCGTTTGCGCGTGCGAGTTCGGTTTCGAGTTCTTCGCGCTGGCGCTGCAGTTCGAGTTCGCTGGCGTCGGGTCGGCCTGTATCGATTGTGCGCCCGGGGCGCAGCAAAGTGCTCAGCATCGCAAGCGGGCGCGCGCCAGGAGCAAGGATTGTTTCGACGGGGCCCCGCAGCCAACCGGCCCAGGCGGTTGCGCGCTGCGGCGCGAGGGCAAGCACGAGCAGGACGACCACCGCGCCGCCCCCCCACGTCTGCGCGCGATACCGCCTCATGCGCGCCATTGCACGCCTCCGACATGGGCTGTCAGCCGATTGCGCGCGAGCCGATCACAGCCCGCCGCGCTCAATCCACGCTGCTCTCGAGCGTGTGCTTCCACGTCTCAATGTTCTCGAGGAAGATCGCGGTGCCTTCCGCGACGCATTTCAGGGGTTCTTCGGCGACGCGCACGCGCATGCCAGTCGCATTCTGGAGGACGATGTCGATGCCGCGAAGCAGCGCCCCGCCGCCGGCCAGGACGATGCCGTTGTCGACGAGGTCTGCCGCCAGTTCCGGCTCGCAGCGCTCGAGCGTGCGGGTGACCGTTTCGACGATAGCATTGACGGGCTCTTGGAGGGCCTCGCGGATTTCTTCGCTTGACACGACCGTCTTGCGGGGCAGGCCCGAGATCATGTCGCGCCCGCGGGCCTCCATGGTGTGTTCGTCTTCAACCGGGGCCGCGGCGCCGATCTCGATCTTGATGCGCTCGGCGGTCTGTTCGCCAATCATGAGGTTGTAGTGCTTCTTCATGTGCCCCATGATCGCTTCGTCCATGTCGTCACCTGCGACACGGACCGATTCGCAAACGGCGATGTCCGCGAGGGTCATGATGGCCACTTCTGTGGTGCCGCCACCGATGTCGACGATCATTGATGCAGTCGGTTCGGCGAAGGGAAGTCCCGCGCCGATGGCGGCGGCAATGGGCTCTTCAACGAGATAGACGACGCGGGCGCCGGCGCGTTGCGCGCTTTGCTCGACCGCTTGCTTCTCGACAGCGGTGATGCCGCTCGGCACTGCGATCACGACACGCGGCCCGATGAGGCGATTGCGCCCGGAAACCTTGCGGATGAAATAGCTCAGCATCGCCTCAGTGATCTCGAAGTCGGAGATCACGCCATCTTTGAGCGGACGGATTGCGGTGATGGAGCCGGGCGTCTTGCCAAGCATTTCCTTGGCGCGCCAGCCGACGGCTTGTCCATTGTTGAGCACCTGGTTGGTGCCCTTGCGGACGGCGACGACGCTTGGCTCATTCAGGACGATGCCCTCGCCACGCACACACACGAGGGTGTTGCACGTGCCGAGGTCGATACCCATGTCGACGCTGAACCAACTGAGCAGGGAGTCAAACCACACTTCCTCGTGGCCCTCCTGGCCGTCCGTGGCGTTTGCGATCTCTTTGTGAAGTCGAGATCGTCGGGCGGGCTGCGGACGGTCCATGCCGCCCCACCCAAGCGAGCAGGCTACACGATGTTGGCGAGCTTCGCGCAACAATCGCCGCGCGTCCGGCAAAAAATGCCGTCATGGTTGTTCATCATTGTGGATAAGTGGACCGGTCGCGGGGCGGTCAGTTGAGCCTGCCGAGATCGATCTTCTTGGCGTCCTGGACGTTGAGGACCTTCATGACGTCGCCCCCGGGGGCGACCTTTGCCGCCGAGCGACCGACCAGCACCACCGCCACCGCCAACACGACTGTCGCCCCCAACATGAGGGCGGTATAGGCGTTGGGCTGGGCCTTGCGCCCGCGCTGCGAACCAGGAAGCTGCATGCCAAGCTGACTCATCACATCACTCCTGCTTGAAAGCGGCCTACCAGCCCGCGTCCGAGGCCTCGACCGTATCGCCCGCACGCACGTCCAGATTGGACAGATCGATCACGCCCACTGCGTCATTGAGGTTCACGCTTTCGAGGGTCATGCTGCCGACCCAACTGCTGCCGCGAACGATGCTGAGCTTCATCTGCTTCTGCAGGCGATCATTGAGGCCGGCGTCGATGCTGACGAGCATCTTGCCCGCGGCGTCCCGAGCGACGCCGGTCACGGTTGCACGGAAGCCGTCGGGGGCCCGCGGCGCGCTGAACGCTGCGCCCGAGGCGATGTTGCTGCTGTTCAGGTTGCCCAGGCGATCTCGCATGTCCGCGAGCTGCTCTTGCAGCGTGCGATTGGTCTCCTGTGAGACTTCGAGCTGCGAGCCAAGCTCGTTGATGCGCTCGCCCAGCTCGATCTCCTTGCGGAGGTACGCGATTTCCTTCTCGCGGAGCGTTTGGTTCTCGTTGGACCGGAGACTGTCCTGTTCCAGGAAGGCCTTGACGAGCGCGGTGAACTCTTCGATGCGTGCGTCATGGCCTTGCGAGGCGAGCTCGAGCTTCTTGACATCGGCGGCGAGCTGCGTCTTCTCGGAAGTGAGCTTGTTGACCTCGGCGAGGAGGCCACGCTTCTCTTCTTCAACCGCAGAGAGCACATCGCGCACTTGGGCGAGCTCTTCGCCGGCGCCGGCGGTTGCGGCGCTCGCGGCGGCTGCGGCTTCTTGCGCCTTCATGCGCTCGGTGACGACCGCCTGTCGAAGCGCATCAGCATTCGACGTGTATGCGATCGAAAGACCCGCGAGGAGCACGCTCAACATCGCGGCAATGATCACGAAGAACTTGGTGAGAATATGCAAGGCGTCTCTCCTGGAGCCGAAACCACTACCTTCAAGCCAACCGCTTCACATCAACAACGACGTTGTCGAATCGAATACCGACAGGACCGCCGCCACGCGAGCGCATCCCATGCGCCCCGGGAGACCATCCCCGCCTGGAAGCCTGTTCGGCCCCCTTCGCCGGGCGGTTCCGAGACCGTGGACCCCAAAGGCAAGCCCACAAGCCCCAACCTTCCCACCACGGGCCCGAACTGTCAACTCATGGGCGCGTTGGACCGCTCGTTTCACGCCCGAAGGGTCCGATAGGGCGGCGTACTCCGAGGGGTCACTTCTCCAGGATCGCGAGCACCCCCGCTGCTGCGGAAACCTGCACGAGCGGAGATGGATCGTCGAGCATTGCGGCGAGGGTATCCCGATCGGCGCGTCGCCCGACGGCCCGGTACAGGAAAGCGGCCTGGGCCCGCACTGCGGCGTCCGGGTCGGCGCGGTACTGGTCGGCGACATACACGCCGTCGCGATAGCCCATCTTGGCGAGCGCGGTCGCGGCGGCGAGACGCAACTCCTTTGGTTGCAAGTACTCAGGGATGCCGCCTTCTTCGGCGGTAGCGCCGGGGACGGTTTGTTCGATCAGTTGGACGAGCTGAGCGGCTGCGGAGGTGTCCTTGACCTCGCCCAGGATCTGTGCGGCGAGGACGGCGGCTTCGAAATCCTCACGTTGGCGCGGGTAGAGGGCGGAACGAATGACATCTCGCCCGGCGTCGTCACCCAGTTTGGTGAGGGCCTCGGCGACCTGCAGCCGGCGAATGACCCGGTCCACCGGGTCGGGGATGCCCACGGGCGGCGCCTGCTCGGCCTCGGCGGGATCGCGCCGGCGTGGCGGGCGCGCGACGTCGCGCAAAAGTGCGATCGCTGAGGGCTCGCCCAGCTCCCCGAGCACGAACGCGGCGGTCGACGAGACGCGCATGTCGTGGCCCAGGAGATAGCTCGCAAGTGGTGAGCGATCGGCCTTCTCGCCACAGCGCGTGAGCGCGAAGATCGCGGCACAACGCACGCGCGAGTCCTCGTCGCGCAGCAGCGGCCTGACCTGCGGCGCGATGCCCTTCAGGCGCAGTTTGCCGATCGTCATGGCGGCGGCATAACGCACGCCCGGGTTGTCATCGCCCAGGGCCGCAGCGGCGACTGGCTCGGCACGCGAAGGCACGGCCTGGAGGGCTTCGATTGCGTTCGCGCGGAGCAATGCATTCTCGTTGAATGAGAAGGCATTGAGCATTTCGAGCGTGCGCTCGCGCAGGTTGGTCGTGGCGACAACGCCATTGTTGATCGCAGGCTCTTGTGGCTGCCCGAAGGCGCCGCCCGCGATGGTGACCATCGCGGCTACCGCAATCGAGAACCTGGACCAATGGGCCCACTGCCTATTCGTCTGTCGCATCATTCCGCCTCCGCTTGCGCCCGCGCCGATGCGCGACAGCGCCGACCAAGCCAAGCACGATCGTTAACATCGCGCTCACTGGTCCAAGTACGTTGCCAATCCTTCCGTAGATCGTCCCGGACCCCTCGGGGAGCCCAATCTCGATGTTGAGGGCGGCTTCCTGCCGAGCCGCGGCGGCCTCAATGACGTGCCCCCGGGGGTCGATCGCACAGCTGATCCCGGTGTTCGCGGCCCGAACGACGGGGACGCCAAGCTCGATGGCCCGCCAGCGCGCGTGCAACAGGTGGTGTTGACGCCCGCCATCAAACGTGCCGAACCAGCCGTCGTTGGTCACGTTCACGACGAGATCCGCGCGGCGCTTACCTTGCTCATAGACCATACCCCGGCACACCCAGGGCACGGTCGACTCGAAGCACACGGGGGTCGCGACACGAACGGTCCGATCGGTACGCACGACATTGAGCGGCTCCGCGCTCGTGCCCGCGGAGAGATCGAAGCTCATGCCATTTGCGCCGAGGTCGAGCAGTCGTTTTTCAAGCCAGGGCCAGGCGGAGATATAGGGCATGACCTCGCCGAAGGGCGTGAGCGCGACTTTGTCGTAGCGCGCAGTGACCTCGCCGCGCTGGAGGGCCATGACGCTGTTGAAGACTTCGCCGCCAAAGTCATAGCTGCCGACTTGGTTTGGCGTGATGCGGAAATCGGCTCGCCCGAGCGCGCCGACGAGCATCGGTACGCCCCAATCGTCCTGAGCACCGAGCAGCACATCCGCAAACAGCGTGGACGGCATTTGTGTGCGCCCGTTGGGCAGATCATCCAGGCGGTAGGTCAGGTTGGCTTCGCGCTCCGTCGTGAGTGAGGGCTCATCAAGGGCAAGGCCTGGAAACATCGTCTCGGGCCAGACGATGAGGTCGAGCAGGGGCCTGGCTTGTGCAAGCTCATGGCTTTGCCCCATCCAGTGCTGAAAGTCGGTGAAGCGCTCACCGATCGATGCCTGCTGCTTGTTGCTTTGCGGCATGTTGGTTTGCAGCACGCCGATGCGCAGCGTGCGCTCGCTTGTCATGGTGGGCGTGGCGAGACCCATGGCGCCGATGATGATCGCCGTGCCGAGCGTGACCATGCCAAGGGCGAGGGCGCGGGCGCGCAACTTGCCCGGTTCAATGATTGCGCATGCGAGAGCGCTGTTGCCTAGCGCGATGATGAACCCGACGCCCATTGCGCCGAGGATGCTGCCCCAGGCGGCGAGCGGCGCGAAATCGATCATCGGGTGGCCAAGCATGAACCAGGGATAGCCATGCCCGACGACCGTGCCGCGCAAGTGTTCAAGTCCCGCCCACACGATGGCCAGTGCGATCCACCTGGTCTCTCGCGGCACGACGCGCAGTGCGGCATGCGCGACGGGGACGAAGAGGCCGGACCACACCGCCAAGTATGCGACAAGCCCTGGCATGCCCGCGGCGGAGACTTCCCAGGTCCAGGCGTGATGCACCGCCCACATGGGGGCGCTAGCGATCGCGAGGCCTACTCCACTACGCCAGGGGCGCTGGGTGCGCAGGGTGACGATCATGGCTGGAACTGCGGCAACAAACGCGCAGCCCCACACCCCAAACGGCGGGAATGCAAGCCCCAACAGCACCGCGTGCAGTGCGCCAAGCAACAGCGCGCCGATGAATGGACGGTGCGCAGGATCAATCCATGACGGGGCGGGCCGACTCACTTGCCTGCGTAGTCGATGAACCGCGCGATTTCATTGCGCAGTTGGTGACGATGGACGACGCGATCGATGATGCCGCTCTTGAGCAGGAACTCCGAGCGCTGGAAGCCCTCGGGCAGTTCCTGGCGGATGGTTTGTTGAATGACGCGCGGGCCTGCGAAGCCAACGAGCGCCTTGGGCTCTGCGATGATCAAGTCGCCAAGCATGGCAAAGCTCGCAGTGACGCCGCCGGTCGTGGGATCGGTGAGGACGCTCACGAAGAGGCCACCGGCTTGATCGAAGCGCGCGAGCGCAGCGCTGGTCTTGGCCATCTGCATGAGGCTGAGCGTCGATTCCTGCATGCGGGCGCCGCCCGAGCCTGAGACGATGACGAGGGGCAGGTCATGCTCTGTTGCGTACTCGATGGCGCGGGTGAGCTTCTCGCCCACCACGCTCGAGAGGGTGCCCATGAAGAAGGAAAGGTCGAGCACGCCAAGCATGACAGCGCGCCCCTTGATGAACGCGCGTCCGGTCAATGCACCTTCGATCTGACCCGTCTTGGCTTGCTCGGCGGCGAGCCTGTCCTTGTATGCCTTCAGGTCGACGAACTTCAGTGGATCGACGCAAGTGAGCTCAGCCCACATCGGTTCGAATGAGCCTTCGTCGGCCAGGTACTGCACACGCTCGGTGCCGCTGACGCGGAAGTGATGTTCGCAGTCGGGGCAGACGCGCTGGTTCGCTTCCATTTGCTTGCGGTAGATCATGCCCGCGCACGCTGGGCAGCGCAGCCACAGGCCTTCGGGCACGCGCGTCGTCGCCGCGCCGGTCGTCTCCGACCATCGGCTTGTTGTCGAGATCTGTGTCATCCGTCCACCTTCGCCAATTCGCGTCGCGGGAGTTCTCTGCGCGAGCGCAGCATTGCCGAGCTCACCATTCGGTCCAGCACGTTTGCTTGGTTGTCATCATTGTGCGGGGCGGTAATCGTCTCGGGCGTGAGCTCGTCAATCACGGAGCGCAGCACACCGAAAGCGAGCGGGCGCACGACAATCGCAACCGCCTTGCGCAATGGACGATCGAGAATCTTGGCCGCGGAGTCGATGATGCGCAGGCGCGCTTCGGCGATCGCCTCGCCATTGGGCGGGCACACCGCGGTCGGATCCTCGCGCCACTGGCGCATCGTCTTTGGATTTTGCTCGGCCAAGCCCGCGGCTTTCTTGCCCTCCCACAAGCCAAGGTCAGGCTCGGCAAGGCCCGCGGTCTGGCGCACGCGCCCCCCCGCCGCCTTCGCGATCAGCTTTGCGCTCTCGACGCTGCTCTCGTCGGTCGCGCAGAACACCGAGCCGAAATGCACATCAAGCGACTTGGCCATCGCGCCCAAGTCTTCGACGCCGCCCGGGGAGAGCGGCAAGTCCGCGTGGCCCTGGAAGCGACCATCCTCGTCCCAGGCGGTCCGCCCAGACCGGATGACCACCAAACGCACCCGTCCACCTTTGGCCATGTTTCGGTTCCGAGGTTCCGTGACAGGCGAGCCAGACGCCCCCGCGCACGGTGGGAGGCGGACGATGGCCCCGGGTCCGGCCCGGAGCGACTATCACGATAGCTATCGTCCGGACCTTGCGTCAGCCCCGAATCGCCCGGATGGCCTCAGCGCGCTCCGACGGAGGCTGGCCAAAGACGGCGGAGGCGGCCACGAGGACGTCGACCCCCGCCTCACGGGCTGGAATCGCGGTTTCGGGGCCGAGGCCACCGTCCATTTCCAGGCGCTGATTCGGGCCCAGCTTTGGCTTGATGGCCTTGGCGGTGGCGAGGACCTCGGGGATGAAGGCTTGGCCTGAGAAGCCCGGCCAGACCGACATGACCAGGATGAGGTCCATGGCTTCGACCCAGCCAGGCTGGGCGAGGACGGTCTCGGCGGAGGTGCCGGGGTTGATGGCGAGGCCCGCGGTCATGCCCGCGGCGTGGATTTCTTCGACGAGCTCGAGGGGGTCGTAGCCCGCGCCGCCGCCCGAGAGTGGGCTCATCCCGGCCCCGGCGAGCGGATCGAGGGCAGGTTCTACGTGGAACGTCAGGTGGTTTGCCCCACTTGCCGCGAAGGGCTTCACGTACTGGATGGGGTCGGTGACCATGACGTGCACGTCGAGGAATGCCTCGGGCAGTGCCGCCCGCAATGAGCGCACGATCGCGGGGCCCATGGTGAGGTTGGGAACGAAGTGGCCATCCATGACATCGACGTGGAGAAGGTCGCCGGCGGCAACGTCCAGCACGTGCGCGCAGTCGTCGCGCAGTCGCGCGAAGTCGGCGGAGAGGATGGACGGGGCGACCAGGGGCAAACGCGGCGGGTTTGTAAACAGATTGCTTGGGCGATGGCTCATGAAAGCGCACGGTAGGGCTGGGCGCTCGCGGCTGCAACGAACCGGTCAAACAACGCCTGCCCGAGTTCGATATTGGCCGTGCGCTCCGGATGCCATTGCACACCAAGCCAGTTGGGATGGTCCGCGAGGTCAATCGCCTCGACGACGCCATCTGCCGATCGCGCAATCACGCGGAAATCGCCCGCATCGTCGATCGCTTGATGATGCTGCCCCGTCACCGCGCCCGATGCCAAGCTCACCCCCACAATCGGCGTGATGTCATGCGTCTCATCTTTGCCCTCGATGCCGTGCGCTCGTGCTGCATCACCAATCGAATCAGGCAGATGCTGATCGAGCGTGCCGCCCGTTGCGAGCGCCATGAGCTGACATCCCAGGCACACACCAAGCACGGGCTGCTCCTGCCGCTGCGCAAGCAATTCGCGCAGCAGCGCCATCTCATACGCCTGCCGCATCGGATGGATGAGCTTTGGTTTGGCAGCGTCATGCGTCGCAACACCAAACGCACTCATCTCAGGATCGCCGCCGCCTGTGAATACGAATCCGTCAAACGCCTTGTAGTCTCGCTGGATTGCCGCTCGATCGAGACCGCCATTACGGAGCGCCCGCCACGCGCCAATCGGCACCGGATCGCCCCCTGCAGCCAGCACCGCGCGCAGGTAATTGCCAAAGCTGGGCCACACCTTGGGCGACAACGACGCACCGTCGCCCTCGACATCACAGGTCACAGCTATGAGGGGGCGTGATTGCATTTGTTCTCTAGTCATGCCAAAGATGCTCTGCGTTCTCGATGATTTGATGCTGCACCTCTGGCTCTTCAAACACGGCCGCAAAGTCTCTCCGCGCCCTCTCCGCTGCCTCGTCTGCCTTTCCAAGTTGTGCCATAACGCGAAGCCACCCAGCCAACGCGTCTCCTGATGGCGCGAGATCAAGACTGAGCTCTAAATATCCTCTTGCTTCCTCTAGCCGATCCACGATGTCGAGCCAATAGCCCAAGTCACAGGCCGCACGAGCACACTTTGGATTCAGTGTAAGTGCTTTCTTGAAGCACTCCTCGACCTCCAGAGAATCTGACCAACTCCCTAAGTCGACATTCTCAACGAGCTCGCCGAGCATTGTCCAGAGCATCGAGCATTCGGGAAACTGCTCGATCGCTGCGCGCATCACAGAATCCAACTCTGGTGAAGCCTCGCCATCGACAGGCCAGGCTTCCCAGACTTGCACAATTGCTTCGGCAGGCGAGTTCATGACGGGACCTTGAGATTGAAGTGCTCTGTGGCGGAATTGCTCAGCATGCCCATCCTATCCCGGGGAACCCAACGCTTAGGATGACTATCACGCCGCCCATTGACCCCCGGCGCTCCCGTTGGCACAATGGGACATGGCACAAATCACTACCGCAAGAGATTCCTCATCGTCCACCAGCGGCACCCAGGGCCAGCGAGGCGATGTCATGCCCTCACCCATCAACAAGTTCGCCGGCGAGGCCATCACCTTTGACGATGTCCTGCTCCTCCCTCGCCGATCCGCTGTCAACCCCTCGGCCGTCGACCTGACCAGCCGCCTCACCCGCGGCATCGACCTGAAGATCCCCCTCGTCTCGGCGCCGATGGACACCGTCACCGAGTCGCGCCTCGCGATCGCCCTCGCCCAGGAAGGCGGCATCGGCATCATCCACAAGAACATGCCCCCCGATGCACAGGCGATCGAAGTCCAGAAGGTCAAGCGCTCGGAGAACGGCATCATCGCCGACCCCATGACCCTGGGGCCCAATGACACTGTCGGCGCCGCGCGGCGTGCGATGCGCGAATACAACGTCTCGGGCTTCCCCGTCGTCGAAGGCGGCAAGGCGGGCCTGCGCACCAAGGGCAAGGTGCTTGGCATCCTGACATCGCGCGATCTGAAATATGTCGATTCCGACGACACCCCCGTGCGCGATGTGATGACGCGCGAGGGGCTTGTCACCGGCACGCCTGACACGGCGCTCAAGGAAGCTGCGAACATCCTCAACAAAGCCAAAGTCGAGAAGCTCATCCTCGTCGACACGTCCTTCGCGCTCGCGGGCCTGATCACGATGCGCGATTTGGAACAAGTTCAGCGGTATCCCCTTGCATGTCGCGATGCACGCGGGCGACTTCGCTGTGGTGCTGCGGTGGGCGTGTTCCAATACGAGCGCGTCGAGGCACTGCTCGCGGCTGAGGTCGATGTCATCACTGTCGACACCGCGCATGGTCACTCAGAAAACGTGCTCAATACCGTCCGCGAGATCAAGAACCGCTGGCCGGAGTTGCAAGTCATCGCGGGCAACATCGCCACCGGTGAAGCAGCCCACGACCTGATCGAAGCGGGCGCGGATGCTGTCAAGGTCGGCATTGGCCCCGGCTCGATCTGCACAACGCGCGTGGTGACTGGTGTTGGCGTGCCGCAGGTGAGCGCGGTGCTCAACGTCGTCGAGATTGCATCCGCAGCTGGCGTGCCCGTGATCGCGGACGGCGGCGTGCGCCAAAGTGGCGACATCGCAAAGGCGATCGCTGCCGGCGCATCGACTGTGATGATGGGCTCGCTCTTTGCCGGACTCAACGAAAGCCCGGGCGAAATTGTGATCTCTCAGGGCCGGCGCTACAAGACCTATCGCGGCATGGGCTCGGAAGGCGCGATGAGTGCGGGCTCTGCCGATCGCTATGCACAAGCGGACAAACTCAAGGCGCGCAACGAATCGGGCGACCTCTCGCAGATCAAGTTCGTGCCCGAAGGCGTCGAAGGCCTCGTGCCCTATCGCGGCGGGCTCGCGGAGTTCGTCTACCAAATGGTCGGCGGGCTGCGCAGCGCGATGGGCTATTGCGGCTGCCAAACCATCGACGACCTACGCACGCAAACGCAGTTCGTCCGCGTGTCGAGCGCATCGATGGTCGAAAGCCACCCGCACGATATTCGGATTACGAAGGAAAGCCCGAATTACACCGTTGAGGGACGGGGGACGTAGGTGGACCTGTTCCAGGACTTCATTGAAGACCTCGCGTATCTGCAAGGCGTGTTTGAGAACTCACAAAGATGACTTCGCTCGCCGATGTAGTCAACGCCGCACTAGGCTGGGTTCCTTTGCCGGGCTTTCGGCAAGGAGACGCGCGCTGGTTTCCGAAGAAAGGAACGGGCTGGTGGTATGCCGCGCTCGCGTTCTACATCTTCGTCTTGGTCGCCCTCGTGACGGCGATCGTGCTGACAATCATCTACTAGACGTTGAAAAGGAAGTGGCACACATCCCCATCGCGCATCACATATTCCTTGCCCTCGATCCGCATGCGGCCCGCGTCCTTGATCGCCTTCTCCGTCTTCAGCTCAACAAGATCATTCACTGAATACGTCTCGCAACGGATGAACCCGCGCTCGAAATCCGTGTGGATCACGCCCGCCGCCTGCGGGGCCGTGGCGCCCGTTGGAATCGTCCACGCGCGGACTTCCTTCTCGCCTGCGGTGTAATAGGACTGCTGCCCCAGCAGCGCATACACCGCGCGGGCGACCGTGTGCAAGGCGGGCTCTTCGAGGCCCAAATCCTTGAGCATTTCCATGTGATCCGCTTCGTCGAGTTCTGCAAGCTCGCTTTCGATCTTCGCGCACACCGGCACGCAGCCCATGCCCTCTTCCTTTGCACGCTCCCGTACTTGCTGAGCAAGCACCCCCTCGCCGAGCGGATCTGAATCATCGACATTTGCGATATAGAGCACGCGCTTGGCGCTCAACATGCCAAGGGACTTGAGGGCCTTCTTCTGTTCCGTCGCTTCGAACGCGCCGGATTCGACGAGGCCTCGGACGGCTTTGCCCTCGGCAAGCACGGGCTGCAGCGCAGTCAGCACCTTGAGACGGGCTGTTGCTTCGGGATCTTTGCCCTTTGCGGCGCGCTCGGCTTTCGGGATTGCGCTCTCGATTGTCTGCAAGTCGGCGAGGATCAGCTCGGTCTCGATCGTTTCGATGTCGTCAATCGGATCGACTTTCCCAGAAACGTGGGTGATGTCTTCGCCGCCCGGCGCTTTTTCAAAGCACCGCACCACATGGCAAATCGCGTCGACCTCGCGAATGTGACTCAGGAACTTGTTGCCAAGGCCTTCACCCGTGCTCGCCCCTTTCACAATGCCGGCGATATCGACCAATCGCAGCGCAGCGGGGACGACCTTCTTCGTCTTGATGAAGCTCTGGATGATTTCGAGGCGGGGGTCGGGGACGTTGACGATGCCGACGTTTGGTTCGATCGTGGCGAAGGGATAGTTGGCCGCGAGCGCGCCCGCTGCCGTGAGCGCGTTGAACAGTGTCGATTTGCCGACATTGGGCAGTCCGACAATCCCAGCTTCCACAGCCATCGCCACGTCCCTCCGATGCACACGATCCCGCCCGCGCGGGGGCGAGAGGATATCACGCGCCAGGGCTCATGGGCTGCCACCGATCGGGCCCGCGGACCGCACCCGTAAGGATGGCCAGGAACTCGCTTCCGTCGATTTCATAGGCCCCGAAGCGTTCGGTGTGCTCGTTGATCACCTGGGCGTCCATGCGTTGATAGCCGCAGGTGTACAGGTGTCGGCACAGGGAGATCAATGCGCAGGAGCTGGCGTTGGTTCCATCGAGGGGGTGGCGGCTCCCGTCAGACAGGCGCGGCTGCGGCACATGGAACATGGATTCTGCGAAGAAGATCGCTCCAAGCGAGAGCCCGTACACGCCCCCCACCAGCGCCCGCTCGCCCGTCGCAGGATCAGTCCGCCAGGCTTCAAGGGAGTGGACGTGCCCGGCCTCGTGGAGGCGCTCGTACATGGCGATGATGCGCTCGTCGATCCAGGAGCCGTCGTCGTCGTCACGCGGCGGAGCGCATCTGCGAATGACCTGATTGAACGCTTGGTCCGTCGTGAATTCGAAGCGGCGGCGTCTCAGTTCGCGCTCGATCGTCCTGGACACATGCAAGCCGTCGGCCTCGGTGAGTGGCATCAGCGCGCGCACGTATGGGAGATACCAACGGATCTCCTCGTCCGGTGCGGCGGAATCCGCCATGGGGAACGCCCCACGGCGGTACATGTCAAGGTGGCGCTCGACGGTCCACCCGGGGACAGGCTCGTTGGGATTGAAGGGTTTCACGCCTTGGCGTGCGCATTGGTCGGGCGCACGTGGATCGTCGCAGCGGCGCGCTCGCAGGCCTCACAAATGAGGTGCAAAATGACCTGGTGACATTCCTGGATGCGCTCGGATGCGTCGTGGTCGACGACGATGGCGTGATCGCAAAGCGTGGCTGCGGGGCCGCCACCCTTGCCAAGCAGGCCAATGGTGGTGACGCCCTGAGCGCGCGCCGCGCGCAGGGCCTCCAAGATGTTCGTGCTCTTGCCCGAAGTTGTGAAGACGACAAGTACATCGCCCGCCTTGGCGATCGCGTTGATCGGGCGCGCGAAGATCTGGTCGAAGCCAAAGTCATTGGCGATGCAGGTGATTGCGGTTGGGTCAGCATTGAGACAAACCGCGGGCAGCGGTGCGCGGTCGTTGCGGAATCGCCCGACGAGTTCCTCACTCAAGTGCATCGCCTGGGCGGATGAGCCGCCATTGCCGCAGGACAAGAGCGTGCGCCCGCTGGTCACGGCTTGTGCGCACAACTGGGCGACCTGCGTGATGGCACCGGCCTGGCGTTCGAGCGCAGCGATCGCGCCCGATGCCGACTTGATCAGAGTTCCAACATCACGCTCATCCACAGTTTGGCCACCTCGCAGCAAGTCGCCCCCAGCGGGCGAACTGGGCGGAAAGTGTAGGCGGGAACGGCGTGTTTTGCCTGGGGGAGACCAAGGCCCGAAAACTCCCTAGACTAGTTCTCCATTTTCGCCGGCCGGCGGCCGCGAGGACCTAGCTCAATGGTAGAGCAGCGGCCTTTTAAGCCGTTGGTTCCGGGTTCGAGTCCCGGGGTCCTCACTCGGAGATTGACGGAACGACGATCCGCGTGCGCCTCGCGGGGGAGTGAGGCAGCGCAGAATCACGGATGACCGGGACGCTTCATGCTTGTTGTACACGCATGTTTTACGGATGGGCGGCTTCACCTGTGGGGCGAGCAACCACAGGCCTCGCTTGAGCGCACGCCCACGGATGGACCTGCGGCGCATCCGTTTGCAAGCCCGCCGGCGTCACTCGCGCAGGCGCTTGAGGTTGCTCAGCCCACAACAAGGGAGGTGACGCTTGCGCTGCCAACGATTGGAGATGCGCCGGCGCCATCGCCACAGCTCGCGCACTGGACGGGCCGCGGTGGCGCGCACGACCTGACATCGCTCGGCGCCCGCGTGACGCGCTGGACGACACCGGCGCTGGCGATCGATGCGAGCCGGGCCGTTGGCGTGCTGAACAGCCTTGAAGACGCCGACGAGCGCACACATGACAACATGACCACTTGGGATGGCGACGCGTCTGGCGCGCAGGCGGCGGTGGCTGTCGAGGCTCAGGCCACGACACTGGTGGTTGGCGACTCGGTGCGTTTCTTCGCGGCAGCGGGCCGATTGGCGCGATCGTTGCTCGCGGAGCAGCGCTTTGTGCCGATGCTGGTGCAAGAATCTTCGGGCGACATGCGGGCGTCGTGGCGGCCCTGGCTGAGCGACGAAGCGACCCAGAAGCGTCTGCAGGCGCTTGTGGCGGGCATGCCTGGGAGTTGTCGAGCGGCGGTTGATGCACTCGGGCACGATGGCTGGGCAATCTTGCTGAGCTTCTTCGACGCGATCGTGAATGCTGAGGTGCGGGCGGCTCTGGCGGCGCAAGAGATGGCTGATGCGCTGGCGGCCCGCAATGGTGGTGGCGACGTAGACCCACATCGCCAGTGGCTGACGGGGCTCTTGGATCGGGCCGACGGCGTACCGACGTTGCAAGAGCAGCGCGCAGAGATGATGCGCTCTGTGCGGCTGTGGGTCGGGGCGCTGGAAGATCGCGGGATTTCCAGTGCATGGCGGCTGCGCTTGGCGCTGGAGGAGCCACTCGCGATTGGCGACACAGCGCCGAGGGATGATGAATGGTCGTTGATTCTGCAATTGCAGTCGATCGAACGGCCAACGCTTGTCGTCGAGGCGGAGGACATTTGGGCGTTGCGTGCGGATTCGGCAACGATCGAAGGGCTGCGCATTGACGACCCGAAGACGTTGCTGCTGAGTGAGCTTGCACGAGCGTCACGGTTGTTTGAGCCGCTCGCGCAAGCGCTCGAAGAAGACGAGCCATTCCGCGTGTCACTTGATACGAGGCAAGCGTATGCGTTCTTGCGCGAAGCGGCGCCGCTGCTCACGGAACAAGGCTTTTCGGTGCAGTGCCCGCAATGGTGGGACACGCCCGCGGCGCGTGTGGGTGCGCGATTGCGCGTCATTACGCCAACGCTCGAGGCATTGGGGATTTCGAGCCCGACGCCTGGAGCTGCGGGGGCAGCGCGTTTGGGGCTGAACAGCATCGTGAGCTATGAATGGGCGGTGGCGGTGGGTGATGCGCCGCTCACGATGGAGGAATTCGAAGCGCTTGCCAAGCAGCGGTCGCCGCTCGTGCGGATCAATGGCCAATGGGTCGAGGTGCGTCAAGAGGACATCGAACGCGCGGTGGCGTTCATCCGGGCGAACCCCGGTGGCGATGCGCGCCTCGGTGAAGTCATGCGCATGGCGTACAACACCGATCGGCGCACGGGAATCAATGTGCTGGGTGTTGATGCCGAGGGGTGGGCCGGGCTCATTCTTGGCGAGGACGGCGCGCAGCGCATGCCCACATTGGATGAACCTGTGGGCTTCCACGGCACATTGCGTCCGTATCAAAAACGCGGCTTGTCGTGGCTCGTGTTTTTGGATTCTGCGGGGCTTGGACCATGTCTGGCAGATGACATGGGTTTGGGCAAGACGATTCAGCTTTTGGCGCTGTTGCTGCATGAGCGGGCGGACGGCGTCGAGTCGCCCGGCCCGACGTTGCTGGTCGTGCCGATGTCGATCGTTGGAAACTGGATGCGCGAGGCGCATCGATTTGCGCCGTCACTGCGCACACATGTGCATCATGGGGCTGAGCGTTTAACAGGCGAAGCGTTCGCCGACAAAGCGATCACGAGCGATTTGGTGATTACGACGTATGCTCTTGCGCATCGTGACCGAGAGATGCTGGAGCGCGTGGGTTGGCATCGTGTGGTGGTCGATGAAGCGCAGAACATCAAGAACCCGAGCGCGAAGCAAAGCCAAGCGATTCACGGACTTGATGCACCTCGACGTATTGCATTGACCGGCACACCACTCGAGAACCGCCTGTCGGAACTGTGGTCGATCATGGATTTTTGCAACCCGGGATTGCTTGGCAGCGCCGGTGAGTTCCGCAGGCATTTCGCGGTGCCTGTTGAGCGTTACCGCGATCGGGAGCGCGGCCAACAGCTGCGTTCGCTTGTGCGCCCGTTCATTCTGCGGCGATTGAAGACGGATCGCACGGTCATCTCCGACCTGCCTGAGAAGCTCGAGCACAAGGAATACTGCCATCTCACGCCTGACCAAGCAGAGTTGTATGAATCTACTGTCAAGCTCATGCTGGGAGAGATTGAGCGAGCCGAGGGCATTCGGCGTCGCGGCATCGTGCTCACGACGCTTGTGCGCCTGAAGCAGATTTGCAATCACCCTGACCTGATCCCAAGCAAGGACGATTCGCTCGCGGAGAGCAGCGGCTTGCCCGCAGTTGCTCGCTCGGGCAAATGCATTCGCTTGCTTGAAATGCTCGAGGAGGTCATTGATTCATCGCAGCAAGCGCTGATCTTCACGCAATTCCGCGCGATGGGCGACATGCTGACCGCGATGGTGCGCCATGCGTTTGACAGGGATGTGTTGTTCCTGCATGGCGGCGTGCCGCAGGCGCAGCGTGAGAAGATGGTCGATCGCTTCCAGCAGGGCGACGGGAGTGCGCCGATCTTTGTGTTGAGTTTGAAGGCCGGTGGCGTGGGTTTGAACCTGACGGCAGCGTCGCATGTGTTCCACTTTGATCGCTGGTGGAATCCCGCGGTGGAGAATCAGGCCACCGACCGTGCATTTCGCATTGGCCAGAGCAAGACGGTGAACGTTCACAAGTTCATTGTGGGCGGTACGCTGGAAGATCGCATCGACCAGATGATCGAGAGCAAGGTCGCGCTGGCGGAGGACATCATCGGTTCGGGCGAGGATTGGCTCACGGAGATGAGTTCGCAGCAACTGCGCGATGTGTTGACGTTGCGCCCCGGGGCACTGACAGACGAATGAGTAAGTGAGGCTTGTGATCGCAGAGCAATCGTCCATCCCGTCGCCAAGTCCATCAGCGCCATCGCCGCAACCCGCAGCGCCGGGGCGTCCATCGCAAGAGCGCACGCCGCCGCGCCGGATCACGGGCGGCATCACACTGAAGGCGCCGGCGTGGCCCATGCAAGGACTTGGGGCTGTTGCCCAGTCGTTCCTGGACGCGGCGCTGCGATTGCAACGCAACGAAGAGATCATTCAGGAAACCTTCACAGACTTTGCGGTGCGCGGGCAGACGCGCAGCTTGACCTACGCGCCGGGCGTGATCGACGCGTTCATCCAGGGACATCGCTACCGTCCGTACACGGTGCAGGTGCATGTGCCGGCGATTGCGCCGGCTTCGTGGGAGCGCGTGGTGGCGGCGATCGTGGCGGATGTGCCGCTCGCAACGCGATTGCTCGCGGGTGAGGATGTCGAGAACATCGAGTCGGCGTTCGATGCGGCGGGGGTGAGGCTCGCGCTCGCCGACAACGAGCAGCTTTCGCGGACGACTGACAGCGCAGACAAGTCGCCGTTCTGCAAGCATGCGCTGTGTGCGGTGATGCTCGCAGCCGAGGCGATTGATGCGAACCCAATGATCATGATGACCCTTCGCGGGATGACACGCGAAGGGCTTGCCGAGCGCGTGCGTCAGCGCCGGGCGTTGGCGTCGTCGGCGACAGGCGCAGTGAGCGCGTATGAGCCGCAGCGTCCAGCGGAGGCGGAGCACTTGGCCCAGCCGCTCGAGTCGAATCTGAATGGCTTCTGGGATGCCGGGCCATCGGTGCGCGCGATCGAAACGCCATTGCGGGCGCCGGACGTGTCGCATCCATTGCTGCGCCGATTGGGGCCATCGCCTTTCAAGGATGGGCAGTTCCCGCTGGTGGGGTTGCTCGCGACGTGCTACGACGTGGCGTCGGAGTTTGTGTTGACCGAAGCGGAGGCGGAGGCGGGTGCTGGTGAAGCCTCCGCACCCGCGACCCCCGAGCCGCCTGTGGAGCCGCCACCGATGCCGTTGTCGATGCGGCGGACGCTTGGGAAAGCGAAGCGGAAGAAGTAGAAGAAGGCACGGGGCACTGGGCATCTAGCGGCCCGCGCGCGATCGTCGCCTTCATCGAGTGCTGCTTGGAACGAAGGCTTGGCCTCCAGGCCGATGGAAGTAGACGTAGCGCCTGAAGTGGCTCAAGTCTTCCATCACATCACGCAGCGGCACGGGGTCATCGAACCTGACGTAGCCCCAGACATCCGTGAGGACATCGTTGATGTTCGACCCCTCCCAGAGCACCACACCGAGCGCAACAGAGTCAAGGTTCTCTGGATAGGGCGCAACAACTGAGATCGGGTAGTCCTGATCAAAGGTTGGGCCGCGGGCAACCGGCGGTTCGCCGGGCAGAATTGCGGCAATCGCCTTGGGCTCCATTTGCACAATGACAAACTGAAAGCTGGTCCACGGTGGCAGCATTTCGCGACAGATGTCGTACACCTCGTCCCACCGGGACGCGAGGCGCGTATCGCTCCAGACCTCGCACTTCCTTGCCTTGAGGACTTCGCGCGGGGTGCTGCGGCCTGTTGGGTCAGCGCCAATAAATATGGCGTGTGCACTGCCGCTGCTCAGTTCGTCGCGAGGCCCGCCGGTGACTTCGATTGAGACAAAGCGGTATTGCCGACCGGTGTGTGTCCTGAAGGGTCCGTTGTCCTCGAACCACACGCGCTCGCAGCCACCCATGGCGAGGAGGCCGAAGAGGAGCGTCGTGGTGCACTTCATCGAGGCAACTCCTGATCTCACTCTCAGCGGTCTTCCACCAACCGCTCGAGTCGATCCAAACGCTCCTGCAGCGAGGCATTGGCCTCGCGCAACTCCGTGTTCTGGGCCTGCAACTCGCGCAGTGCTTCAACGGTTAGCGCTTCGAAGCCGCGGTAGGTGAGCATCTTGTAGCCATCGGCGCGGACATCGACCCAGTCCGGGAAGACCGTTTCCACATCCTGCGCGATCATGCCGATGCGCGGCCCCGACAACTCACCAATCGCATCGGGATCGATGTACTCAAAGGTCACGCCTTCCAGCGCAAGCAGTTGATCGAGTGCGCCTTCGAGGGGTGCAATGTTGGCTTTCAAGCGCCGATCGGATGCGACGGACCATGAACCGCCGCCGGGCTTGCCGGCGGTGCCGTTGACATGCAGTGCAAAGGCCGGGGTACTGATGCGGACGCCGACGCTGCCGCCACCGTTGCATAAAGAGAGGTCCCCCCCGGGCGCTTGCAGGCTGAGCCTTGCGGGCACACCATTGTCGTGGGCCGCGAT
>JAGQOH010000055.1 GCA_020427635.1 Phycisphaerales bacterium
CCAGACGTTCACGCGCGTGCATACGCTCGAGGTTGGTGCGACCGGGTTCACGGTGACACCTGCGACGGACCTGGCGAGCGGCGGTCCGGTGGGCGGTCCGTTTACCGGCTCGCAGGTGTACACGATCACGAGCACGAAGCCAACGCCCGTGACCGTGGAAGTGAGCCCATCAGCAACGTGGATCACGACGAATGGCGCCATTCCGCCGCAGACTTTTGTGCTGAGCGGCGTCGGTGACTTTGTCGATGTGACGATTGGATTCGACGCGACGACAGCGAACGGCCTGCCTGCGGGTTTCTACTCCGAGATGGTTTCGTTTACGAACCAGTCGGGCGGGACGGGCGATACGAGCCGGAACGTGCTGCTGGACGTCGGCCGCTATCTGTATCCGTCGGTGGACACGCCGATCGCGATCAGTGACAACTCGTCCTTCCAGAGCGTGATCACGGTGAGTGATGACTTCTGTGTGGGCGATGTTGATGTGGATATGGATGTGACGCACACGTATATCGGTGACCTGCGGATCATCCTGACGAATCCGAGCGGGATTTCGGTGACGTTGCACGATCGGACGGGCGGCACGACGGAAGACATTGTGGGCACGTATGACGACGAGGGGGCGATGCCTCCGGATCTGCCCGCGTTGTCGGATTTCGACAACCTTGGCTCGATGGGCAACTGGGTGCTGACGGTGAGCGACAACGCGAATGGCGATGTTGGCTCGCTCAACAGCTGGACATTGCGCTTGGCAGCGCTGCCCGGCGCGTGCCCGACGCGGCAGGAGTTTGCGAACTTCCCGATGGATACGGACGAGGGCTGGACGGGCACAGGCCAGTGGGCCTGGGGCGTGCCGGCGGGTCTTGATGGCGATCCGAGCGGGGGCTTCACGGGCTCGAACGTGTGGGGTTACAACCTGAATGGTGACTACACGAACGGCATGGGCGTTGAGACGCTTACGTCGAGTGCGGTCGATTGCTCGGGCAAGACGGGCGTGCGCGTGAGCTTCTATCGCCAGCTTGGCGTGGAGTCTGCGACGTATGACCATGCGTCGTTCCAGGTGTCGAATGATGGCACGAACTGGACGACGGTGTGGAACCACACGGGCGGCACGCTCAATGAGTTGGCGTGGGGCCTGCAGGGGTATGACATCTCTGCGGTGGCTGACAACCAGGCCAACGTGTATATGCGTTGGACGATGGGTGCGACCGACGGCTCGGTGACGTATCAGGGCTGGAACATCGACGATGTGTCATTCAGTTCGCTGGTGGCGGCATCGACGTGCCCGGGCGATGCGGATGGCGACGGGGATACGGATCTGAGCGATCTGAACCTGGTGCTGTTCAACTTTGGCACGGCGCAGCCTGCTGGGACGAATGGTGATGTCAACGGCGATGGCTTTGTTGACCTGACCGATCTGAACAGTGTGCTGTTTGACTTCGGCTGCGTCTGAGGCGAACGCAAGGTCCTGAAATGAAGCATGCGGCGGGGCTTTCGGGTCCCGCCGCTTTGTTTTTGCACCGAGCTGGGTTCACGGCGGTAGGATTGTGCGCCATGTGGATGCAGTCGTTGCTGATGGTGTTGTTAGTTGGTTGTCAGGCGGTTGCTGCGCCGGGTGAAGGTGCGTCGCCACGGCCTGCGCCGGTTCGCCCCGCGCCGGTCGTGCCGAGCGATCATGGGCCGACGTATCGGGTGCTGACGTTGCCCAAGGTTCGGGTGGAACCGGGGCTGGTCGACTTTGGCGATGTGCGTCCTGGGAAGCAGGTTTCGCGCGATGTGACGATCTTCAACGAATCTGAGGTGCCGATTCGCATTGCCCGGACGGTGTCGACGTGCCGATGCACGGTTGCGACGGCGGACCACGAGACGATTGAGCCGGGAGGCTCTGCGGCATTGACGATTACGCTGGACACGGGCGAGCTGACGGGGCAGGTGACGCGATACATCCAGGTGCAGTTCGAGGGCGGCGCACGGCCTTTGGCGATTGGCGCGCGGGCGTATGTGAGCGAGGGGATTCGGGCGGAGATTCGGTATGAGCGGCCGGATCGTGATGACTTGTTGCTGGTTAATCTCGTGGAGCCGACGGGCCAAGGGTTTCGCGTGCTCGATGTGTCTGGCGCAGCGCCGGTGTACGTGGATGGTTCTCTTGCGGAGGGTGAGGCGCGGGCGGAGCATCACTTGCGCGTGACGCGAGCGTTGGATGATCCGCGGTTGTGGCTTGCCATCCTGACGGACCATCCGGATGCGCCACTTGTGGTGGTCGCGGTTGATCCGGATGCGATTGGCGATTCCGAAGTGCGTCCAACGTGGATCTTCGGCGAGAAGCGTCTGATCGTGCGGGGGCTTGCGCCGGGCGTTGGGCAGGTTGTCGACGTGAACCTGCGCGGCATCAGCGCCAAGGAGCAGGGCGACATTGACGAGGTGCGCGTCGGGGATGATCGGCTTTCGGTGCGCGTCGTGGGCGGTGAGGCGGATGGTCCATTTGCGGTGAATCTGGGTGTTGAGTTGACGCCGCGCGCAGATGTCAAGGGGCTTGTGCATACGGTGCTGGAGCTTTCGGCGCGTGGTTTTGTGCAGCACGTGGACTTGATTGCGTTGGTAAACGGGGCAGCGCCAGAGGCGGCACCAGCGACCGAAGCGAGCGAGCCAACTGCGACGGACGATGAGGTTGCGCAAGAAGCGGGCACGCCGGCGGCGCCGGTGGATGAGGCGGCAACGCCGAACGCGATTTCGGGAGAGGACGAGTACCAAGAGCCCGCGGCAACGCAGGGCGATGATTCAGGCGAGTCTGAAGTGGATGACGCGGCGGACGACGGTTGGGCGCCGATTACGCCGCCAGGGCGATCTTCGTCCAGAAGCTGACGATTTCGTAGAGGCGTGCTCTTGGGTCATCGAAGAGATTGGCCTTGGGGACGTATGCGGTTGCGCCGGCGCTGAGGGCGTTTGTGGCTGCTTCGCGCGAGGCGTCTGCAGAAAGCACAATGATCGGCACGAAGCGGTGGTTGGGCAGGCTTCGGATGCAACCGATGAGATCCGCGGCGCGTCCGTCGCCCAGGTTGTCATCACAGAGGATGAGGTCGTGTGGATGCGCTTCGGCGAATCCCTCAGCTTGGGCAAGTGAGTTGGCGACTTCGATGGACGCGTTTGGGAACGCGGCGCGCAAAGGCGTGAAGAGCAGTTTGGCTTGCAGTTGGTCGTCCTCAACGATGAGGATTGAAGCGCGCACATTCCAATTGGTGGGCGAGTTGTCGAAACGATGCGCTGTTGGTGCGGAGGGGGAAGCGGATGGCGCTGTGGTGGCGCCGGTGGCGGGGACGGGCTTCGGGCGCGGCGCCGGCGGCGTCTCTGCGGCGGCGGGCGGATTGGCAGTGGGGGCGTCCTTTTCAGGCGCGGCGGCGGGGTTGGTGAAGCGAATGCGGCGTGTGCAGTTGCGACCGGCCTTTTTCGCGGCGTAGACGGCCTTGTCGGCGGCGCGGAGCAGGACGTCCGGCGACTTGATGAGTGAGCCTGAGCCCGGGTCGCGCGCGGCGATGCCGACGGAGATGGTGACGGGCAGTTCATCGACTTTGGCGCCGGTGTTCCGCACGTCGAAGGGCGTGTCGGCCACGACAGCGCGGATGGTCTCGGCGTGTTGGGCGGCGATATCGGCGCACGTGTTGGGCATGACGATTGCGATTTCTTCGCCGCCGTAACGGCAGACCGTGCCAACACCTGCGAGTGCGGCGGTGAGTCTGCGCGCGAGTTCGACCAGGACAGCGTCGCCTGTCTGGTGGCCATGCGTGTCGTTGACGCTCTTGAACTTGTCGGCGTCGCAGAAGACCACGGCGACTGCGCCGTCGGCGTCGTTGGCGTCATTGAAGGCCTGCTCGAGCACTTCATCGAAGCGCTTGCGGTTGGGAATGCCCGTGAGGCCATCGGTGTAGGCTTGCTCTGCGAGTTTGTTTTGCTCGCGTTCGACAGCGATGTGGTGCGCCATGCGCGCTTCCTCGGCCTCGGCGAGGATGGCTTGCAGGTCCGGGCGTGCGCCGGTGGCGAGCGAGAAGAGCTTGGAGAGTTCGGACGCGCCTGCGGTGAGGTCCTTGAGCAGGCGCTCGACGTCATCGTGTTCGATGCCGAGCCAGTCATTGGCGAGCTTCTTGAACTCGCGGATTGAAGCGGGGCGCGGAGGTTCGCCAAGCCCAACCGCGGCAAGAACCGCCAGCGAGACGCAACGCACGATGCGTCGATGAGCGTCGGGTGCGCTGTCGGCGTCATGCAGGAACGCGATGGAGTCTTGCAATGCCTCGGGCAGACGCCAGGCCTTGGCCAAGCCCACACCAGCGTCAATTCGGGTGAAGCCAAGGGCCTTGCGCTCGGCGGTGCAGACTTCCTTGGTGGCGGCGGGATGCTCGCGGACGACGTCGGCATATTCGCGACCCATGGCGACGAACATGGCGAGGGAGCCCACGTCGTGGAGCAGGGCGGCGATGAAACACTCGTCGGGATCGGCAACAGAGGAGTGCTTCGCGAGCAGGCGTGCGCCGGCGGCTGCGTAGAGCGCGCGGCGCCAGTGGCCCATGAGGTCGAAATTGTCTTCTGTGGCTTGTTCGTCGATGCCTTTGAAGTTGTCAACGAGTGAGAAGCCAAGGACGAGCGACTTGACGGTGTTGAGGCCCATGTAGCTCATGGCCCGCGAGATGGAGGGGCATGGGGTGGACAGGCCGTAGTAGGACGAGTTGACGGTCTTGAGGATCTTGGCGCAGATGGCTTGGTCGTTCTGGACGACTTCGGCGATCTTCTTGATGGGGACATCGGGTTCGCGGGTGAGACGAAGGACTTCGACCGCGACTGCCGGGAGTGTTGGCAGTTTTGGGCAGGTGATGACCTGCTCAATGGTGAACGACGTTTCCGAAGGCGCCTGCATCGCTGAGAGCACTTCCTCTTGCTGACATTGTGAGCGCGAACACTCCTACCGCCTGCACGGCGCGGTGCAGCCTCCACCGGTCGGACCCCCCGCAATAGGGAGGCCGACCCCCATGTCATTGGATCGACCTGCGGGGCGTGGCACTTGACGCGGGTGAATGGAACCCCCGAAGGTCGATCGTCATGACCGCGCAACCCTGGCGGGCGGCAGGGCTATTGGGTGAGCGAGGCGCCGCTTGCCACGAGGCGATCGAGGTGATGACGTCCGATACGGAGCGTGAAGATGGCGGAGTCGTGTTCATAGGACCTGCTGAGGACGTGGCCTTGGCGCTCGACATCTTGCATGAGCCGGCCCAGATGGAGGGGGATTGCGAGTTGAACTTCCTGGGTTGGGCCTGCGACCAGGTTGCGGATGGTTTGCACGAGGGCGGCCCGTTGTTGCTCGGTGGGATGCAGAGCGCTGTAGGGGAGGGCGTTCGGAACGCGGGCGCCCCAGAGGACGAGCGCGTCAGGGTCGCGCAGTTTGTCAGCTTTGTTGAGCAGAACGATGCGCTGGGCGGGGATGTAGGTGCGTCCGGCTTCGCGGTCAAGTTCCGCGGCGTCGTGCTCGAGTTCGTCGAGTGTTCTCGAGACTGTTTCGTATTGAAGTTCGGCGGCGGGGTCGGAGACATCGAGCACGATGAGCAGCGCATCGGCGTGTGTGGCTTCTTCGAGCGTCGCCTTGAAGGAGGCGACGAGGTTGTGGGGGAGGTCGCGGATGAAGCCAACGGTGTCGGAGAGCATGACATTGACGGCGCGATCGACTTCCCATTCGCGGGTGCGGGTCATGAGTGTGGCAAAGAGCTTGTCGTCGGCGTACGCGCCACCTGCGGTGAGGGCGTTGAAGAGCGTGCTCTTGCCGGCGTTGGTGTAGCCAACGAGGCCAATTGCGAAGTGCTGGGCATTGCGTGAGGAAACCTCGCGGCGCTTGCGTGCGTGGATGTCTTCGAGTTCGCGGCGGAGCATGGTTGCACGGCGCTGGGCGAGTCGGCGGTCGATTTCGAGCTGTTGTTCGCCAGGGCCTCGGGTGCCAACGCCCGCGATGCCGCCTGGGCCGACAATGCGTTCGAGGTGTGACCACATGGCGCGGAGGCGGGGGTAGGTGTATTCAAGTTGGGCGAGTTCGACGGCGAGTTTTGCTTGGCGCGTGGTCGCGCGGGAAGCGAAGATGTCGAGGATGAGTTCGCAGCGGTCGATGACTTTGCGTTCGACGGTTTTCTCGATGGCGGCGATTTGGGAGGGGGAGAGGAGGTTGTCGAAGATGACGACACCGGCGCGGGATTCTTCGCAGAGCGTCTTGAGCTCGTCGAGCTTGCCGGAGCCCAGGAATGTGCCGGGGTCGGGGTGGTCCTTCCTTTGGAGGAGTTCAGCGACGGGCGTGGTGCCTGCGGTTTCGGCGAGCGCGCGGAGTTCGCCCAGTGGATCGCGCTCATCGAAGCGATAGCCGGGTGTGTGGAGGGCGACGAGGACTGCGCGCTCCTGGCGCAGGCGGATATCTTGGCGTTCTTTGGGTTGTGGCATGATGCGGAGGCCCTGTGGGATTGTGTGTCTGTGAAGCGGAGCAGGGCGAAGGGCGCCCTTGACGATCAGCCCCGTGGAGCCGGGGCTTGCGGTTGGATGGGATTGAGACGCTTCAGCAGATGATCACAATGCACCTTCTTGGGCTTTGCGCGAACAGCGTATCGCGCCGAACGTCGAAAGTATACAGTTCGGCGTCGGGCGGGGGCAAGGCAGAAGTGGGTGGTTTGGGGCCGCGAAGGGGCATGCGTGATGTGGAGGCGTGAGATCATGGGTACACGGCGAAATCGGGCGAGGCTGGCACTGGTGCTGGTGGCGTTGGCCTTGGCGGTGGTGTGGGTGCGTGTGCCGATGGCGGGCGCATCGCGGGAGCGGGTGTCGGCGATGCTCGATCCGGTGGTGGATGTGAGTTTGATCGTGGACCGGTTCTTCTTCCGCGAGGTCGATCATGAAGCGCTGCAGCGTGGAGCGATCGAGGGCATGCTCGAAGCGTTGGACGATCCGTATACGCAGTACATCCCGGCGACGTTGGTGGATGAGTTTGACAAGGTTGTGCGCGGTCACTTCGTCGGCATCGGGGCGCAGGTACGCACGAACGAGGCGGGCTGGCTCGAGATTGTGAGTCCGTTGGACGACTCGCCAGCGTTGCTGTCCGGGTTGCAGGCAGGTGATGAAGTGGTTGCGGTGGATGGGAAGAGTACATGGGGCGAGACGACGCAGGAAGTGATCGATCGACTCAAGGGCGAGCCCAAGACGATTGTTCGATGCGTAATCGAACGAGCGGATGATGCGGGTGCAGCGCCGGCGTGGGCGACGGAGTCGGGCGCCATCGAAGCACCTGCGGAAGCGCCGGGCGTGATGCCGGGACACGTCAGGTTTGCGGTCGAGATCACTCGGGACACGATTGATACGCCCACGGTGCGCGGGCTGCATCGTGATGGTGGGGATTGGAAGTACTGGGTCGATCCGGCGGAGCGCATCGCGTATGTGCGCGTGAGTCAGTTCACAAGTGAGACGCGGGAGCAGTTTCCTGCAGTGGTGCGTGGTCTGGCAAAGGACGGCTTGCGCGGGTTGGTGCTTGACTTGCGTGCCAATGGTGGCGGGCAGTTTCAGGCGGCGATCGAGATGGTGGACTTGTTCCTGCCAGGCGGCTTGATCGTGCGGACGCAGGGGCTTCATTCCGAGCCGTGGAGCGTGACGGCGTCTCGCAAGCGAACGTTGCCAGACTTTCCGATGGTGGTGCTGGTGAACGGGGCGAGTGCGTCGGCGAGTGAGATTGTTGCAGGTGCGCTCGCGGACAATGGGCGAGCGATCCTGCTTGGTGAGCGGAGCTTTGGCAAAGGTGTGGTGCAGGCGGTGGTGCCGCTCCCCGACGATGAGGGGCAACTGAAGATCACTGAAGCGTACTACTACCTGCCAAGTGGGCGTTGCATTCAGCGAGAAGACGATTCGACGGAGTGGGGGGTGGATCCGTCGGCCGGGTTTTATGTGCCTATGACGAATCAGGAGTACCGCACGATGTGGCGGACTCGTCAGCAGGAAGAGGTGTTGCGTCCGATGCGCGACCCAGATGAGAAGCAGTGGGAGGACAGCGCGTGGGTGCTCGAGCACTTGCAAGACAAGCAGCTGAGCGCGGCAGTGCGCGCCATTCGTGGGCATTTGGACAGTGGCACATGGTCTGCGGTGAGCGATGAGAAGCAGCCGGTACATGCCGAGGAATTGGCGGCGCTGAAGCTCGAGCGGCAGCGGATTGAGTTGCTGCAGCGGGAGCTGTTGCGCAGTGTGCGTCGCATGAGCGCGCTGAGTTCGACAGAGGGCGGTGATGCGGTGGAGGCGTCGGACTTGTTGCCGGATGAGGCGAAGCTTGCCGGCGGCGAGCTTGAAGTGCGCGATGCGGAGGGCAAGCATGTCGCGACGTTGCGCATCACGGCACAGGACCTGGAGCGGTGGCTCATGGATGCGCCGCTTGAGCGTGAAGAAGAAGCGCAAGAGACTGCTCCAGCGGCCTCGGCCAGCGGTGATGACGCTCCATGATCGTGCTGGGGATTGAGAGCTCGTGCGATGAGACGGCAGCGGCGGTGGTCGAAGCCGGGCGGCGCGTGCGATCGAATGTGATTGCATCGCAGGTGAAGTTGCATGAAGAATACGGCGGAGTTGTGCCGGAGATTGCGAGTAGAGCGCATGCCGAGCGGATCTTGCCGGTCGTGCAGCGTGCGGTGCGCGAGGCGGGGATCGAGCTGCGCGATATCGATGCGATCGCGGTAGGGCATCGCCCGGGATTGATCGGCGCCCTGTTGGTTGGTGTGTCGGCGGCAAAGGCGCTGGCATGGAGTTTGGGTGTGCCGATCGTGGGCGTGGATCACATCGAGGCGCATTTGTATGCGGGGCTCTTGGATGATGAGGCGTGGCGCGCTGGGGACGTGTTTCCGGCGCTGGGGCTTGTGGTGAGCGGTGGGCACACAACCATCTTTCGGTGTGAGAGTGCGACGGAGGTGCGCAAGCTGGGCGGGACGATTGATGATGCGATCGGCGAGGCGTATGACAAGGCGGCGGCGATCCTGGGGCTGAGCTATCCGGGCGGGCCTGTGGTGGACAAGCGCGCGCAGCGGGGGGATGAGCGTGCGCATGACTTTCCGATCAGTCGGTTGAAGCCGGGGAGCTTGGACTTTTCGTTCAGCGGGCTGAAGACGGCGGTGTTGTATGCGGTGAAAGGTGTGCCGAGTGGCGCCGGCTGGGATGCGAAGGCGCCGGTCGAGTTGAGTGAAGAGGCGATTGATGATGTGTGCGCGAGCTTTCAGCGTGCGGCGGTGGGGGCGGTGACTCTCAAGATGGGGCGGGCACTGGAGCAGTGGGCCGGCGAGGGGCCCAAGGCGATGATGTTGGGCGGCGGTGTGTCGGCCAACAGTCGGTTGCGCGCGGAGATGTTGCGGCTTGGGGAGGAGCGCGGCGTGCCAGTGCGCATTCCCAAGATGGCGTACTGCCTTGACAATGCGGCGATGATTGCGGGGTTGGCGTATGAACGGCTGTCGCGCGGGGAAGCGGATGGGTTTGATCTGCGCGCAGCACCTACGGGCGCCAGCGCGTGAGTCACCAATCGCACAAGCGTGAGCATGACGTGCCGCGCGAGGCGACGGAGCACTATCACCATCCAGCGGCATGGCCTGATGAGAAGTTGTTGCACGATTGTGAGATTGATTACGGGCGCACGAGTGGGCCGGGCGGGCAGCACCGCAATCGCGTGGCGACGGAGGTGACGTTGACGCACCGATCGACGGGGTTGCGCGCGTCGGCGGGTGAGCGGCGGAGTCCGGAAGAGAACAAGCACATGGCGCTACGGCGGTTGCGGTTGAAGTTGGCGGTGGAACATCGGACGGGGATGGAGGCGGGTGAGGAGGGGTCGGCGTTGTGGAAGAGTCGCTTGGCGCCACCCGCGAAGCAAGTGAAGAAGAAGGAGCCGCGCGATCCGGTGTTCAAGGAGTTGGGCGTGCAGCTGCGCGATGAGGCGCAAGGTGAGGGCGGGATGCGCATCGCGTGCAATCCGAAGCACCATGACTATCCGAGTTTGTTGGCGGAGGCGCTGGATGCGATTGAGGCGGCGGGTTGGGAGCCAAAGGGCGCGGCGGTGCGGTTGGGCGTGTCGATGAGCCAGTTGATCAAGCTTGTGAAGGACTACTCGGCGGCGTGGGTGCGGTTGAATGCGGAGCGGGAGAAGCGGGGGATGCACAAGCTGAAGTGACGTAGGATGGTGGCATGACGACGATGACCAACGCGGAAGAAGCAATCGGTGGCATGGTGGCGGACGCGGCGAAGCATGTGACGCCGATCAGGCATGATCTGCACCAGCATCCGGAATTGATGTACGAGGAATCGCGCACGAGCAAGCGGGTGTGCGAAGAGCTTGATGCGCTGGGCGTGGAGTATGTGCCTGGGCTCGCGGGTGGAACGGGTGTTGTCGCGTACTTGCCTGCATCGGAAGCGGGCGGGCGCACGATTGGGTTGCGTGCGGATATGGATGCGCTGCCGATCGAAGAGGCGACTGGCGTGCCGTACACGAGTGTGCACAAGGGCGTGATGCATGCGTGCGGGCATGACGGGCACACGAGCATTTTGCTTGGCGCGGCACGGGTGCTGAAGAACGCACCTCAGCGGAAGAACAACATCATCTTTGTGTTTCAACCGGCCGAAGAAGGCGGCGCGGGCGGGCGGCGCATGTGCGAAGATGGCGCGATCGACGGCACGCGCATCGGCACGAAGGTTGATGAGATGTATGGCCTGCACGGGTGGACGGAGCTCGAGCTTGGCAAGTTGTCGACGCGGAACGGGCCATTACTTGCGGCGACGGATGAGTTTGATGTAACGGTGAAGGGGCAGGGCGGACATGCTGCCGAGCCGCATAAGTGTTTAGACCCCGTGGTGGTGAGTGCGCAGATTGTGAGCGCGCTGCAGAGCATTGCGTCTCGGCGGGTCGGGCCGTTGGACAGTGTGGTGCTGACTGTGGCGTCGATCCATGCAGGGCATGCGCACAACGTGATTCCGGATGAGGCGAAGATTCGCGGCACGATTCGTACGCTGTTGCCTGAGACGCGGAAGCTGGCGCAGGACGAGTTCCGCAGGATCACGAGCGGCATTGCGAGCGCGATGGGTGCGAGCGCGGAGATTGAATGGCACGATGGCTATCCGGTGACGTTCAATCACGATGCGCCGACGGAGCGGTTCCGCACGATTGCGCGGGCGGCGATTGGGGATGAGCACGTGATTGATGAGCCGCACCCGACGATGGGCGGCGAGGATTTTTCGTATTACGGGGCGCACGCGCCGGCGTGTTTCTACTTGTTGGGGCTTGCGCCGAAGGGGCAGAAGTATCCGCGTGTGCATACGCCGCGGTTTGATTTCAATGATGATGCGATTCCGTTGGGGATTGAGATGATGGTGCGGCTTGGATTAGGAGACTAACTACAGAGGGCACAGAGTAATAGCCATGAGCGAGCCATCGACATTCTCTGTAAGAGGCGAAGGTGCCAGAATCACAGTCGACGTCTATCGGTATACATATAGTGGCGCGAGCGACGTGTCCGACGCCAACTGGGTATCGTCGCGCATTGACTGCGACATCTACGGCTGCCGCCTACGCATTGATGCAACGTTGACAACTGCCGACTTTCGCGACTTCCTGCGTGACCTGGAAGCCGCGATCGAAGGCGGGACGGCTACATTCGAGACAATTGAAGATTGGCTGCGGCTAAAGTTCGTTGTCCAAGGCACGGGGCGAGCCATAGTTGAAGGTGAAGTGGGAAACCCGGGTTGGCCGACTTTGCGACTCCGCTTCGAGTTCGAGAGCGACCAGACCTACTTCCGGGAGACGATAAGGGAATTGAGAGCCGTATGTGCTTCCTTCCCGGTGATCGAGAAGGTCTAGGAACCCCCTTACTTGCGTGCGGGGCTCGCCGGGGAGTTGCGGCTTCCTCAGACGACTGTCCCAAGAGCGAAAAAGGCGATGACCCAAACAATCGCGGCGGGAACGATTGGCGCAATTACATATGCGAGAATTGCAGCCCCATCGATGCCGCGCTCCGACTTCGCCAATTTCTTCTTGAACGTCGCGCTGAAGTAGACATATGTCAATAGCGCAATGATCGAGGCCAGTGCGATTTGGATGATTGGTCCTGACATTGACAATATCTTAGCCGGCCGTGGCTTGACCTACAATGTTCGTCATGCCCGATGATCCCGATCAACCTGTGATCACCGATGCGGATGGGCTGTTGCCTGCCGAGACGCCGCCGGCGTGGGGGACGGAGTCGGAGCGTGAGCGGTTGGCGCGGTTGTTGGCGAAGGCGAGGAATCTGCCGGGCCGTGCGGGCGTGTACCTGATGAAGGATGCGTCGGGGATTGTGTTGTATGTCGGCAAGGCGGCGCGGTTGCCCGATCGCGTGGCGAGTTATTTCGTGCCGTCGGCGGACCTGGGGCCCAAGAAGCAGCAGATGTTGGAGCTTGTGCACGATTTTGATGTTCTCGAGTGCGAGGGTGAGTGGGAGGCGCTGCTCACTGAGAATCGGTTGATCAAGGATATTCAGCCGCGGTTCAATGAGCGGTTGACGGATGACAAGACATTTCCGTATTTGGTGATTACGCAGCGGGAGGATTTTCCGCGCGTGTTCATTACGCGGAATCCGGCGGACCCCGGGTTGAAGGGCGCGAAGTTGTTTGGGCCGTTCACGCATGTGAAGGCGCTGCGCGAGGCGGTGCAGGTGTTGCAGCGGGTGTTCAAGTATCGCACATGCAAGCTGGACATTGTCGCAGGAGATGAGAAGAACCGGTTCTTTCGGCCGTGCATTTTGCATGCGATCGGGCAGTGCACGGCGCCGTGCGCGGATCGGGTGAGCATCGAGGACTACAAGGCGGATACGGATCGGTTCATTCGGTTTCTTGGATCGAAGCGGAGTGTGATGCTGCGCGAGATGACCAAGGAGATGGAAGCGCTTGCCAAAGACATGAAGTATGAGCAGGCGGCGGCGGTGCGCGATCAGATTCGCGCGATTGAGCGGTTGAGTGATCGGGCGACGATTGCGGCGGGTTGGCAGCCTGAGACGGAAGTGGGGTATGTCGATCCGAAGAAGGGGTTGCGCAGTTTGGCGCGGACGTTGGGGTTGGATGCGCCGCCGCGGTGTATTGAGGGGATTGATATTGCGCACCTGGCGGGGAATGAGACGGTTGGGTCGAAGGTGTGCTTTATTGATGGGCGGCCTTTCAAGGCGGAGTATCGGCGGTATCGGATTCGCTCGGCTGAGAATGATGATTACATGTCGATTCGCGAGGTGGTGTCGCGCCGGTATCGCGAGGCGGGGGCGGGGCATGAGCTGTATCCCGATGTGATTTTGATTGACGGCGGGTTGGGGCAGTTGCATGCGGCGATGGAAGTGATCGAGCAGATGGATATGAAGCCGCCCATGGTGATTTCGCTGGCGAAGAAGGAAGAGCTGATTTACGTACAGGAGCGTGCAGAGCCGATTCGGTTGGGGCGAGAGAATCTGGGCTTAAAGTTGTGCCAGGCAATTCGCGATGAGGCGCACCGGTTTGCGCAGCATTACCATCATGTGCTGCGACGGAAGAAGTTCACGGAGGAATGATGCGAGTCGCGCTGTTGTTGCTGACGATGGTGTTTGCGGGGTGCGGTGGCGCGACGAGGAGCGTGTCGTTTCGTGTGATGGACTTGCGCGATGGGGATGCGCAGCCATTGGTGGGCGCCAAGGTGCGGGTGGTGGCGATGGATGCCGGGATGGCGCCGTTGCCCGTGACGAAGCGGACATTGAATGAATCGAAGTATGCGAAGGCGCGGACGGTGGCGTTTAGTGATCGCGACGGGATCGTGCGGTTGGATGTGTTGGGTGATCGTGGCGCATGGATTGAGGTGGAGCGTGCGCCGGTGGGTGATGGCGCAGAGCGTGCCGATGAGGTGGGGCAGGTGTGGCGTTGGCGATGGGAGCCAAGGCGTGGGGCGTTGGAGGCGGAGGGTGGCGGCGCTGGTTGGAGCGTGGGGCTGGAGCGCCCAGATTGACGTGAGGCTGGGTGGATTGTGCGGTGCGCGCCGATAACGCCGAGTGGTGGAGCGCGAAACTGAAATGATGATGCGTGCTGGGTGAGGGCTTGGCCGGGATGGCCGATGAGGCCAGGACGATGCTGCGCGTACCGATTCATCAGTCCCGGCCCGGCATGATTCTGGCGTCACCCGTTCAGCATCCGGAACGGCACGACACGGTGCTGTTGCGGCAGGGTTTTGTGCTGGACGATGCGGCGGTGAAGCGGCTTCGGGCGATGGCGTTGCCCGAGGTGTGGATTGAGTATCCGGGGCTGGCATTTGTTGAGCGACACATCAATCCGAAGGTGACGCAGGCGCGTGCGGAAGTGTCGATGATGATCGGGCGTGTGATCGCCAAGATTCAGCGCGACGCGAAGACGAAACTGGAGTATCCGGCGTATCGGCGGACGGTGCGGGGCCTGCTGCACAAGATCGTCGATCAACCAGAGGCGGCGCAGCTTGTGCAGGCGCTTGGTGGCGGCGGGTTTTCAATGGCGCGGCATGGGGCGGATGTGTGTTTCCTGTGTCTGCTCATGGGGTTGAAGCTGGATACGTATTTGATTGCGCAGCGGAAGCGATTGCCGGCGCATCGGGCCAAGGATGTGGTGAGCCTCGGGCTTGCGGGGTTGTTGCACGACATCGGGATGCTGGGGCTCGATGAGGAGACGCGCCAGCGGTGGCGTCAGAACTCCGACGAGCAGGATGAGGCATGGCGCGAGCATGTGCGGATCGGGTATGAGCGCGTGCAGGATGGCGTGGATGCGCCGGCGGCGAGCGCGATCTTGCATCATCACCAGCACTATGACGGGACTGGATTTCCGAATGTCGAAGGCGGCTTGACGGGCTCCGGGCTGCAGGGGCAGGAGATCCATGTTTTCGCGCGGATTCTTGCGGCGGCGGACATGTTCGATCGCTTTCAGCACCCTGCGGATGCGGTGGCGCCGGAGCCTGCGGTGCGAGCGCTCGCGCGGATGCGGCGCGAGCCATTTGCCAAGTGGATTGATCCGGTGGTGTTTCAGGCGCTGTTGGCCGTCGCGCCGGCGTATCCACCCGGCACGATTGTCCGGTTGAGCAGTGGGGACCGGTGTGCGGTGGTGGCGTGGGCGCCTGGCGATCCGTGCCGACCCACGGTGGCGCCCATCGGCGAACTTGGGGAGTCGTGGGACGGCGGGGGCGAGGAGGCGACGCATCGCATTGTGCTGGCGGAGCGGCGGGACTTGCGGATCGTCGAGGTCGATGGGCAAGACGTGCGAGAGGACAACTTCTACCCGACGTATCCGGGGGAGTTTGACTTGCCTTGGACGCCTGCGGGGTTGGGCGTGCCCGAAGCGGCGTGAACCTTGCTTTGGTGACGTGCGACTGGATGGGGTCGGGCGGCTAGACTCTGGCGATTCGTGCGCCAGGGCTTCCCGCCGCGGCGCCGGGGAGCACGCACGTGGACGGGGCAGGGCAGGACAAGCATCGGGGGTCGCGGGCCATCCGGCTCATCGTGCGGGGCGCGGTGGGCGTGGTGGTGCTCGTGGTTGCGATGGGCGTGCTGGATTTCATGAAGCGGACTCGGCAAGCGCCGCAGCGAGCGCCGGCGGAGGCGGTGGCGATCCTCACGCCGGTGATTACGACGCGCGTTGTGGACGTGCCGCGGGTTTGGGAGGGGTACGGCACGGCGCGGGCACTGAAGGTGTCGAACATTGCTGCGGAGGTGGCAGCGCAGGTGGTGGGGCGGCCCGAGCGCATCGAGGCGGGCGCCGAGGTGGCGGATGGGGAGCTGATTGTTGAGCTGGACCCGGTGGGGTTCGTGGACCAGTTGGAGGCGGTGCGCGGGCGGGTGAGCGGACTGGAGGCGCAGCTCTCGGGGTTGGACGCAGAGCGGGAGTCGGCGGAGGCGAAGCTGGCGCTTGCGGAAGAGCGAACCGCGCTCATGGAGAGTGAGGTGCGCCGGCTCGAGGAGGCCATGAGCTCTGCGGGCGTAAGCGCGGTGGAACTGGAGCGTCAGCGGCGCGAGCTGGCGCGCGTGCGCACGGAAGAGCAGGCGTTGCGCGAAGTGCTAAGCGTGTGGCCCAGCAGACGCGCGAATGTTGCGGCGCAATTGACGAGTGAGCGGGCGGCATTGCGACTCGCGGAGCGCGATTTGGAACATGCACGCGTTGTTGCACCGTTCGCGGGGACGTTGCAAGAGGTGCGTGTGCAGGTCGGTGAGCGCGTCTCACCTGGGGAGGTGGTAGCGCGGCTGGTCGATTTGTCTCGGATTGAAGTGCCTGTGAAAGTTGCAGCATCGGCGAGTGGGCAGATCGCGGCGGGCGATCGGGCGGAGCTGCAGCGCGTGTCGGGCCGAGGCGGCGCGGTGGCGGAGATATGGACCGGGCGCGTGGCGCGGATCGCGCCGGAAGCGGATGAGGCAACGCGCACCATTACTGTGTTTGTAGAAGTTGAGCAGGGGCGGGCGGGCACGCTGCTGCCCGGGCAGTTCGTGATGGCCAGTGTGCGCGCGGCGGGGCGTGATGCGCGAGTCGTGGTGCCTCGGCGCGCGGTGGAGCGCGATCGCGTGCTTGTGGTATCAGCGGATGGCAAGGTGGAAGCACGGCCCGTTCAGGTAGAGCGATACATCGAGGCACAGTTTGCGCCAATCGATCCGATGGAGCACCAGTGGGCGGTCTTGGGCGATGGGCTCGAGGCGGGCGTGCAGGTGCTGGTGACGAATGTACATATGTTGCCGCCCGGCGCTTCAGTGCGCGCGGTGGATCGCGCGCTTGCGCGCGATGGCAAGGCCACGCCGGCGGGTAGCGTGACGCCATGAGCATTGCCTCGTTTGGTGTGCGCAGACCGGTGGCGGCAAACCTGGTGATGCTGGCACTGATCGGCGCCGGGCTGGTGTTTGGCGTGGGACTGCGGCGCGAGTTCTTCCCGGCGCTGCGCACGGACAAGATCATTGTTGCCGCGCCCTATCCGGGTGCATCTCCACAGGAGGTTGAAGACTCGCTCGCGCGGAAGATCGAGGATCGGTTGTCGGAGCTGGATGATGTTGACGAGCTGACGACGACGATTGGGGAGGGGTTTTGCAATCTGATCATTGAGTTTGCAGCAAGTGCGGACATCGATGAGAAGTTGTTTGAGGTCAAGCGTGAGATCGATGCGCTGCAGGATCTACCGCAAGAGTCTGAGCGCATCGTTGTGACCAAGCTGGAGCCCAATCTGCCCGTGTGCATCCTGGCGTTGTATGGCGACGCGGATGAGCGCACGGTGAAGGACGCGGTCCGCGAGATGCAGTCGGACCTTCGCTCGTTGCCCGGGATGGGCGAGGTGGCGGTGTCGGGCCTGCGCACGGATGAGATCACGGTGGCGGTAAAGCCAGAGCAGTTGATTCGTCACGGGCTGTCATTGCCCATGATTGCGGATGTGATTCGGCGGCAGATGCGGGAGTTGCCGTCGGGCGCGGTGCGCTCGAACACGCAGAATGTGTCGATTCGCATGATGGGCGCGGATGAGCGCGTTGATGAGGTGCGCCAAATTGTCGTGAAGGCGAGCGGCGAGGGTCAAGCACTGCGGCTTGAGGAGATCGCGGATGTGCGCGCGGGGTTTGAAGATGTTGACCTGTATCAGCGGTTGAACGGCCATCCCTCAGGCAGTTTGACGGTGTTCAAGGTTGGCAAGCAGGATGCCGTTGAGATGGCGGCGATGGTGAAGGCGTATGCAGCGGCGCGACGTGGCGAGCCGTTTGTCCCGACGCTGGGCGAGCGCGTGCGCAAGGCGATGCGCAGGCCCGGCGATGCTGCGCCGGCAAGCGATCGAGAGTTGGCGTATCGCGTGGGGCAAGCGCGGCCCAATGCGCCGCCCGGTGACCTGGTGATCACGACGGATCTATCGCGATTCATTGTTGGACGCCTCGACCTGCTCAAGCGGAATGCGTTGCAGGGCGGAGCGCTTGTGCTGCTGTCCCTGGTGTTGCTGCTCAATGGGCGTGTCGCATTCTGGACAGCGCTTGGGCTCGTGGTGTCATTGTTGGCCACGCTCGCTGCGATGCACTTTGCAGACTACTCGCTCAATCTGTTGACGATGTTTGGGCTGATCATCGTGATCGGGTTGCTCGTGGACGATGCGATCGTGGTTGCAGAGAACATCGTGTCTTGGCACGAGCGCGGCGCACGGCCCAAGGAAGCTGCGATCACCGGAACAAATCAGGTGTCGTGGCCCGTGGTGGCCACGGTCCTGACCACGATCTGTGCGTTTCTCCCACTGGCACTGATCAAGGGCCAAATCGGTGACATGCTCGGGGCGCTGCCGGTCGTGGTGGCACTTGCGCTGGCGGTGTCACTGATCGAGGCGCTCTTTATCTTGCCGTCGCACATGGCGCACAGTCTGAAAGCGGAAGAGAGGGGCAGCGGGAATCAATCAGTCGTGCATCGCGCGGAGACAGCGTTTGACCGGGCACGCGAGCATGTGATTCAGAGCAAGCTGATCCCGGCGTACCTGTGGGTGCTTCGAAAGTGCGTGCGCATGCCGTATCTGACGGTCGCGATTGCGATTGCGGTGTTCATTGTTTCGATCTCATTGGTGGTTGGTGGTCGCGTGCCATTCCGATTCATGGACTCGTCTGACGCGGAGACGATCAATATTGAAATTCGGATGCCCATTGGGACGCCCACGGCGGAAACGGACGTAGTGGCACGTCAGTTTGAGCAGGCGGCGCGCGCTCTGCCCGAAGTTGCAAGTGTCTGGGCGCAAGTGGGTGCGATTGGGTCGCTCAATGGTGATCAGCCTGATACGAATCAATCGCATATCGGGCAGGTGATACTCGAATTGTTGCCGGTGGAGTCTCGTGAGCGGTCGGCGGAAGATGTAAAGAACGCGGTGCGGGCCGGCGCGGGCGACTTGGTTGGTGTCGAGAGTGTGCGGATTGAGGAGGTGGCCGGCGGGCCTTCGGGCGCGCCGTTCACGTTTGCGGTCGCAGGTGAACAGATCGACACGATCATGCAAGTGGTGCAGGAGATCAAGGCGGCGCTGCGCGACTATCAGGGTGTGCGGGACATTGCGGATGATGCGTCGCAAGGGCGGCGTGAGCTGCGCGTGACGTTGCTGGATGGTGCGCGTGAGCTTGGGTTGACGACGGAGTCTGTTGCACAACAAATCCGTGGGGCGGTGTATGGGCTCGAGGCGCACACATTTGCCGGGGATCGCGAGGATGTTGATGTGCGCGTCATGCTTGATGAGCGGACGCGTCGGAGCCTGGCGCGGATTGAGACGATGCATGTGTTGACACCTGACGGTCGAGCGGTGCCCTTGTCAGAGGTGGCGTCAGTGGCGGAGGCGGAGGGGTATGCGTCGATCCGGCGATTGAATCGTGAGCGCGTGGTGACGGTGACCGCGGATGCGGATGCGACGCGCGTGAATCCGGAGGAAGTGACGCGGGATCTGCGCCCTGCGCTGGAGGAGATCGCGGCGCGGCACGCAGGCGTGCGCATCCTGGAACGTGGACGACAAAAAGAGCTGCGCGATTCGATGGGGTCATTGCCGATTGGCATGCTGGTCGCAAGTGGGCTCAACTTCATGATTCTGGCGTGGTTGTTTTCGAGCTACTTGCAGCCGATCGTGGTGCTGCTGACGGTGCCTTTTGCGACGGTGGGCATGATCTGGGGGCACCTGATTCTCGGCTTTGACATGACGATTCTTTCTTTGATTGGGTTCATTGCGCTGTCGGGCGTCGTTGTAAATGACTCGCTCATCTTCATTACGACGTACAACCGGTTGCGCGCGATGGGTCTGACGGTATTCGAGGCGTGCATGGCGACGGGGCAATCGCGGCTGCGCGCCGTGATGCTCACGACGATTACGACAGTGCTTGGCTTGATGCCGCTGATGTTGGAGCAGAGTTTCCAGGCGCGATTCCTGATTCCGATGGCGATTACGATCTCGTGCGGGCTGATTTCGTCGACGGTGCTCGTGCTCTTGATCATCCCAGCATTGCTGATGATCGGGCAGGATGTGAAACGGGGCGCGGCGTGGCTGTGGACTGGTGGGGCTGTCCGACTCAACATCGCGCGATCCGAACGTCCCAATGCAATTCAGGAGGCCCTTGCGAATGACACGGGCGCGTAGTTGGTTGGGTACGGGGCTGGGCGCTTGCGCATTGATGTTCGGCGCAGTGTGCGCGACCCCGGCCGGTGCCGGCGATGATGCGGGCGCCCTCGGTGCATTTGATATGCAAGTCGACGGTTTGCCAGGCGCGAGCGCTGCAGCGTATGGCGCGGATGGCGCGCTGGCGGTGCTGTGCCCGGATGCAGGCGAGATTGTGCTTCTGCGCGATGGCGCCGTTGTAAAGCGCGTACCGATTCCAATTGAAGTTGGGATCGGCCCCGCGCAGTCGAATGGCGACATCGCGGCGTTGGGCGAGGGCTCCTGGGTGCTTGGGGGCGCCGGCGGATTGTTTGTTGTTGGGGGCGAGCCGCCTCGGGCGAAGCAGCTGGGTGATGTGAAGGATGTTCGCGGCGTCGCAGTGAGCGAGGATGGCACATCCATTGCCGTCGCACATTGGAATGATTGGGCTGGGCAAGTTGTGGTTGTGTCGGCGGAGGATGGACACGTCGAACGCACGATTGAGTCCAGTGATTCGGTGCAGCTGCATTGGCCTCGGGGTGTTGCATTTGATGAGAGCGGTGCGTTGTATTTGGTGGATGAATTGCAGTGCGCGCTGTGGAAGTTCGATGCAGGCGGGTCCCTTGTTTGGACGCTTGGTGAGTATGGCGATCAGTTAGGATTCTTTTCTGCCCCGGGCGGGATCGCGGTGGAGGGATCGAAGCTGTATCTCGCGGAAGGGCGAAATCATCGGATTGCGGTGATTGACTCAGAGCAGGGGGCGTTGCTTGATGCGTGGGGCACGCATGCCATGCGCCCGCGCGAGGGACAGACGAAGCTGCACTATCCCAATGATGTGGCGATCAGTCCGGATGGGAAGCACATTGCGGTGTGCGAGCCTTGGGAAGACCGTGTGCAACTGTTCCGTTGCGCGGCAGCCGGTGAGACACTGGAGCGCACGAAGTATTCGGATCTGGGCGCATATACGCACTTTGGCGACTACGCCGCGACGGATGGCCAGTTGCTGGCGGTGCTGCAGCCGGACTCGCATCGTGTGCTGATGTATGACATTGGCCGATCGCATGCGGAGCGGTCGGAGCCGGTGCTGATTGGGGCGTATGGGGAGTTTGGTGCGCGATCTGGTTTGTTTCGCGAGCCGGGGGCGCTTGCACTGGATGCATCAGCGCGGCGGTTGTATGTGCATGATCGCGGAAATGAACGGTTGTGCGCGCTGGCCATCGATTGGAGCGAGGAGGAGCGGCTTCGGTTCAACCCGACGCTCCTGAGCTTTGCGCGATCAGTTGATTTGGTCGCGCTTGCGCGTGCGCAGGGACTGGGGCAAGTGATTGCGCCGAGTGCGATGGTGGTTCTGGATGATGGGCAGTTGCTCGCGGCGGATCCGGCAAACGGAGCGCTGTTTCTGATCGATGCCAAATTGAGCAATGCAAAGCGAGTGAATGTGCGTGGTGTCGAGGGCGCGTTGGCGCCGATTGCGCTCGCGGCGCGTTCGCATGGTGGCGTCATGCATATCGCAGTCACTGATGCTGAGCGTGGGGCGGTGTATGTTGGAGCACTCAAGGACGGCGAACTGGAGTTACACCGTGCGCCGTTTCCTTTGATTGCCGATCCGCGCGGCGTGGCGTTGATGAACGATGGGAGCGTGGTGGCGACGGATCGCGTGGGGCACCAGGTGTGGGTCGCGCGGTCGGTGGAGGGTGATTGGGCGCATCATGCAGCAGCGCAGGTGCGCTCGCAGGGCTCCGGCATTGGTGTGGGCCAGGTGGTGAAGCCGCGAGCGTGTGTTGTGACGGACGATGGCCGGTTGATCGTTGTGGATCGTGGAAATCACCGGCTTGAAGTGTGGTCGCCTGAGTTGGA
>JAGQOH010000056.1:0-10923 GCA_020427635.1 Phycisphaerales bacterium
GGGGTGGTGGTTTTTGGGGGGGGGGGGAGGGGTTTGGCGGGGGGGGGGGGGGGGGGGGGGGGGGGGTTGGGGTTGAAGGCCGATGGTGGAATCGTCGGGGTGGGCCGCGTCGGCGGGGGGCATGGTGTGCAGTGTACGGGGCAAGTGCAAGACTGCGCTGCACGCAATCAGATGACTTCGCCCACGGGGTTGTGCCAGCGTCGGCTATCGGCGCGGAGGAGGGCGTCGGCGCCGTCGGGTCCCCAGGAGCCTGGCGCGTAGGTTTCCATGCGCGCGTTGAGTTCCGTCGAGCCCAGGACGGGCTGAACGATGCGCCACATGTGTTCGACTTCGTCGCGGTGTTTGAAGAGGGTCTTGTCGCCGCGCATTGCGTCGAGGAGGAGTTGGCCATAGGCCTCCATGGGCTGCGCGTTGAAGAACTCTTCATAGTCGAGGTCGGCCTTGACGGAGTTCATCTTGAACTTGGAGCCTGGGACCTTGGCTTCGAAGCGGAAGCCGATGCCTTCGTGTGGGGCGATGTTGATGATGAGGCGGTTGGCGGGGCGCGCGCCTTCGCGCAGTGCTTGATCGGAGAAGCGGAAGAGATCGATGGGCGGGCGTTTGAACTGGATGAAGACTTCGGTGAGTTTGTGGGCGAGTTTCTTGCCCGAGCGGATGTAGAAGGGGACGCCCGACCAGCGCCAGTTGTCGATGTGCAACTTCATTGCGCTATAGGTTTCGGCGTTGCGCTTGGGGTCGACGCCATCGAGTTCGACGTAGGCCAGGCCGGCGTCTTCGTCGTTGGCATTGCCTGACTTGCCGTAGCGTCCGAGGACGACTTGCTCCCAGGCGCGGTCGGGGTTGACTGGGCGCACGGCTTCCATGAGTTTGATTTTCTCGGCGCAGATTGCGTCAGCACCATATTCGTTGGGGGCTTCCATGGCGACGAGGGCCATGACCTGGAGGAGGTGGCTTTGCAGCATGTCGCGCGTGGCGCCAATGTGGTCGTAGAAGTTGCCTGCGCGTCGCCCCACGCCCACGGACTCGGCGGCGGTGACTTGCACATGATCGATGTATTGCGAATTCCAGATGGGCTCGAAGATCGCATTGGCGAAGCGCATCACCAGGATGTTCTGGACGAGTTCCTTGCCCAGGTAGTGATCGATTCGGTAGATGGCCTCCTCTTCGAAGACGCGGCCAAGTGCGCGATGGAGTTCCTGCGCGGAAGCGAGGTCGTGGCCAATGGGCTTTTCGACCACGAGGCGTTGCCAAGGGACAGCGCCTGCGTCGAGCGCGCACCAGCGCTTGCCTTCGTAGACCAACCCGGCGGCGCCGAGCTGCTCGACGATTGGCACCACAAGCTGGGGCGCGACGGAGAGGTAGAAGAGGGTATTGGGGATGTTGTTCGGGCTGTTGGGCGCTGTGATCTTGAACTGCTTGCCAAGGTCGCGCAGCCGGGTGGTGAATGCTGGGTAGATGTCGCGCGTGGTGGGGTCGGCGGGGAAGTAGTGCAGGCGCTGGGCAAAGCGCTGCCAGGTGTCCTTTGCGAGGCCTTGTGCGAACTTTTCCACGGAGGGCGCGACATGCTCGCGGAAGGACTCGTCGGTCATCTTGGTGCGCGAGACGCCAAGCACGCAGAACTCGTCAGGGAGTCGGCCCTGGGCGTCGAGCTCCGCGAGGGCGGGGATGAGCTTGCGGCTGGCCAGGTCGCCCGAGGCCCCGAAGATCACCAGGACGCAGGGGTCGGGGTTGGTGGGGGGTTGGCTGGCGTAGGGGCTTGGGCTTTGCATGGCGGGGGTGCTGGGCTTGGCTGCGGCGAGTTGGTCGATGGTGGAACGCATAAGCCTCTCATCGGTCTGATTACTGGTCCGCATCGGTCCCGGGTCAGGGTATGGGCCATTGGCGGGGCGTGCAGCGGCCTGTGGACGCGAGATCTTGGCGGTCATGGGCTCAGTTCGGCGATGGATGGGGGGGCCCCGTACACTGCCACCTCGATTTGGCCCCCTGCACTCCGGAGGCGACTGACATGTCCCAAGGCACCGAAGGCACCCCCCAAGCCCCGCTTACTTCTCCAGAGGCGGAGAGCCCACTGTTGGGCCAGGGCGAGGTTCCGACGATCGCGAAGGGCCACCCCGCGGGGCTGTGGGTGCTGTTCATCACGGAGATGTGGGAGCGGTTCAGTTATTACGGGATGCGTGCGCTGCTGGTGCTGTATCTGACGGCGTCGACGGCGCCGATGATCATCAAGAATGGTTCGGAGGCCGCGAATAGCAATCCGGGCTTTGGCTGGGGTGATGCGGATGCGTACACGCTCTATGGCACATACACGTTCATGGTGTATGTCACGTCGATCTTTGGCGGACTGATCGCAGACAAGCTGCTTGGCACTCACAAGTCTCTCATTGTGGGTGGGTGGCTCATTGCGCTGGGACACATTTGTCTGGCGCTGACGGAACTTTTTGGCTACCAGCAGGACGCCGCCGTCGGGATGGATACGGCTGCGGGGCGCGTGCTCATGTTCATGGCGGGGCTGTCGCTCATCATCATTGGCACGGGTTTTTTCAAGCCCTGCGTAAGTGTGATGGTGGGGCAGCTGTATGAGAAGGATGATCCACGGCGGGACTCGGGCTTCACGATCTATTACATGGGCATCAATCTTGGCGCGTTCTTCTCGCCGCTCGTTGCTGGGTGGTTGGCGCAGCGGTTCGGGTGGCACTGGGGCTTTGGGAGCGCGGCGGTGGGGATGTTGGCGGCGATGGCGTGCTATATCGCGATGCGGGCGCGCTACATGCGCGAGATTGGGCTTGCGCCGCTTGGTGGCATGCAGCCCAAGGATCGCAAGTTCGTCGCGGGGGCCCTCATTGGCATGATTGCGGTGCCGGTGTTGCCGCTGGTGCTGTATGCGACGGGCGGGCTGAGCGCCGTGACCAGCGCGTGGGGTTCATTCTTCAGGGCGGTTGGCGGTGAGTTTGGCGTCGCGGCGGTGTTTGCCACCTTGCTCGTTTGTTCGGCGACAACGTTCCTCTTGATGCAGCCCAAGGAAGAGCGCTCGCGCATCGCGGTGATTTTCGTGCTGGCGATCATCGGCAACATCTTCTTCTGGACGGCGTTCGAGCAGGCCGGCAGCTCGATGACGATCTTTGCTGATCGCAATACCGATCTCACGCTGTGGGGAATGATGGGCAAGGCGGCCGACGGCACGGCCAACGAGTTCCCGGCGGCGTGGTATCAGTCGGTGAACCCGATGGGCATCCTGATCTTCGGGGGCCTGTTCAGTTGGCTGTGGGTGTTCCTGGAGCGCAAGCGCAAGGATCCCTCGACGCCCATGAAGTTTGCGATTGGCCTGTGGCTGCTTGGGCTCGCGTTCATTGCGATGGTGCTCGGCGCGATGGAAGCGAAGAACGGCAAGGCGGGCGCCCATTGGCTGTTGATCACATATCTGGTCTACACATGGGGCGAGCTGTGCCTGAGCCCGGTGGGCCTGTCGATGGTGACGAAGCTCGCGCCGATGCGGCTGCAGAGTTTGATGATGGGCTTGTGGTGGTTCACGTTCGCGCTGTCGAACCTGACGGCGGGTTTGGTTGCGGTGTTCTCGACGCGCTTCGTGCCCGATCCCGACACCGGGGCCGCGGCGTCGAGCAAGTTCATCATTGAGGGCTTGCCCGGATTCTTTCTGATGCTTGTGGTGTTTCCGATCGCGGCGGGGATTGTGATTGCGCTGTTGAGCCCGATGCTGAAGAAGATGATGCGGGGGGTGAAGTAGGGATTGGAAACGCTCAACGAAGAGCAGTTGGGGACCTCAGCGGCGCCAAGTGCTCGGCGTTGGATCTTTCGCCCGTCTCGATGGCCTTGGATTCCCGCAGCAGTCCTGCTTTTGTTCATGATCTCTCGCGCGGTTTACGCTGCCGGCATTGGCGCGCGCGACCCAAATTGGCTCGGTTACCTGCGAGGTGCAGTCGCGGCACTGTTCATTGTGACTTGTGTCGCGTATGTTCTCGGTCTCATGTTGTACACAGTGTGTCGACGCTCGCGTCATGCCGGCAACTGGACGATGGGCTTGGTGCTTTGGATCTTCGCTTTCGGAGTGGCATGGAAGGTTCTTGGTTACACGAAGCTCTGGCAGGGCCCAGCCGTCGTCGCGCCGCCACAGCGGGAATCTCCTGCGCCCGCCGCAAGAGAAGCAACGACTCTGAAGAACGCGGTGACGGAGACGTCGTCGGTTATGGAGGAAATTGGAACAAGCATTGAGTCGGGAGAAGAGATTGACGAGCAGACCATTCATCGCCTGCTCCAAGCGCTGAGGAAAGTTCGGGCAACAACGGAGTCAGCCGATTTGCGCGAGTCGCTAGACGTGATCGAGGGCCCGATTGAGGATGTCTATCAATCACTGTCGAACTATCGTCGTGCAGCGGAGCAATTGTTGGTACACGGGGCGTATCGATTTTGGGCGGTCTCAACTGAGCAGGAGATTGCGGACCGCGTTGCCCTCTTCCAAGCAGCACTCTCTGCGCTGGAGGCCCACCGCTCGCGAATCGCTGAGGTTGAAACCAGAATATTGGAGGGTGCTGCTGCGCAGGGAATGGCCGCGGATCAGGTTGAACGTACTTTTTCGTCACTCAGAAAGTGGGTTTCCGATCCTGATGCTGTTGAATGCCTGCAGTTGGAGCAGGAGCTTATCGAAGTCGGGTTGGATATGGCCGTCTTGCTCGAAGAGCATTGGTCCGAATGGGAGGGTGATCCAGAAAACAAGCAGGTGATCTTCGATAGCGATGAGTTGGTTGACGTGTACAACATGATGTTCAATAGGGTGAACGAGATTGTGGCCAAGCAAGAAGAGGCTGCAAAGCGAGTCGCCGCCAAGATGCGCGATTCGGCTGCCAAAGGGCGAGACATCGCGAACCAACTCAATCAGTGGGCAAACTAGGTTGCTGAGCCATCCCACTCCGCAACCCACCAGCTTCAAACGCATCGATCGCAGCACGGACATCGTCGGGTGTCTTGGCTGTGCGCACCGCTTCCTTGAAGGGTTTGCAGGGCGGGAGCGCTTTGCCGAGCCAGCTGATGCGGCGGGCGATGTGCGTACGCGCGTAGGCCTCGGTGCGGTACTTGAGCATGCCTTCGAAGTAGTGGCGGATGTAGAAGAGCTTTTCGGTGAGTTCGGGCTCGGCGAGGGCGCGGGAGAGCCAGGTGGGAAGAAGCCCCTCACCCGCCTCGCTTTGCTCGGCACCCTCTCCCCGCACGCGGGGCGAGGGAGCAAGCAACTGCTTCGCCCAGCATTGGCGGAAGATCCAGGGGGTGGCGAAGCTGCCGCGGCCGATCATCACGCCCGCGCAGCCGGTGCGCTGCATCATCTGCATGCAATCGTTGGGTGATTTGACATCGCCATTGCCAATCACCGGGATCGCATCGACCGCTTGCACCACATCGCGGATGCCAGCGTGGTCGACCTCGCCTCGGAAGTATTGCTCGGTGGTGCGGCCGTGGATCGTGATCATGGCGATGCCGACGCCTTCGAGCGCTCGCGCAAGGTCGGGCGCGACGATGCAGGAGCTGTCCCAGCCGAGGCGGAGTTTCGCGGTGACGGGGACGCGCCCGCGCGTGGCGTCTTCGACGGCGCGCACGAGGCGAGCGGCCATCTGCACGGTGCGATCGGGATCGCAGAGGAGTTTGGAGCCGCCATCGCGCTTCGTGACCTTGTCGACGGGGCAGCCCATGTTGATGTCGATGACATCGGCGCCGTGTTTGATTGCCCAGAGCGCGCCCTCGGCGAGGATGTCGGGGTCACCGCCATAGAGCTGCATGCAAACGGGCGAGTCTTCGTCGTTGGTGGCGGCGAGATCGAGTGAGCGTGCGGTGCCACGGAGGAGGCCCTGGGGCGAGAGCAGGTCGGTGCATGCGAGGCCCAGGCCTTGGGAGTGTCCATCGGGGCCGCGCGAGGCGAGGCGGCAGGTGATGCGCCACGCGAGGTCGCAGTGATTGGCGACGGGCGCAAGCAGGAGATTGGTTTCGAGCGCGAGGCCTCCTGCGCTCGTGGGGATGACAAGCGGCGTGGCGATGTGCGGGTTGGCGGCGGATTCGGCGGCGATCACGGTGATCATGGTACGGCACGGGCATTGGGCAACGAAGCGCGGGTCGGCCGATACCATCATTCGCGTGTATCAGGCCCTGCTCACAAGGCGATATCTGACGAGCAAGATCATGCCGCTGCTCTCGGCGGCGGCGGTGATGCTTTGCGTTGCGATGGTGCTGATCGTGTGGTCGGTGATGGGCGGGTTTCTCAACATGCTGTTGTCTTCGGGGAAGCAGTTGATGGGTGATGTGTCGATCGCCTGGCCCATTTACGGGATCGCGCATTACGAGCAACTCATTGACGATCTGGAGGCGAGTCCGAAGGTTGATCGCGCGACACCGACGATCGAAGCGCTGGGTCTGCTGAAACTGCCCACGGATGAGCCGCGCCAGGTGCAGGTGATTGGGATTGATCCTGAAGGGTTCAATGCGGTCACGGGGTACGTTGATCGGTTGTATTGGAAGCGGCGCGCCAAGCCCTTGCCTGGCGATACGCATGGTGAAGATCCGCGATTGAAGTTGCCCGCAGGATTTGAAGCGTACGGCAAGACCCTGAGCTATCCGGATCCGGCGCGGAACCAGGACTTGCCTGCGGTGGTGACCGGGCTCGAGGTGTCGCGGTTTTATGAGCGGACGCGCGCGGGGTATGTGGTGTCGGTGCTTGGACGGATTCTGCCAAGCTTTGAGGTGACGATTACGGTGGCGCCGATCAGTCAGGGTGGCAGCGTGGTCGACACGTCAAGCCAGTCGTTCGTTGTCGCGAACGAGTTTCGCACCGGGCTATATGAGATCGATGCGAACCAGGTGTTGATGCCGATCGATGTGCTGCAGGAGATGTTGCAGCTTGAGGAGCAGTCGATTCCGGATCCGAACTGGGCGCCGGGGCAGGTTGAGTTTGATGCGGACGGCGTGCCCCATCCGGTAGTTGCGAAGACGGTGGGCGTGAAGCCTGCGCGGGCGACGAACATTCTGGTGAATGGCGCGAAGGGTGTGTCGCCGCAGCAGCTTGAAGTTGAGGTGCGCGGGATCTACGAAACCTGGGCGCAACGCTATGCGGAACGTGGTGCTCGTCAGGGCGTGCCCGAACCAGAGCGCATCCAGATCTTCACGTGGGAGAACAAGCCCGGGTTGCGGACGTTCATTCAGGCGGTGAAGAAAGAGACCGCGCTGGTGCTCGTGCTGTTCATGATCATTTCGCTCGTGGCGGTGGTGCTGATCCTGGCGATCTTCTGGTCGATGGTGAGCGAGAAGACGAAGGACATCGGCATTCTGCGGGCGGTTGGAGCGTCGCGTGCAGGTGTGGCGTGGCTCTTCCTGCGGTATGGGTTGGTGATAGGTGTGCTGGGGTCGCTTGTAGGTGGGGGCCTGGCGTTTGTCATTGTGCGCAACATCAATCCGATTCATGAGTGGATGGGGCGCGCACTCGGGCTCGTGATCTGGGACCCGCAGGTGTACTACTTCACACGCATTCCGAACCAGGTGGAGCCTAGCAAGGCGGCAATCGTGATGATTTCGGGCGCGGTGTGTGCGATGTTGGGCGCATTGATTCCGGCGGCGCGAGCGGCGTGGATGGATCCGGTGAAGGCATTGCGGTTCGAATAGCCATGACACAGACAGCGGCACAACCTGAGGCGAATGCGCCGGCGCGTGACGACGCGCCGATCATTGAAGCGAAGGAGGTCTTCAAGACCTATCGCCTGGGGCGCGTGGATGTGCCGGTGTTGCGCGGTGCGAGCCTATCTGCCCGCGAGGGCGAGTGCGTGGCGGTGCTCGGTGCGTCGGGGTCGGGCAAGAGCACGCTTTTGCATTTGCTGGGCGGGCTTGATCGCGCGGATCGCCAGCCGATTGATGTGGATGCGGCGAACCACGTCGCGCATCGCGGGCGATCGATCGATGGGTTTTCGGCGCATGAGCTTGATCAGTATCGGCGGAGCACGGTGGGGTTTGTGTTTCAGTTCTACCACTTGCTGCCCGAGTTGACGGTGCTGCAAAACGTTCTGATTGCAGCGATGGTGTTGCACGGTCGGGTGGGTTACATGGGTCGATCGGCGGCGCTGCGCGAGCGCGCGACGCAGCTGCTCGATCGCTTTGGGCTGGCACATCGCCTCAAGCATCGCCCGGTCGAGTTGTCAGGTGGCGAGCGGCAGCGTGTGGCGATTGCGCGGGCGCTGATCAATCAGCCGGAGTTGTTGCTTGCTGATGAGCCGACGGGCAACTTGGATCAGAAGACAGGCGGATCGATTCTGGACGCGATGATGGCGCTGCGCAGCGAGACCAAACAGACGATGGTGATCGTGACGCACGATCAGTCGACGGCGGCGCGGGCCGACCGTGTGGTTCGCTTGGTGGATGGCAAGGTGGCGCGTTAGTCGCGGCTTTGGAGCTTGGCGAGCAGCTGCAGCAGGTTGACATATAGCCACACAAGCGTCACGAGCAGGGCAAAGCCGGCGTACCACTCGAAGTACTTGGGCGCTCGGTTGCGAATGCCGTTGTTGGCCAGGTCGAAATCGAGCACGAGATTCATCGACGCGAGGCCCACGACGAGCAGCGAGAAGCCAATGGAGATGAGTCCGCCGTTGTTCGGGTCGTAGACGCTCGCGAGGCTCGGCGCACCGAACCGGCTGGCGATAAAGGCAATGAGGCCATATGCACAAACACCCAGCGTGCCGACCAGGGTGATGTTGTAGAAGAGCCGATTGGGGCGGATAAGTTTGAAGGAGTATGCAGCGAGCAATCCGCCAAAGATGCCGAAGGTGAGCAGGCCCGCGTTGAAGATGAGGCCCGTATTGAGCATGGAGCGCACGCCCTCGGCATCGGCGCCGGAGGTGGGCACATAGGCGGCGTACATCGCGGAGATGCCACCCACGAAGAGACCTTCAAAGGCGGCGTAGATCGGCGCGGTGATGGGCGACCACTTGGGCTTGATGCAGGTGGTGAGACACAGGATGAGTCCACCGATCATGCCACCAAACATCGACGCATAGCCGAGGCTCGTGAGTTGGCCCGATGCATCGAACGACATCCGCCACGCAACGATGGCGAGCACGGCACAGATCGCGATGAGCAGTGCGCTCTTGTTCACGGTGCCTTGCAGCGACATGGTGCTCGAGCGCGCAACGGCGGCGCGTGCTTCGCGCATGCCCGGTTCGTGTGTGGCCGCGGGATTGATGCTGCCCACCCAGGTCTGCGCGGGCGCGAAGGCGCTGTTGTTCATGGCGGGGTTGGATGTGCGGAACATGTGGTCGAGCCTCCTTGGTTCTGGCCAATCGCCTCAATGAAAGCACAGCCAATCGCTGCGGGCAAGTGCGGTATCGGTTTCATCGGCAATCAGCGTGAATCGTTGCAAAGTGGGCCTGTGGCCTGCCAAGATGGCATGCACGTGGGCGATTCAGGGCGTTCGGAGCGACTCGATTGCTTGCGGAATGTGATTGAGCAGATCGCGCGCGAGGAGGCCGCCTGAGGCGTGGTTGGAGGCGGCCCATGTGGCGCCGGCCTGTGCGTGGACAAGCACGCCGGTGCGCGCGAGGTCGAAGAGTGTTGGACCGATGTCATCTGCGCGGCGGAGGATCGCGGGGACCCGCGGGGCGTGTTGCGCGACGAGCCCCGCGATGACGCCGGCAAGCACGTCGCCCGAACCCGCGGTGGCGAGCGCGGAGTTCGGCTGGTCATGGGCCCATGCGCGCACTGCGTCGGCGACCACGGTTGCGTTGCTCTTCAGGACAACGACGCAGCCAAGGAAGGCGGCGAGCGAGCATGCGCCTTCGCATTGTGCATCGATGCTTGCCGTGACATCCGATGCATGCATGCCAAGGGCGCTTGTCAGTCGTTTGAATTCACCGACATGGGGCGTGATGATCATCGATGCGCGAATGTCGCGGTGGATGTCGGGCATTGTGGCCAGCGCATTGATTGCGTCGGCATCGACGACCACGGGGACTGCTTCTTGCCCGACGGTGCGCACGACGGCGGCCTGGACGCCCGGGGCATCGTCGGGCGCGCCGAGGCCTGGGCCAATGAGGATGCCGTGCGCGGTGGGAAGCAACTGATCGACCACGGCGGCGGCTTCATGGCCAATGACCTGTTGGGTGTTGTCGACGGGAAGCGCCAGACCCGTGGCTTCGGGCGCGGTGGTGAGGGCGGCATCGAGAATCGGCGCGGGCATGACGAGGCGTGCAAGGCCTGCGCCGGTGCGGAGGGCCGCGAGGGCAGCGAGCGCGGGGCCGCCGATCATGCGGGTTTGTGCGGTGTGTGTTGAGGGGTGGTCGGCGGCGCAGCCACCGATGATTGCCACGGTGCCGAAGGTCCCCTTGTGGCCGCGGGGATCGCGCGCGGGGAGGGGCGGCGGAGGAGCGGTGATGCGATCGTTCATGGCGTGTGTGCGGGCGCTGTGGCGTATTCGACGGATTCGACTTTGATGCGGAGGTTGCCGAGCACGCGAGCGACATCGGTCATGGAAGTGGCGAGGGAGCCATCGGCGAGGTCGGTGGTGGTGATGGCGATGTGCGTGGCGTCGAAGGGGCGCGTGGGGATGGCGGCGTCGAGATCGACCCATGTTTCGCCGGCGGCGGGATTGTTGGGGTCAATCGGGAGGAGGGCCTGGGCCCACATGTGATAGCCAAAGACGTTTTGCTCGCCGACGAACTGATCGATGTAGACGAGGCCCGAGACGGCGCGGGCTGGGATGTTTGCGTAGCGCAGCAACGTCACCAACAACACCGCATGTTCCGTGCAGTCGCCTTCGTGCGTGCGCACGACTGCAGAGGCTGATGCAAAGCCGACATCGAGCGACTTGTCGGTGATGGCGTCCGCGGTCATCTTTCGAAGCGCTTCGGCTTTGATCGAGCTGGTCGAGTCTTTGACATGTCGAAGCCCCAT
>JAGQOH010000056.1:10952-21522 GCA_020427635.1 Phycisphaerales bacterium
AGGGATCATCCTTGTCTGCGAGGGCGGAGCCTGCGAGATATGCCGCTCGTTCTTCAGCGGTCACTTCAGCGGGGGTCTTGGCATCGACGTCGATCGAGACGTGCAGTGCGTCATCGGCCGTGCGCTCCACCTGCTGCGCGCCGGTGAAGGGCAGGTCGGGCAGCGGGCCATCAATCCCTTCGAGCCGGTAGGCTGCGCGTTGGGCGAAGCGGGCGTTGGGAATGGCGCGGTCGGGTTTGCAAAGCGTGGAGACCATAAGCTCAGGCGCGGTGAAGGCTGTGAGGGCCTCAGTTTTTGATGCGGCGCGCATAGTGAGGCGGATGCCGCCCAAAGGAAGTTCGGTCAGCAGCGCTTCGCCTTGGTCGTCGACATAGCTCGTCATGATGATGCCAGGCGTTGCAGAGGTGGTCGTGCGCCATTCGGTGGCGGTGACCATCTCGCCCATGATTTCGATCTGCTTCTTGCCGACGATTTCCACTTTGGTGAGCACGGGTTTGAGGCCATTGCTTGGGTCGAGTGTGGCGTAGGCAATGGTCTTTGCGCCTGCTTCCATCTTGCGCTGGACGAGTGCATCGACTTTGCTGGGTGTGAGCCAAGGTGTGGTTGGCGCTTTGAGTTTCTCTGTGCGCTGCCGACCATCGGTATCAGTGGTGTGATCGACGTGGCCTTCTTCGCGCCAGAAGTAGTGCTCTTGCGTGACCTGGCCCCCTTGGCGGGTGCTCATCGACATCGCCATGGGTGAACCGTCTGCTTCTTCGGCGAAGTCCGTGTCAACACTGAGATCGAGGGTGATGGGCCCGCGTGCGATCGAAAAATGCATTTCACTGCGTGTGAAGATTCGGGCGTGCTCGTCTGTGGTGGTTCGTTCAAGGCCCCAGCCGACCTTCTGGCTATCGAGTTCGATGCTGTAGTAGCGCTCGATCGTTGTCGTGTCGTCCGGGCGCGCGCCCGCGACATGCGGTGTGAGCAGAACGAGCAGTGCCAGCACGCGAAGCAGTTGTCTCATCATGCCAATGGTACCGGCGCGGGCTTGATCGGCTCCGCCCGCTAGGATTGGGCCCGATGTTCGACACGCACTGCCATCTGACGTTTGACGCGTATGAGCCCGCGAAGAGGCCGGGGGGCGTGGAGGGTGTGCTGGCGGATGCGAAGGCGGCGGGGGTCGACGGATGCATCACGATCTCGACAACGAGCGTGTCGTGCCTGGAGGCGCTGGCGCTCGCAGAGGAGTTTGAGAACGTGTGGTGTAGTTCGGGGGTGCATCCGTTGCACAGTGATGAGGGGCCACATGACTGGGAGGCGATTGTGCGCGTGGCGCGGCATCCGAAGTGCGTGGCGTGGGGGGAGTTGGGGCTCGACAATCACTACACCGAGCCGGCGAAGGCGTTGCAGCGGGCGGTGTTGGATGAACAATTGAGTGTGATCATCGAACATCAAGGAGAGATTGACAAGCCGATCGTGGTGCATTGCCGAGAGGCGTTTGATGAGTTGATTCCGATTCTGGAAGACACGGGCATTCCGGGCGAGCGGTTCGTGTTTCATTGCTTTACGGGTGGGCCGAGGGAGATGGAACAGGTGCTCGCGTTTGGGGCGTGGGCGAGCTTTACGGGCGTGCTGACGTATCGGAATGCGAAAGAGGTGCGCGAGGCGGCGAAGATGCTTGGCATGGAGCGGGTGATGGTGGAGACGGACGCGCCGTTCTTGACGCCTGAGCCGAACCGAGGGAAGTGGCCCAACGAGCCGGGACATGTGGTGCAGGTCGCGCGCACGTTGGCGGAAGTGCATGGCGTGAGCTACGCGGAGATGGAGCGCGTGTTGGATGGGAATGCGGGGCGGTTTTTTGGGATAGGAATCTAACCACAGAGGGCACAGAGAACACAGAGTTTCTTGATTGGGTGGCCCGACTTGCTTGTCAAGTCGGGTTTGTCAGATCAGTGCCTCACCGCACTCGGGACAGATTGTCGGGCTGGCGAGTCCGGTCAAATCGTAATTGCAGTATCTGCAACAATTGGGTGACATTTTGCGCGGCCCGAGAAGGACCCAGAGTAGTGATCCGAGCGAGAACAGCACGAAAGGAAGCGCGAGAAGGTAAAGCGGTACGATGAGGATCCGGAATTGCCAGGCAGTCCGAAGTTGAACCGCCGCAATCAGAACAATCGTGAGTGCGCCGATTGCCGTGCTCATCCAGAATGGCCAGCGCAGTTTGCGGAGCATGCCAGATCGTATGGCGCTTAATGAACCCGACTTGACAAGCAAGTCGGGCCACCCGGAGGTACCCCCGCGCTCGCGCTTGGGGCTGGTAGGGAACTTGGCCTTCGAGGACTCAGACCACGCCACCCGCAGCAGACCCCTCACCCGGCGAAGCGCCACCCTCTCCCGCGGGGAGAGGGAGCTAGGAGACCCGCCCCATCTTGGGCATGTTGCCGACAAGGGGCGTGAGCCAGTTGATGAACTTCTTGCTCACGTTGAAGTCGCCATCGAGGAAATCATCGGGCATGTGGCGTGTCTTGGCGGCGACGTCCGTGAGTTCGACGCGGACGGTGTCGCTCGCGTAGGGCGCGTCGCTTTTGCGCACGATGGCGATGGAGCCGTCGCGCTCGCCCTTCTTTGCAAGCTCGGCGGCGAAGCGGCCTGCTGCGCGCGCTTCGGACTGGTCGATCGGGCTTGCATCTGGGTAGCAACGCTGGGGATAGCCAAGGGTGTCGGCACGGACGCGCGGGGCCTTGCCACCGGCGGGCGTCAATCGCTTCTTCAACACCTCCGCCATCTGGTCGCCCAGCGCGCCCGAGCCTGAGAGCTGCACGTTCCCGTGGGCGTCGGTTTCGCCCTTGATGAGCGTGGCGCCGATGGCGTTGCCGTCTTTGTCCTGCACGCCTTCGGAGAGGGCGATCTGGCAGCGGCCGAACTGCTTGACGCATTGTTCGACGCGCGCAGTGAAGGCATCCATATCGAAGGTGCGCTCGGGGAGGCAGACGATGTGCGGGCCATCGTCTGCGTGCGCGCGGCCGAGCGCGGCGGCGGCGGTGAGGAAGCCCGCGTGGCGGCCCATGACAACGTTGATCTTGATGCCGGGGATCGACGCGTTGTCGAGGTTGTCGCCCATGAAGGCTTTGGCGACGTAGCGCGCGGCGGAGGCGTAGCCGGGCGTGTGGTCGTTCTTCATGAGGTCGTTGTCGATGGTCTTGGGGACGTGGAAGCAGTGCATGTCGTAGTTGGAGGAGCGCGCGAGGTCGTTGACAATGCGACAGGTGTCGGAGGAGTCATTGCCGCCGATGTAAAAAAACCAACGGACGTTGTGTTTTTTGCAGCCGGCGAGAATGCGTTCGCAATAGGCGGCGTCGGGCTTGTCGCGGGTGGAGCCGAGGGCGGCGCTGGGTGTGGCGGCGATGAGGTCGAGTTGAGGCTGGGCGATGGTGTCAAGCCGGGTGAGTTGGTCGGTGGTGAGGCCGCGAACGCCGTGACGCATGCCGAGGACCTGTTCGAGGCCGCTCGTGCCGCGGAGGCCTTCGATGACGCCCACGAGGGACTGGTTGATGACGGCGGTGGGCCCGCCGGACTGTCCGATGACGGCGTTGCCTTGCATGACGCAGAGTCCTCCAAGCGAAGGGGGGGACGCATGCTAGCGGGTATAGTGGCTGGCATGAGCAGCGGATGGATTCGCGTTGTCGGCCTGGTTTTGGTGACGCTTTTTGCGTGGCCACTGGTTGGGTGTTCGAGCGTGGCGCGGTCGACGGTGTTTGTAGTCGAGGCTTCGCACTACGACGAGGCGTTTGAGGCCGCGAAGGACACGGTGCGGTCGTTTGGGTTCGAACTGGACCGCGTGGACGCCCGAGGGGGCGTGCTGACGTCGAGGCCCAGGCGATCGAGCGGGCTTGCGACGCCCTGGATTCCGCACGCGTCTGATCTGACGGGGTCCTGGGAAGACCTGTTGCATGGCGATGCGCGGACGGTGACCGTGGAGTTTCGTCCGCAGGCAGGGGCGGGACCGGTTCGGCTGCGTCGTGACCCGCGGTATGACGTGCGCGAGCACGCGGGCCAAGTGCAGGTGCGCGTTGAGGTTGTGCTCGAGCGGGAGCAGCGACCGGGCCTCCGCGCGGACCCAACGTCGGTGCGATTTCTAAGTAGCACGACGCCCAACAACGAAAACACACATGCAGATATGTTTATATCGATCGGGCGTGACATGCCCCTGGCGGGCCGAATCGCGGTTGCGGTGCAGAAACGGCTTTCCCGATCGGGTTGAACTGATCGTTTTGTGAAAACAGGCCGATGAGAATCCCTTGCTGAAATTGGTGTAATCGGCGATGCTTAGGCCGATAACACCTTGAAGCGCCATGGCCCCCCCGGGTCGGCGTCAACACGAAGGGCTCGCGCTTTGCGAGTGAGGAGGCGATCCATGACGATCACCGCCAACCTGAGTGGGGAGCAATTGCGCGGCCTGACCCATGCCGCGGCCTCACTCGCAAGATTGCCGGCGGTTCCGACACAGAGTTGGTGCGCAGAAGCGAGTGCTGCGATTCAGCACATTCGCAGTACTGCGTTTGTGCTTGTGACACTGCTTACGAATGGCGAACAGGGCGGGAGTGGCCCTGCATCGGTGGAGGCCACTGGCGGTTTGGCGCCTGCGGCTTCTGCATTTCATGAGGACATTGGTCGCATTCACAGTGATGGCGTCGGCGCCCCGGGATGGCGCGTTGCAGAAGCGCTCCAGGGTGAGCGCATCGGGGCAGCGCGGTTGCGCGACTTGTCATCGTGGTCTGCGTGGTCGTTCACGGCTGCGGGCAAGCGATGGAAACGTTTCGGCGTGAACGATTTGCTTATCGGTGCCGGGTGCCTGCACCCAGAGAACCCCAATCGCGTGCTCGTCGTGGAGCTTGGGGCGGGTCCTGAGTATCCGCCATTTGCACAGTCGGACGCGATTGTACTTGCGCCAATTCTCGAGATGGTGACAGAGCGGGCGGCGATCGCGTTTGGCATGTTGCCTGTGACCGCGTCGTCGACGGTGACGCCGCGCGAAGAGCAGATTCTGCAGCTGCTGACGTTGGGATGCACGGTGCGGGAGATTGCCGAGCGTTTGAGCCGCAGCCGCCACACAGTGCATGACCACGTGAAATCGTTGCATCGCAAGTTGGGCGCGACGACGCGCGGGGCGTTGATCGCTCGCTATCTGGGTCGGCCCACAGAGGGGTCTGCCGAGGAGCGCGCGTCCTCCCCACCGGCGATCGTGACGAAGATGGCGGCGTCGGCGACGTCGATGCGCCCGTGGCTTGCGGCGCAGGAGCGATAGGCGAGCGCGGCGCACGGTACACTGCGGCGCATGGGCGTGACCACCGTTTCTGACCAGGTGCTTCGAGCGGCTCGCCAGCACTTGCATACTGTGCAGCTGCTGGCGGTGGATGTGGCGCCAGGCGCGCGCATGGCCCAGGAAACCTCGCTTGAGGCAACGCATGGGGCCGTGGCGGGTGCTGACGAAGCACGGGTGCTAGCACCGGTTGGCGGTCGCGCCCAGGACAAGGCGGCGGCGCTGGAGCGCCTGCGCGAGCGATACGCCAAGGAGAGCCGCGTCGCGCAGTCCATTCGCGGCTGGACGAACATCGTGTTTGGCGATGGCGATCCGGACGCAGAGCTCATGTTCATTGGCGAAGCTCCTGGCGCGGATGAGGATGTTCAGGGGATCCCGTTTGTCGGGCGAGCGGGTCAAAAGCTGAACGAGATGATCAAGGCCATGGGGTTCGCGCGTGAGGGTGTGTACATCGCCAACGTGCTGAAGGTGCGCCCGCCCAACAACCGGACGCCCACGCCGGACGAGGCAGCATCCGACGGTGTTTTTTTGGAGGAGCAGATTCGGATCGTGGCGCCGCGCGCGATTGTGGCGCTTGGCAAGCCGGCTTCGAACTACTTGCTTGGTAGCACCGACTCCATGGGATCGATGCGTGGACGTTGGCACGCGTGGAACGGGATTCCCTTGATGCCGACATATCACCCGGCGTATTTATTGCGCTCGTACACGCCAGAGAATCGACGGCGCATTTGGTCAGACTTGCAGCAAGTCGTGCAAATGCTGGGCTCTGCGCCGCAAAACCCCGAATAGGATGCGAACGCCATTCCTGGGGTGTTTCCCCAAAAATGTTGAAATAGGATGTATCTGTTGCCCGTCCGCTGAGGCTGTGGAACAGTCCCGATCCGATGATCGAATCGGACTGGTGTTACTGCGGGCTGGCACAGCGCCGTGACGGATACCTTGTCTCCTCGTCCGCCACAATGGCGTTCCCGCAGGACGTCCGCCCGGCGCCCCTCCAACTCGGGGTGCCGGGCTTTTTCGTTTTCTCCGGCGGTGCTGCGTGTCTAGTTGGCCTGGCCTTGGCGTTCGAGCGGGGAGAAATCGAGCTGCGTGTCGGCGGGCAGTTCGTCGATCGCGATCAGGTGGTAGTCCACGAGGCTCGTGAAATCCGGCACGTACTCGACGGCGAATGTGAACTCGACGAGGTCGCCCGGCGCGATGGTGTCGGGCAATGTCATGCCTTCCGCCAGGGGGAAGGGCATTTGCATGGTGTTCATGCCCAGCTTGCCATCCGGATTGCGGAACTCCGGGATCGCTTCGTGCTGAATGGACAAGTCGCCCATGGGGCCAGGCAGCGCGATGACCTTGCCCCGAACGGTGTATTCGATGACGCTGGTTTTGGGCGCATCAGGCGCAGCGGCCTGATGCGATTGCTTCTTGCATCCAGGCAGCACGATCGAGGTTGCGCAGCAGGTCAGGGTTGCCAGCAGCTGTGCGCTACTTCTTGACGTCGAGGACATGTGCGACGCTTTCGACATCCTTGCGCAGGATCGGGGTCCAGGTCATGGTCCAGGTAGCGCCCTTGACTGGGATGGCGGCCTTGGTGGCCCGTGGGCGATCGACCCAGACGCGTCCGCCGCGGATGTGCGTGGGCGTGGTGCGCCGACGATGCTCCTGGGCGTTGCGGAGGGTCTTCTTGATTGCGGGGTCGTTGCGCATGAGGCGTGCGACGGTTTGCCGCACATCGCCATCAGGCAGGTTCCGCTTGACTGTGAACGTGACAGTGTCACCAGCTTGAAGAGTGTCCAACATGACCTAGGCTCGCTTCAGGGATATCCCGGCAAAAATCGTGTCCAGCGCCGGAGTGGCCCCACCAGCCCTCCGATGCAATGGGTCGAGGAGTATAGCGACCTGTCTTGGCGAAGGGCCTACACTGGCGCTTCGCACCGCATGCCGACCGATAGGAGCCCCCCATGACCGCCGACGCCAGCCCGTCTCCGCAGAACAGCCCCCAAGGGGTTGAGTTCGACCCATCGCTGGATCACCACGCCCGTCCGAAGATCCGCCCTGTTCAGGGGGTGCCCATGAAGCACCAGGACCAGCAGGTCATTGGCCTGCGGGATCCTTCGCAGGTGTCGCGGGACATGATCGTGACGAGCCCCCTGGCCCAATTCATCCTGCCGCTCATGGATGGCAATCAGACGGTGCAGCAGATCACGGAGGGGGCCATCGCCCGTGCGAAGGCGAGCAATGTGCCAGAGCAGGCGGTGAATGCGATTACCCAAGAGCCGATCCAGCAGTTGGTGGGGCAGTTGGATGGGGCGGGGCTGCTCGAGGGGCCCCGATTCGATGCCCTGATCGACAAGCTCCAGACGGAGTTCGATTCGAACGTGAATCTGCCGCCCTCGGTCTCGGCGGACTTCGCGGACGCCCTGGTCATGCAGGACAAGGGCAAGGAGGCATCGGACGAGGACAAGGCGAAGCTGGGGCCTGACAAGCTGCGCGAGACGTTCGACGCGTGGATCAAGGCGGCGTTGGACAAGGCGCCGGACCCGAGCTTTGACGACCTGCCGCAGGCGGTGTTCGTGCCTGATGTGGACTATCCGCGGGGTTGGGTGAACTATGCGCACGCCTATGGTCGGATGCGCGTGTGTGATCGCCCGGACCGCGTGGTGATCTTGGGCGTCAATCACTTTGGGCGCTCGAAGGGTGTGGCGCTGTGTGACAAGGGCTTTGAGAGTCCGCTTGGCGTGTGCAACTTCGACAAGGCGCTGTGGGACGCGCTCAGCGGCGCATTGGGCAAGGACGACACGGCGAAGGGGCTGGAGCATCGCCTGGATCACGAGCGCGAGCATTCGATCGAGTGGCACATTCCGTGGGTCAACCACGTGTTCGGCGAGCAGTCCGGCAAGTCGCCCACAGTGTTTGCGGCCCTCATCCATGATCCGTTGCGCAACAGCGGGCAGTCCTACGACGGCAGCGGGCTCGACCTCGAGCCGTTCTGCAAGGCGCTGGGCAGCGCGATCGACGCAGTGGGCGGGAAGACCTTGATCATCTGCTCCGGCTCGTTGAGCCACATTGGGCCGATGTTTGGCGATCAGCACCAGGTGTCGGGCGAGGGCGCGGAGGCGACCAACGCGCGCAACCGGATGATCGAGCACGACCAGGCGATGTTGAACATCATCAACCAGGGCAAGGCGGAGGATTTGCTGACGAGCATGCAGTGGCAGCAGAACCCGACGCGCTGGTCTGGTCTGGGCCCGATCGTTGCGACGCTCAAGGTGACTGGAGCCGCCAACGCGCGCACGCTGAACTATGCGGCGGCGGGCGATCAGCAGGGCATGTCAATGGTGTCGAGCTTCGCGGGCGCGATTGTGTGACGCGGCGTTGGGCGGCGTGTCCGCTCAGCGCGCGTGGTCATAGTGTTCGACGATGGCTCGGCGTCGGCCGCGTCCGAATGCGCTTGGTCTGACTTTGAGCCCGACGGCCAGTTGAAACCGCTTGTATTCGTTGCGATCGATGCGGCGCACGATGTCGCGCACGAAATCGACGTCGAGGCTTGTTTCGAGTGCGATGTGGGCGACGCTTTCGCGCGCGTCGACGTAGCGCTCGACCACGGTGTCGAGCGTGTCATAGGGCGGGAGCGTGTCCTGGTCGGTCTGGTTGGGCCGCAGCTCGGCGCTCGGCGCCTTGGTGATTGATGGCTCTGGAATGGGTGGGGTCGCAAAGCCGAGCCGAGCGTGGTGATTGTTGATGAACCGCGCTAGGGCGTACACCTCGGTCTTCAGGACGTCGGCGATGACCGCAAGGCCGCCATTCATGTCGCCATAGAGAGTTGAGTAGCCCACGGCCAACTCGCTTTTGTTGCCTGTAGTGAGCAGCAGCGCGCCCGACTTGTTGGAGACGCCCATCATGATCGTGCCGCGGATGCGCGACTGGACGTTTTCCTCTGTGACGCCATGTTCGGGGGGGAGTTCCAGATCGTCGAAAGCGGGGCCAAGGGTTTGTTCCAGGGCGCGATGCGCCTCTTCGATGGGAATGGTGATGAGGCGTGCGCCGATGGCGTGGCCCAGTGCCTCCGCATCCTCGATAGAGCCCGTCGAAGAGAATCGGCTTGGCATGAGCACACCAATGATGTTTGTTCCGCCCATGGCGGCGGCGGCGATGACGGCGGTGAGCGCCGAGTCGATGCCGCCTGAGAGGCCGAGGGTCACCTGTTTGAAGCCTGACTTGCGGCAATAGTCGCGTACACCAAGCACGAGCGCGCGCCAGAGCAATTCCATCTGATCGACATCAGCGCCGGATGCATCAACGGGGGCGTCGGACGGCGGGGCATCGAGTTGTGCGACCACGGGCTCGCCTGAGAAGGGCGCATTGGCGGCGACGACCTGGCCCGATGGCGCATGGATCGAGGCGGCGCCATTGAAGATCAGGTCGTCATTGGCGCCGAACTGATTGACTGAAAGAAGTGTTACTTTTCGCTCGTGGGCGATGCGGGCCAGAATGGCCTCTTGAGCTGCGCCTTTGTTGATGACGAAGGGGCTCGCCGACGGCACGACGAGCAGGTCAATCTTCTTGGCGGCAAGATCAGCCAAGGGGTCGCGCATGCGGGCGTAGCGCCCGGCGCGTTTGGCGTCTTCTGCGCGCCAGATGTCTTCGCAAATGGCGAGCCCAACGCGTTGACCTGCAACCTCGAAAACACAGGTGGCCTGGCCCGCAGCAAAGTGGCGCACCTCGTCGAACACGTCGTAGTTCGGGAGCAGTCGCTTGTCATAGCGCGCGATGATGCGTCCATCGCGCATGACGACGGCGCTGTTTGTGGCGCGAGCGCGTGAGTCGATGGCATCCGGGGCGGCGTCGTCATCGGATGAGGGTCGCCAAGGGCAGCCGACGATCACTGTGGCCTTCTTGGGCACGCGCTTTGCGAGGTCGCGCGCGGTGTCGCACGCGCGTTCGACGAAGCCTTCCTGTTCGAGCAGGTCCCGCGGTGGATACCCGCAGAGGCAAAGCTCGGGAAGGACGATGAGATCGGCACGTTGGGCGAACGCGTCGTGTGCGGCCTGGTCAATGAGCGCCGCATTGCCAGTGAGGTCGCCAACGATCGAATTGATGGGCACGAGCGCCACTTGCATGGGGGCAGGATGATACGGCGGTCGAGGCTGAGCTTCTGCGTCCGGTCGTGTGAGCCCCTACAATCTTCGCCCCGACGCTCGCGGCAAGGGCATCGGGCGGTGGCGGCACACAGACACACAGAGCGTGGAGCGTTTCGATGAAGACCTGGTTTGCAGC
>JAGQOH010000057.1 GCA_020427635.1 Phycisphaerales bacterium
CCTCACAATTCATTGCCCGGATCCCCCGCGAGCGTTCGCGGGACCGGACCGCAGTCGCGGCACCCCGGTTTGGATCGCTTTCACCAAGCACCCGTGGCCCCGCTGGCCCAGAGAGAAAGCCAGCTTCGCCCCGGAGACGGAGGACTGCCCATGGCCCGGTACACCGGTCCCAAGGTTCGTTTGTCACGCCGCGTCGGCGCGCCGATCGCCGACATCCCAAAGCACACCACGAAGCGCGAGCTGACCCCCGCCGGCATTCACGGCTATCGCGGTCGTCGTCTGCGCGACTATGGCCTGCGTCTCAATGAGAAGCAGAAGCTCCGCTACCACTACTCGGTGCTCGAGAAGCAGTTCCGCAAGTACATGGCCGAGGCCCAGCGCGGCAAGGGCAACACGGGTGAGTCACTCGTGCAATTGCTGGAGCGCCGGCTGGACAACGTCGTCCGCCGCGCGGGTGTCGCCCGCACCATCTGGGCGGCGCGTCAGCTCGTCGTGCACGGACACGTGCTGCTGAATGGCCGCAAGACCGATCGCCCGAGCTGTCAGGTGCGCGTGGGCGATGTGATCACCTTCAAGCCCAAGATTCACCCGGTGGTGCGCGACAACATGGAGTCGATCGTTGGGCACATCGTGCCGGATTGGCTCGACTTCACGCCGTCAGAACTGACGGTGCGCATCGTTTCGCTGCCGACGACCGATCAGGTGCCGTTCGACGTCAACACCAACCTCATCGTCGAGTTCTATCGCTAAACACACCGGTTCGCGGCGACGGTGCGCATCCGCCCCGGGCGAACGCGCATCCCGTCCGCGGGCACAACCCAGGGCGACGGCATGCTCAAGTTCCTCCGCAAGTACCAAGGCATCATCCTCGTCTTCGGCGGGGTGTTGCTAATGATCGCGTTCCTGATTCCGCAGGCGCTGCAAAAAATGGGCAAGGGCGCCGGCGCGCAGGTGGTCGGCACCATCGATGGCGGGCGAACGCTCAGCGGCAAGGACTATCTCCGCGCCAAGCGCGAACTCGAGATCGTCTACACCGTCATGCCCGAGTTCGTCAGCAGGTGGGATGTCTCCGTCGAACACTGGCTGCTGCTGACAGTCGAGGCCGATCGCAACGGACTGCGCGGCGGCGAACTTGATGGCCAGAACTTCTTTGCGCGCATGGTCGACGAGACCGTGACGCAGTTCAATCAGCAGCGCACCCTCCAGGGTCGTCCGATGGTCGACGACGAGATCGCCGCCGCCCGCAAATCCCTGCTCGATCAGATGAACGCCTCCGTCGATTCGCTGCACAAGCGCGGCTATGCCGACGGCGAGATCTACACCGCGATAGGCAAGCTCTCGGGTGTGTGGCGTTTGATCAACTTGCTCCAGCCAAGCCTGCCGCTGTCGATGCCCGAGGCGTGGGCCGTCGGCATGGAGCTGTACGACACCGTCACCGCAGACATCGTGGCGCTCACGGGCGATGATCTCGCGCCGGATCCTGGGTCACTCACCGACGCCCAACTCAGTGCCCATTTCCAGACCTATGCCGCCCAGCGCCCGATGGACAACGAGTTTGGCATTGGCTATCGCCAGCCGGACGCGGTGCGTCTGGAGATGTTGCGGCTTGATCGCTCGGCACTCAATGACGCCATTGAGGTCGATCCCATCGAGCTGCGCCTGCACTTCGACGACCTGCAGGCAAACAACATCTTGCCTGGCAAGACCTTCGAGGAGGTGCGCGACCAAGTGCGCGCTTCCTATGTTTCCGAGCAATCCGGCAAGCTCATGGACGAACTGGTCCTCGATGTGCGCCGGGAGATGCTCAAGAGCCGCGTGGGCATGCAGATGCGCGATGGGTTTGCGGTGCTGCCGCAAGACTGGGCCACCAAGCGCCCGACCCTCGACGCGCTGGCCAATGCCGTCCGCGCAAAGTTGCCCCACACCGAGCTTGGAGGCCAAGTGGTCGACGTTCGGCCTGATGACGGCGCCTTGCTCGATGGCGGCGCGCTCGCGGTCCTCCCGGGTGCCAACGGCGCAACCTTCCGCGTCAACGAGCGTGTTTCCGTTCCATTTGCCGAGTACATCCTGGGCGTGCGCGAACTCGGGCGCGGCGATACCCGATTTGCACTGCAGCAAGGCTTCCTGCCGGCAGAGCCCATGCGCGTAACCAACGGCGCCGGCGCGGGTGATGTCATCTGGGTGCGCATCACAGGCGTGCGGAAGGAAGGCCCCGCCACCGATTGGCGAACAATCGAAACGCGGGTCCGTGATGATCTAGCCTCGATCGAGGGCTTCAACGCGCTGGAAGTGCGCCAGAGCGAGTTCGTCACAAGCGTCGCCAACGTGGGCGTCGCCACGGTCCTCGACATGAATATGCCGGGCGCCGCGTACAACCTCGATGGCAAGGTCACCCGTCAAATAGTGCGCCTTGCTGATAACGCAACACCCTTCCCAGAGGGCAACGTTCAGCACTTCCGCGACGCCATCATGGACTTGGTCAAGCCCTGGGATCCCACGCTCGATGTCGCAACACTGCCCCTTGACCAGCGCACTACGTCCGCGCTCGATCAAGCGACTCGGCGGCTTGTCATCGGACAGGTCACAGGACGCACACCGATGACGATCGAGCAGTTCTCACGCAACATTGGCTCGATCATCAACCGTGCACGCGTGCAGGCGAGCGATTCGAGTCGCCTCGACCCCGTTTCCTTCGATGCGATCAAACAGCGGCTGGGATATCGCCCCGCGGAGCGCTCAAAGAAGGGTGACGAGGCCCTGCTCGACGAGGAGCAAGCCGAAGAGTGATTCATCCTGCTTTGCGCAACGGTTGCTCGGTCCATGTGCCCGGCTCATGTGCCGCTGGGCAACGTCCGAGTCGCAATCGCATCGCGTCGTCAAAGCCCGGGCAGCACCGGCGCAACGTGGAGCAGTCAAACCGTTCGCCAAACTGCGTGGGCGTCTTGGCCTGCAATGCCGTTAGGATCGCGTGCCGAACAACGTCCGCGGGCGAACTCGCCCCGCCGCACCAGTAGTCATAATCGACCCAGCTGAGCAGCACGTTGTGCTCGCACGACCTGCCATCACATGAGACCTCAACCGCAAACGCCCAACCGGCGCCAACCGAACGCTCCCGACCAATGACGATGTCCCACTCCATGAATGCCTCTTGTGCGGCGCAGCCCGCGACGCGCGTTTCGCTATCGGCTCGATCAGCTCGTCAAATCACCACGCTTCCCCTGCTGGCAAGTGAGATCGCCTGATGCCGCACCCGCGCAAGCCATCCAAAGGTTCTTCAGGCCGCCCCGGCAAGTTTGGTCCCAAACGTGCTCAAGGCGCCCCGCCGCGCGGACCGAATCGGCATCAAGGGCGGTCCAATCGCAGACCGCCGAGCGACCCGGCGCGCGAGGCCGTGTTCAGCGCCGTCGCAACGCAAATTCGCAAGTACCCCGATCTTGCATTCGATGCGCTTGACACGACCGCGCTGAACGATCGTGACGCTGCATTTGCACACGCGCTCTATGACAAGACCATCCGCCGATGGATCACGCTGCGCCAAATCGTGCGCTCGCAACTCAAACACGAGTGGGACGATGTGCATCCCGCCGCCCGTGCCGCGCTGCTGTGCGGGTGCGCGCAGCTGCTCTTCATGGACACTGTCCCGGCGCACGCCGCGGTCAATGAGTCAGTCAATTGGGCCGATGCCGCCGTCGGCGGGCGCACCGGCGCCCTCGTGAATGCAATCCTGCGTGGCGTCAGCCGCCTGCTCGAAATCCCCGAGCCCCCGCCCGAAGTCGATCCCGACGCGCCACTCGGCATCGAGCCCGAGCCCGCCCTAAAGCCGGCACCGCTGTCCAATCGCCATGTCATCCAAGCGTGGGCTGATCGACTCGACGCCCTCCCGCTCTCCGACGGCGCCGCGTTGCAACTCGCTGACGAGATCTGGCCCAAAGACCCCATGGAGCGCCTGGCAATCGCGACCAGCCTGCCCCTGCCGCTCCTGCGCAGCTGGGCCAAGCACATGCCAATGCACGAGGTGCGCCGATTGGCGATGCACTGCCTTGTCGAACCACCCGTCATCCTCAACACGACCCATGCGCAATCGCCACTGCCAAACACGCTCACGCCCCACGAAGCGCCTGGCCATCATGTCATGACCAATCCTTCGGGCGGCGCGCTCAGCGCACTCCTCCAGCAACGCCGCGACATCTGGGTGCAGGATCCGGCGTCGTCGCTCGCGATCGAATCCGTTGTCGATCTGAAACCGCAACTCATCATCGACGCCTGCGCAGGCCTTGGCACGAAGACGCGCCAGCTTGCTGCAACATTCCCCGAAGCGCGCATCATCGCAACCGACATCGACCGCGTGCGCCACAAAGGCCTCGTCAAGACGTTCAAGAACCACGAGCGCGTCGACGTCGTGCCTTATCCGAAGCTTACCGACTATGCCGCGCAAGCCGACCTCATCCTGCTCGATGCGCCTTGCTCGAATACCGGCGTCCTGGCGCGTCGGCTCGAGGCACGCTATCGCTGGTCCGAAGCGCGCGCCGATGAGCTGATCTCCATGCAGCGCCAAATCGTTGCAGACGCCGTGCGCCTCCTCAAACCGGGCAAGCGATCCGGCGGCATCCTTTACTCCACGTGCTCGCTCGACCCCAACGAGAATGAGGAGATCGGCGCTTGGGCGCGCAAGTGGCACGGCTTCGACACCGCCCGGGAACATCGCCGCTCCCCCGCCGCCCTGCCCGGCGACCCCGCCACGCGGTACACCGATGGCTCATACGCCATTCTGCTGGTCTGACCGCCTGATCTGGTCGATCCCCGGGAGGACGCTATCATGAGCGGATTATCGTTTCTCATGATTGACCAAACGCCGCAGGTACGGGGAGTTCAGCGGCCATGAATCTGATGGACATCCTGAGCAAGTCCTGCGTGCGCGTGCCGCTCGAAGCCACCTCAAAGCAGGGCGCAATCGACGAGCTCGTCGATCTGGTCGCCGCCGCCGGACGCGTGGGCAACGCCTCGGAACTCAAGGAAGCCGTCTGGTCGCGCGAAACGACCCGCACGACAGGCATTGGCCATGGCCTCGCGATCCCGCACGGCAAGTGCGACTCGGTCAACGACCTGGCCATGGCGATGGGCATTCCCGCCGAGCCGCTTGATTTCGCCTCCATCGATGGCAAGCCGGTGCGACTCGTCGTGCTGCTCGCGAGCCCCGTCGATCGCACGAGCGATCACATCCAGGCCCTCGCGCGCATCAGCCGCATCATGGCCGCCGAGAGCTTCCGCGAAAAAGCCTTCAATGCCGCAAGCGCAGATGAGTTATTCGATCTCATCGCCAGCGAAGAAGCCGCCCGCGCACAGGCGTAGGTCGCTCACTTGCCTGACAGCGCCGCAGCGCTCAACCGCTCGATCAGCGCCAAGCAACGCTCCGCCTGCGCCCGAAACACCATGTGCGGGAACAGCGTCACCAGCGCCACGATCAACCCGAACGCCGTCGTAATCAGCGCCTCGGCAATCCCCGCCGCCACCGGCGCAATATCGCCCGACCCCTGCGATTGCCCAAGCAAGTCGAAGCTCTGAATGATCCCAAGCACCGTGCCCAGAATCCCGAGCAATGGGGACGCGGTAATGATCGTCGCCATACTCGCGGCAAACCGCTCAATCGCCGGGCGATAGCGCTCCGTCAGTTCCACGGCGCTTGCTTCACTGGCCCCATGTTCGACCAGCTGCCGCGCCACCCGATCGGCGATCACCCCATCGTCGGCCAGCTGCCGCACTTGGGCCGAGTCGCCGCCCCGAAGGGCCTCTGCCAGCCTCGTCACGCGCCCGCCCGTCATCCCCCTCCGCTGACGCAACCAAAACACCGCCCGCTCGATCGTCATTGTGACCGACACCAGGCTCAGCACGAGCAAGGGCCACATCACGGGCCCCCCCGCCTCAAACGTCTGGACAATCCACGCGACTCCCTGCGGCGAATCCATGGCCCCCATCATAGAGGCTCTACACTGCTGCACTGATGCCGACCGCCGCACCCGCCAATCCGCACATCGCCACGATCGACCGATGGCTGAGCGACTTTCTCGATCGGCACGCGCCAGCGGGCGTGTTGCGCGACGCGACGCGCTACGCCGTGCTCGGCACGGGAAAACGCATCCGCCCTACGCTCGTGATCGAAAGCTGCCTGGCGTGTGGCGGCTCAATCGAAGCGACCCTGCCCGCCGCAGGCGCAATCGAGATGGTCCACGCCTTCTCGCTCGTCCATGACGACCTGCCTGCAATGGACGACGACGACCTTCGCCGGGGCTTGCCCACCACCCATGCCAAGTTTGGCGAAGCCATGGGCATCCTCGCGGGCGATGCGTTGATGACGTTCGCCTTTGCCGCCCTCGCCGATGTGCGACCAACCGACCGCGCCGCGGCACTCGCTCGCATCCTCACCCAAGCCACCTCCGACATGATCGCCGGACAGGTGCTCGACACCATTGATGATCATGGGGGTGGCGATGACACGTTCCAATCGCGCACGCCCCTCCAACGCGTGCAGGAGATCCACGCCAAGAAGACCGGCGCGCTCCTCCGCGCCGCATGCCTCATGGGCGGCGTCTGCGCCGGGCTTACCGAACCCCACCCACAGCTCACCGCCCTCACCCAATACGCCGACGCCATTGGCCTCATGTTCCAGATCGTCGACGACCTGCTCGATGTGGAGCAATCCCACGAACACACCGGTAAGCGCACGGGCAAGGACGCCAAGGCGGGCAAGCTGACCTACCCGGGGATCCTGGGCGTCGACGCGGCGCGAGCCGAAGTTGGGCGCTTGGAGCGCGAAGCCCTGGATGCTCTCGCGCCGTTCGGTGCTCCTGGCGCGAAGCTGGGTGAGATGGCGCGCTCACTTGCCCGGAGAACACACTGAGGACGCGGATTCACATCGCACCGTGTCGCATCGCCCGACGTACAACTTTCAGCTACGATTGAAACCCGGGAGCCGCTCGCCAGTGACACTGCTCGAACGCATCAATTCGCCCGCCGACCTGCGCCAACTGTCGATGGACGATCTGATTGCGCTCGCGGGTGAAATCCGCACCGCCATCGTCGACCAGGTCTCGCAATCCGGCGGACACCTCGCCCCCAACTTGGGCGTGGTCGAACTCACCATCGCACTGCACTACGTCTTCGACTTTGCGCACGATCGCCTGCTCTTCGATGTTGGCCACCAGTGCTACCCGCACAAGCTGCTCACGGGCCGCCTCAACATGCTCGCCCACCTCCGCACGCGCCAGGGCATGGCCGGGTTCCCTGAGCCCAAGGAAAGCGCCTACGACCTCTTCTCCGTTGGACATGCCGGCACCGCCATCTCCACCGCAGTCGGCATGGCGCGGGGTGATACCCTCAACAACGAAGCCTTCGACGCCAAATCGAACCCCACCGGCCGCCGCGTCGTTTCGCTCATTGGCGACGCATCGATCGTCAACGGCGTCGCCATGGAAGGCCTCAACAACGCCGGCACCCTCGATCGCCAATTCCTCGTTGTCCTCAATGACAACGGCATGTCGATCAGCAAACCCCAGGGCGCCATCGCGCAATACTTCGATCGCGTCCGCGTCAACCCCGTCTACTCCGGCGCCAAGACGCGCGCCAAGCACGCCCTCGAAGCCATTCCCGGCGGCGGCGCGATCCGCAGCGCATACCACCGCCTCACCGAAGCCCTCAAAGGCTCCAACACCTGGTTCGAGCACTTTGGCCTGCTCACCATTGGCCCGATCGATGGCCATGACCTGCCCGAACTCATCGAATTCCTCACTCAGGTGAAGGATGTCGATCGCCCACTCGTGCTGCACGCGAAAACGATCAAGGGCAAAGGGCTCGAATACGCCGAGAAGGATGCAACAACCTTCCACTCACCCGCGGCCCACACCTACGACCCCGACAGTTGTCGCGTCGAAATCCGCGACGGCGGGCGCTCTTTCACCAGCGCATTTGGCGATGCGATGTGCGATCTCATGGAGCGTGATGAGCAGGTCGTCGCATGCACCGCCGCGATGCCCAATGGCACCGGCATCGATCAGGTGCTCGATCAGTTCCCAACGCGCGCCTTTGACACAGGCATCTGCGAATCTCACGCGATGGACATGATGGCTGGACTCGCCAAGACCGGCCTCAAGCCCTTCTTCGCGGTCTATTCCACCTTCCTGCAGCGCGCCTTCGACCAAGCATTCCAAGAAGTTGCACTCCAAGGTCTGCCCGTGCGACTGTGTCTCGATCGCGCCGGCCTTGTCGGCGGCGATGGCGCCGTCCACCAGGGCTTCTGCGACGTCGCCATCCTGCGCACACTTCCAGGCGCGGTGCTGACGGCTGCGATCGACGAAACATCGCTGCGCGCAGCGCTCGAGTTCATGCGCACCTATGACACCGGGCTCTCGGCAGTCCGCTATCCGCGCGACACAGTCTCCGCGGTGCTCGCCGCCAAGCCCTGCCCCGACTTCGAACTTGGACGCGCCCGGGCACTCCTCGAGCATGACGAGAAGCCCGACTTGGTCGTGCTCGGCTTTGGCACACCGACCATCGCCGCGCTCGAAGCAGCAAGACAGGTCGCTCCCGAAGTGCGCGCAGATGTGTACGACGCCCGCTTCGCCAAGCCCATCGACACCGAGCTGCTTCGCCGGATCGCCGCGCTTGGCGTGCCCGTCGTCACCATCGAAGACCACGGTATTCAGGGCGGGTTTGGCTCGGCCATCCTGGAGGCTGCCGCCGACCTAGCCCTGCCACTCCGCGTCACCCGCCTGGGCATGCCCGACGCCTGGATCGCCCAGAACAGCCGGGCCCAGCAGCTCAAGGAAGTGGGCCTCGATGCCGCGAGCATCGCCCGCACGCTCATCCGCGTCGCCGCGGGCCAGGAGCCCGCGTCGTCCGCAGTGACCACCGTCGTGCGCACAGGCGATGGCGCCCGCGAGCGCCAGGGCTAGCGCCTCCCCTACACTGCCCGCATGTCACCCCGCGTGCTGCTCATGGTCAACCGCGACAAGCCGCGGGTCCGCGCCGCGCTTGACGAGGTGCGCTCGATCATTGCCCAGCACGGCGAGCTCGCCGCCGAACTCGACGCCAATGATGGCCCGCTCGACGACGCCCACCGCGCCGACCTGATCATGGTCTTAGGGGGCGACGGCACGTTCCTCGCACAAGTCCGCCGATGTGCAGATCTGGGCCTGCCCATGATGGGCGTCAACTTTGGCAACCTCGGTTTCCTCGCCGAGTTCGACCTCGACTCCTTGCGCGCACAGGCAAAGTCGCTCTTGGGCAAGGGCGAAATCACCACGACCGACCGCTTGCTCATTGCCTGCGAAGTGTTGCGTGGCAAACGCAAGAACCCCGTTTTCGCCGGGCTCGCGCTCAATGACTGGGTGATCACCGCCGGCGCCCCATTCCGCCTCATCGAGATCCAACTCGTCTTCGATGGCACGGACGGCCCCCTGCTGCGAGGTGACGGCTTGATCGTCTCCTCCCCAACGGGCTCGACGGGCTACTCCGTCTCTGCGGGCGGCCCCATCGTCGCCCCAGGCGTCGAGGCCATGGCGATCACACCAATCGCCGCACACTCCCTCGGCTTCCGCCCCCTCGTCGTCCCGACCTCGACCAGACTCGAACTGATCCTCGAGCGCGCCAACGCCGGCATTGGCCCCGGAGGCAGCCTCGACGCCAGCGTCGGCACAACACTCGTGCAGGATGGCCAGGTGCTCGTGCCCTTGGAGCATGGCGATCGCCTGCGCATCACACGCCACCCCAAGGCCGTGCGCCTCGTGCGCAATCCCGAGGGCAGTTACTGGCGCACGCTCATGCGCAAAATGCACTGGGCGACCCCGCCAAGCCCATGACGCATCACATGAACGACCGCAGCTCACCGCCGCGCCGAACGATGTCGACATCATTCAGCAACTTCGCAAGCACCAAATTGATCAGCACGATCGCGACAAAGCTCGTGACAAACGCTTCCGTCGTCGCCTTGCCAACGCCTTGCGCCCCACGCCCGCACGTGAAGCCCTTGTAGCACGCAATCACGCCGATGGCAGCTCCGAAGAAGATCGACTTCGTCAATCCGTTGAGCACGTCAAACCAGCCGACAAACGCCTGCGTAAAATGCCAGTAGTCATCGTTGCCCACACCGCGCATGAGCACGATGATCAACCACCCACCCAGCACGCCGCACAAATTAGATGCGATGGTCAAGATCGGAATCATCACGGTGCATGCGACAACGCGTGGCGCCGCGAGCACTTTGATCGGGTCGGCAGCGAGCACGCGCATCGCGTCCAGCTGATCGGTCACGCGCATCGAGCCAAGCTCCGCCGCCAGCGAGCACCCCACGCGCCCCGCGAGCATCACCGCCGCCAGCACGGGCCCGATCTGCTTCACGATTGAAATGTTCACCACGCCGCCCAGGCGCTTCTCGAGCCCAAAGCTCGCGAACTGATCAAATCCTTCGATCGCCAGGATCGCCCCGATGAACAACCCCGTCAGCGCCACCACCGGCACGGAGGTTGAGCCCACAAAGTACAGCTGTTGCCCAAATCGTGGCCACTGCATCCACGAGCGCATGCCCAGCACAATCGCCCGTGCGGTGAGCGCTGAAAACAGCACAAAGCTGCCAAAGGCATGCAGCGAAGCAAGAATGGAAGCCCCAACCCGGTTCAGCATGGCAGAAGGCTATGACATTCCATCCGAGACTGCGCGCGACTACCTCGGTCCGTAAAAAAGGCCCGGACGCTTTTCGTCCGGGCCCGGCATGCAACGCACATGCAGAGTGGTTCTGCGAGCAACCTGTGCGCAATTCCCTTACTTGAGCGGATACTCCTCGCGCGTCGGCGTTGCGGGCGCGGGCGTGTTGTCATACCGCTCCTCGGCCACCGCATACGACGCATCCTGCCTCGGCACCAGATAGATCTCCACGCGCCGGTTCGCGGGCGTCCCGCCCGAAGGATTGTTCGCCACGATTGGGCGGTATTGCCCCCAGCCCGACACGAGGCAACGCGTCGCCTCCATGCCGCCCGACTGCAGCGCCTCGGACACCGCGATCGCTCGCGCAACCGACAGATACCGGTTGTTGCGGAAGCGCTCGCGCGACCTGTTCAACGCTTGCGAATCGGTATGCCCAACGATTTGCACGTCATATCGCGAGGCGTTCACGCCTTGCAGCACGCGCGCCAACCCCTGCAACGCCTCAGTCGCTTCGGGCTTCACGACGTCCGACCCTGATCCAAAGGTCAGGTCCGACGACACCTGAATCATGCCGCGCGAAGAGTCATAGCTGAAGAGCGTCGGATTCTGCGCCGCCAAGTTCGACAGCTCAAGATCAGTGCGCGGGTCGAGCATCAGCCCGCCCACATTGTTCAGGCGCTGCTCGATCGCGCCCATGTTCGAGCGGAACGCATCGATCTGGCCCGTCAGGCCCGTGATCTGCTTGTTCTTCGCGTCAAGCTGACCCTCCAGCTCGCCAATGCGCCCCCGCTGGCGCTCGGCGATCTGCTCAGCTGTCTGCTTCTCCTGCACGAGGCGAGTGATCTGCTCCCCCTGGGAGGCGTTCACCCGCGAGACTTCGTCATATGGTTTCTGCGCCACACACCCGCCCAACAAAAGGCCGGCAATGGCGACGAGCGGAAGCGTGATGGCTCGGTGCATCGTCAAAATCCCTTCACCTGATGCATATGCTGTGGGGATCCATCCCCACCGATTTGACGCAGGATAACACGAGAGGGGACGATCGGCACGAAATGCGCGATGACAAATCCATCTTGCTCGTCCACGCTGCCGGCGCATGCGACGCCACCGGCTTCCACCACGCCGACGTGTCGGCAGTCGTCAGGTTATCCACATCCCCCAACACCTCGCACGTAGAACTGATCGCGATCGGCCCGCGCGCCGAGTTGGCAGCTCATCCCGCCGCAATTGGCCGCGATCCCATTGATCTGCCCCACTGCATCCTCATTCCAGGCCTCACGAACGCCCACGCGCACTTGGATCTGACACACCTGGGCCCAAGGCCCTTCGACGCCGATGCGGGCTTCGTCGCCTGGATCGGCGGCATCCTCAAGGCCCGCGATGAACTCGCCACTCCAGTCGCTGACGCGGTCCGCCTGGGCATCGCAAAGTCACAAGCCGGTGGCGTCGTCGCAATTGGCGACATTTCCGGCACGCCCGAGGCCGCGCAGATATTGCGCGATGGCCCACTTCGCGGCATCGGGTTCCTCGAGGTCTTCGGGCTTGGCGACCGCGCCGCCTCCAACTGGGCGCGCACGCTCGAAACGCTCGAATCCATGCACGCCCCAGGCGACGAAGACGCCCCATTGCGCATCTCCGTCCAGCCCCACGCCCCATACTCGGCAAGCCGCGACGTCTACGACGATGCTTCGTCCTGGGCCGCGACGCATGCAATGCCCATCGCCACGCACTGGTCGGAGACGCCCGCGGAGTTTGAGTTTGTCGCCCAACGCACGGGTCCGATGTGCAACTTCCTCAAGCGCCTTGGCATCGCGGATGCCCGCGCGCTCGAAGAGTTTGGCCACGGAGCAACGCCCATCGAGCATGTTGAAGAGTGTGTCCGTGGCACGCGCGTCATTGCCGCCCACGTCAACCACGCCACAGACAACGACATCGACATCCTCGCGCAGCTCGGCGCAACGGTCGCCTACTGCCCGCGCGCCTCGGCATACTTCCATCACGACACCATGTTCGGACCGCACCGATATCGCGACATGCTCGCACGCGGCATCAACGTCGCGCTGGGCACGGACTCCATCATCTGCCATCCCGCCGAACAGGCCGACCGCCTCTCGACCCTCGACGATGCGCGGCTGCTGCATGCGCGAGATGGCCTGTCGCCGCAGGAGGCCCTTGCCCTCATCACCATCAACGGCGCACGGGCGCTGGGCCTGGATGAATCAGCTTTCGTCTTCCCCCACACAGGCGCGCACGCGACATTGGCCGGCCTCAATGTCGTCGATGCGAACGGTGTGCAAGGCGATCCCGCAACCCGTGTCATGCGGGCCACCACGCCCGCAGAGCCACTAGAATTCCGCCTCGCTCAGCGCCTCGACGCGCGCGCCGCTGTCCGGTGAATCAAAGCACAACCGCTGCGCATGCAGCATGAGCCGGTCACGCTTGCCCGTGCCATACATCGCATCGCCCACGATTGGCGCCCCCAAGCCGCACGCCTGCGCCGCATGCACACGCAGTTGGTGCGATCGTCCCGTGACTGGTTCAAACACGACGCGCATCACCTTCTGCGTCCCCCCGTCAGTCACCAACGCTTCCCGCGCAACAGCACAGTACCGTGTGATGGCGTGCCTTCCATGGACAACGTCTACGATCTGCCGCGGGCGATTGTCAATATCAAGCCGCATGGGCAGCACGATTGCACCCGTCTCGCCCGGCGCAAGCGCATGTCCTTCCACCAGCGCCACATACCGCTTCTCCACGTGCCGACCCTCAAACTGCATCGACAACGCACGCTGCGCCGCCGCCGTCAGCCCCAGCACCATCAACCCCGACGTGTCCATGTCCAGCCGGTGGGCGATCAGCGGCCCTTGTGCATCGGGAAACATCGCGTGCACGCGCGCCGCCACGCAATCCGCCAACTTCGGGTCGTGCTCCGCACCCTTCCCCGGTGTCGAGAGCAACCCCGCAGGCTTGTCAACAACAACCCAGCTCTCGCCTGACCCGCCGCCGGCCACAACGCGCAGATCCCCCTGGTTTTTCGCTTCGACGTGATCCATGCCCCGGAATGACTACCATATGCTTTCGCCGGCGCACACGGCGCGGGCGGCACGATTCGGAGGTTGTTCCTATGTTTGCACGCTACCGCTCCACCGCCGCGTTGCTGGCCTGCACACTCGCCGCGGGCTGCTCAAAATCCAACGAGCCCACACACGCCGCGAAGCCCGACGCTGCGCCGCCTGCGGAGAACGTCGCCGCCAATCATGAGGCCGCTGCACCGCAGGAGCCCACGCCACCGCGTGAAGGGCTCATCAAGACTGAGAAGGGTTGGTACGACCCGCAGACACACACGATCACGCCCTTCGAGGGTGCCGCCCCCGCCGACGCGCCCGCATCAAACGCCGACTGGCGTGCCGCTGAAGCCGGCATGCTGAGCGACTACGTGCAACTCACGGACCCTGCAATGTTCTCACGCGCGGGCGAAGCATACTTCGACCCCGGCATGAACTGGATCATCTTCCAGGCCTCGCCACGTGCGCAAATGAAAGAGGGCGAGGATGCGCCCTACAGCATGTACGTCGCCAAGCTCCAGAAGGAGACCGACGACCAAGGCGCTGAGCGCATTGTTGGTCTCGATACACCCATCCGCGTGAGCGCCGCCGGCTCCCACAACACCTGCGGCTTCTTCAACCCCGCTGAACCCTGGCGCATCATCTTTGGCTCCACGATCATCGAGCCCATCGCGCCAGATGCCGCAGGCTATCAGCGCGGCGGCTCGCGCTACGCCTGGGCCTTCCCTTCCGAAATGGAAGTCTGCACCCGCGTTGTCCAAGAGATCTTCGACACCTATCGCCCGTCCCCCAAACTCACCACCGAACTCGACTTCCTGCCAAGCGAATACACCGCAAAGCCGCTGTTCAAGCACCCCGGCGGGTACGACGCCGAGTGCGCCTACTCCCCCGATGGACGCTGGATCGTCTTCTCATCCATCGATCCGGAAACCAAGGATGCGGACCTTTGGATCACGAACACCACAACCTTCGAGCGCGTTCGCATCACCAACCATCCCGGCTACGACGGCGGCCCGTTCTTCAGCCCCGATGGTCGGCGCCTGTGCTATCGCAGCGATCGCCAACAGAACGAACTGTTGCAGGTTTTCGTTGCGGATCTTGCTTTCGACAGTCGTGGCGCGATCACCGGCATCTCAGCAGAACACCAGGTCACAAACAACGCGCACGTCAACTGGGCGCCCTACTGGCATCCCTCTGGTGAGTACATGATCTATTCCACGAGCGAAGTAGGCCACGACAACTACGAGATCTTCGCAGTCCAGGCCCCGCCGTCCGGCATCGACACGCCAACTGAAACGCTGCGCGCCAAGCGAATCACCAATGCCCCCGGTTTTGATGGCCTCTCGGTCTTCTCAAACGACGGCGCATACATGATGTGGACCAGTCAGCGCGGCGGCGTCTATGGCGACGATGCCAAGCCCTCGAGCCAGGTCTGGGTCGCGCGCACTGGAAGCAATCTCGCACCCTGACGGTGGCTACTTCACTTCCGTCGTCTGCTCTAACCAGCTGCGCAACCGATCTGCGCCCATCGCTCCAACCTGCGTCGCAAGCACCTGGCCATCACGCAGCACCGCGGTCGTCGGCACGGCGCTCACGCCAACGAGTTCCGCATCGCCCGGCTGCTCCTCGATATCGATCATGACCGCGACCGCATGCTCCGCAAGCCAATCACCGACCGCCGCGTCCGCCAACGCCCCACGCTTGTAGCCCTGGCACGTCCCGCACCACCGCGCCGTGAATACCGCAACCACCGGCTTTCCCTGCGCCGACTCGTTCGCCGCCGCGAGTGTGCCCTTGGCAAACGCCTCCGGCATCGGAGCGGGCCGCTTCATATAGAGCATCCCGCCTATGAGCGCCGCGAAGATCACAAGCAGCAGCACGCCTTCGAGCCCGCGCCGCTTTCCCTTTGGCTTCGCTTCTGATGATCCTGCGTCTGACATGCCGGTTCTCCTTCCGCCCCCTCACCAAACGAGCGCCCCCTCGCCATTGTTCCCAACTGTATCGGCTGTGCCGGCTGACCTCACCGAATGTGCCGCCCGCCCGCTTGCCGCAGGCCGTCCTGAATCGCATGTCAATGATGCACGATTGCCCTCGACACTGCACGGGCAGTTCTCGGGCCCGGTGTACAGGAAGGTCTTGTCTATGGCGGAACGCCGCGCGCTCCCACGCATCACGCCGGATGGCATCCGCTGCTCAAGCGGGCGCATCATCGACTTCTCGACGCGTGGGATGCGCATGCACGCCCGTCGCCCATGGGCCGAAGGCGAACGTCGATCGATCACACTCCGCAATGGCCTGCGCACGGTGCAAATCAACGCCGTGTGCGTCTGGACGCGCCGCGAAGGCGCATTCAAACACGCCATTGGCCTCGCCTTTGCCGACGTGCAGCCCCAAACCATGGCCACGCTCTCAGCCATGCTCGCAAGGGACGACACGCCGCTTCGCCGCGCTGCGTAGCGCTAGCTCCGCGACGCTCGCCGCGGCAAGAGATCGAACAACCTCAAGGCTGCGAGCCGCGTCCAAGTTTGACGAGGCCGGCAAAGCCCCGGACCGCAGCGAGAAAGAAGAACCCAATCGAAGCCGCGTCGCACAGCCCGGCAAAAAATACCGCCCCGGCAATCCCGCTGGGTTTGCCTCCACTCACAGCGGCAGCAGCTGGCAGGACCCCAAGCACGCGCAGCCCGACGCCCCAGAAACCCAACAACACACAATCGGAAACCAACTGGGCCCACTCGGCGTCTCGGAAGCTCACTGGTGAAAACCACCGGTCATAGAAGGACGGGCGCGTGGAAGTCGGTTCGTCCATTCCTACCCCTCCCGCACCGTCCGCTGCTCGATCCGCTTCTCGCTCTTCGTCACCACGATCGCATCGACATAGTTCCCTGGCGTGTGGATCCCATCCGCATCAAGGGCGCCGACCTCCACCAACTCCTCCACTTCCGCGATCGTGAACGCCGCCGCGCACGCCATCATCGGGTTGAAGTTCCGCGCCGTCTTGCGGTAAATCAAATTGCCCGCCTTGTCCGCCTTCCACGCCTTCACCAGCGCAAGCTCCGCCCAGATGCCCGTCTCCGCGACATACTCGCGCTCCGTGCCTTTGAATGGAATCTTCCGCGTCTCCTTGCCATCCGCCACTTGCGTGCCGACGCCAGTCGCCGTGTAGAACACCGGAATCCCCGCGCCACCTGCGCGAATGCGCTCCGCAAGCGTGCCCTGTGGATTGAACTCCACTTCCAACTCGCCTGACAAGAACTGCCGCTCGAACTCCGCGTTCTCACCCACGTAACTCGACACCATCTTCTTGATCTGCTTCGTCTGCAGCAGCAGCCCCAGCCCCCAATCGTCGACGCCAGCGTTATTCGAAACGCACGTGAGCCCCGTCACGCCCGAATCGCGCAGCGCCATGATGAGCTGCTCGGGAATCCCGCACAGCCCGAACCCGCCCACATGCACCGTCATCTCGTTCTTGACGTGGCCCTTCGATTTTGCAGCGGCGATCGCATCCTTGGCAGTCTGGTGAAGTTTGGATTGCATGGGCACCATGATATCGAGGTTTGTCTTGGTGATCTGAGCGGGCCCTCTTAGGATGGGCCCTCACCACACATGTGAATCGAAGGAAGGAACGCCATGCGCACACTGTCGCCGCTTGCCATCGCCATCACCACCGTTCTCGCCGCCGCCACGACCTCGCTTGGTGGCACGTCAGATACCGCCTTTACCTACCAGGGATTCCTGCGAAACGGTGGCGTGCCGGACATCCTCACACGGACGATGCGATTCGGCCTATGGGATGCCGAAGCAGGCGGCACAGAACTGGCCAGCATCACGCACAACTCGGTGCCGGTCGACAACGGTGTGTTTCACGTTGAGCTCGACTTTGGGGCCACCCTTCTCGACGGCTCCCCGCGCTGGATCGAGATCATGGTCGATGGCATCACCGTGTCCCCGCGTCAGCCGTTGACCGGCGCGCCGATGGCCATCCAAACGCGCGGCATCAATGTCGCGCCCGACAAGCAGGTGATCATCCGCAATGATCGCAACGAAGCGGTGTGGATCGAATCCACGGCAACCGATGGCGTTGGCCTCCTCGCGGAGGCGGAAGGCGCCGCGGTGTACGGAATCACCAGCGGCGCAGACCCCGCCCGAGTCGGGGTCATCGGCGAGTCGCTTGGCGGGACCGGCGCCGGCGTTGAAGGGCGCGGCGGCGCAGTGGGTGTACGCGGCATCGGAACCGCTGGCGTTGTGGGCCAGACGGCGGACTCGGGCACCGAAGCATGGGGTGTGTATGGGTATGGCAGCGCAACGACGGGCTACAACTATGCGCTGCGCGGCGAAACGGAAAGTGAAGATGGACGCGGCGTGTATGCACTTGCTCGCTCAACAACCGGATCGCCGCGCGCCGTCTTCGGCCAAACCAACAGTCCCGACGGCTACGCGGGATATTTCCAGGGCGGCCGGAACTACTTCGAAGGCAATATCGGTGTGGGCGAACTCGATCCAATCTGGCCCATCCAGGCCATGGGCGAAGACAGCACGGTCATCTATGGGTGCAACTCCGCCACGAGCGGCACCACAAAAGTTGGGGTATGGGGCAACACGAACAGCAACAGTGTTGGCGTGCTGGGCACGGCTGAAGCGCTGACCGGCCAAACCTATGGCGTGCGAGGCGAAGTCAAGAGCGACACCGGCACCGCGGTCTATGGATTAGCAACGTCGCTGACTGGCCCCGCGTACGGCGTGGTGGGACGCACGAACAGCGCAAATGGCAATGGTGTCTTTGGCTATGCGTCGCACACAACCGGGACAAACTATGGAGTGTGGGGGCTGACCGACAGCACCGGTGGCCGCGGCGTTGACGGCATCGCGTCGGCGATGAGTGGCATCACGATTGGCGTGCGCGGACGGTCGAGCAGCCCCGACGGCATTGGCACGATGGGACATGCAGCCTTCACAAGCGGAACGCCCCGCGCAGTCTACGGGCTGTGCGCCGCGCCGCTCGGCTATGCCGGGTACTTCGAGGGCGGAAGGAACTACTTCGAAGGCAGAGTCGGTATTGGTGTCGAGTCGCCGAACTACCAGCTTCACGTTGATACAACGCTCTCAGGGAATATTACCGCCATCTATGGCCGAAATGCACAATCCAGTGGTAATGCCTACGGCATCGTCGGCGTGTGCGACAGCGCCACGGGCTATGACTTCTTCGCAACTGGTGCGGGCATCGACTACGGCTCCTCTTCATCCCGGCGCTGGAAACAAAACATCTCCGCGATCCCAAGTGCCTTGGACAAACTCGGACAACTCCGCGGCGTCTACTTCGACTGGGATGCAGACCACGGCGGGCGTCACGACATCGGCATGATTGCAGAGGAAGTCGGCGCAGTGCTCCCGGAGATCGTGCAATACGAAGAGAACGGCGTCGATGCCATCGGTATGGACTATGCCAAGCTCACGCCACTCCTGGTCGAAGCCGTCAAAGCGCTCAAAGCAGAAAATGAACAGATGCGGCAGAACTACGAAAGCCGCCTTGCCGAATTGGAATCACTGGTCCGCCAACTGGCAAACGACAAAATGGAGATCTCACAACGATGAACAGGACCACTCTCTTTGCACTCGTCGCCGCGCTGCTCGCACCAATGATCGCAAACGCAGGCACGCTTGAGAAGAAGTTCAGCTTTCAGGGACGAATCAGTTCAGGTGGCTTGCCCGTGACCGGCTCCCTGCCCATGACATTTTCCATCTGGGACAGCCCCTTTGCCGGGAACCAGATTGGATCGAGCCTGGTGTTCGCCGGAATCCCGATCGAGAAGGGCGTGTTCACTACGCAACTCGACTTTGGTGTGGATATCTACACAGGCTCGCCGCGCTGGCTGGATATCGTCGTCAATGGCCAAGCACTGACGCCGCGCCAACTCATCACCGGGGTGCCCTACGCCATTCAAACCCGCGGCATGTTCGTCGACCAGGCGCATAACGTGTCCATGGACGCCACCGTGCCGACCACATCCAAGCTGCACGTCGAAACCGCAACGCACACCGAAGCGATCGTCGCGATGAACAACAACACATCGGGCTTCGCCTCCGCGATCTATGGCGAATCGAACAACAACATCAACGGCACGGGTGTCTACGGACGCGTGAAGAATGCCACCGGGCTCACCAATGGCGTGCGTGGCGACAGCTGGAGCGCATCTGGACGCGGCGTGTGGGGCCGCGCGACATCCGCGACCGGCACAAACTATGGCGTGTATGGCCAAAACTCGAGCGTCGATGGCGCCGCGATCTTCGGTCTCGCAAACAATGCCGACGGCACCGCGATCTCCGGGCAAGCCGCCGGCGCAAATGGCTACGCAGGCTACTTCGTCGGACGTGGCTACTGCTCGGGCAATGTCGGCATTGGCACACCGCCGAGCCCATCATTCCAGTTGTTTGTCTCCAGTGCGCTCAACCAGACAATCCGAACTGAATCCAATGCAAGCTCGGG
>JAGQOH010000058.1 GCA_020427635.1 Phycisphaerales bacterium
AGGGATGACGGACCAGGTGATTTCGAGCTTTGTGTTGTGTGAGCTCGATACTTCGGCGACGTTGCCGACTCTTGAGCGGCGATAGCGGATGCCAAAGTAGAGCATCGCGACCATGAGCCCGACGAAGCAGACTGCTGACACCCAGAAGATGTAGTAGTACAGCGCATCGCTGCTTGGCGCGAAGGTCGAGCCTGCGTTTTTGAACCACAGGCGAGTCCACCAGCTTTCAGTCACAGCGCCCAACACGCTCATGTCGCCGCCCCCACTTTCGTGCTCGTCGTGTCGCCCGCATTGCTTGCCATGCGTCTTCCGTTCTTGCCGCGCAGGTGTCCAGAGAGAAACAGCCCGCCCACAAACGCGCCGACGACGAGCACAGTGACCCCGCCGGTGAGTTGCATGACGCGTTTGGCTTGCAGCGTGTATTGCCCTTCGGAATCGGACCAGGTGTAGCAGAACTGCAACACCTGCTCAAAGACGGTGCCCTGCTTGCCTTCGCTTGCTTCAAGCAGACCCAGGCGCACTTGTTTTGCTGGGAAGGGAAAGCCCTTCATGTAATTGTGGATGGTGCCATCGGGCCGCAGATAGATGAGTGCCGAGACGTGCGAGAACTGTCTCGCCTCGGGGATGTAGCGGTAGTAGAACCCGGCGGCGTCTGCGACTTTGCGCACCTGCTCTGGCGTGCTGGTCCAGATTTCCACGCCGCCCTTGCGGGGCTCGAAGTGCAGGCCCGCGACCAAGCCCTCGCGCTGCTGATTGGCGCTGCGTGGCGTGTCGTTGTGATCGAAGCTCACGACGAGCAGACGGTATTGCTCTCCGGCGGTCCAGCCAAATTTGTCATAGAGCTCGTTGAGTGCGATCTGTGTTTGCTGCATGGTGTAGGGACACTGCAGCGGGCACGTGAAATACACAAAGAGCAGCAGCACGGGGCGTTCGCCATCGAACATCGACCCGAGCATGACGTCGTTGTTGGAGGTGTCCTTGAAGGGCGTGTCGAGCGGCAGCATGTCGCCGACCTTCGTGGTGAGACCAACGCCATCGGTCTCGGGGATGCTTTCCAGGACGCGTTGGGCTTGGGCGGGATGTGCGACGAGCGCGCAGGTGGCCATGGCCAGCGCGCCGCGCCGGAGCCAATGCCAAATTGAGCGTGCTCTCGAGTTCATGTTCACCGTGCCGAATACATCTTCACCACTTGCGCTGCAGCCGTGTCCAAAGGCAATCGGACCGTGTTTTGGTCAAGCCAGACTGGGTCGCCCATCAACTCTCCATCCCACTTTGCGATGGACTCGTTGTAGGGCCCGGCGAGCGTTGTTGTGGCGCCCGCCTGCACGATCGCTTCCTGAGCTGAGACCGCCCGGTTCACCCAGGCGACGAAGACGACGACGATCGAGAAGACGATGGCAATGACCGTGAGCAAGAAGCCCGCGATGCCAAAGGCGTTGAACTCGCCATGGCTGAGCTGCACTGCATCGGATGCCGAGTGACGGAACCACTCGTCGCCATGCCCACCGTGCCCATGTTCTGCACTCATCATCATGCTTGCCTCACACGTAGTTCTTGTGGGTGAGCGCCTCGTCCTGACGCGGGTCGTTTTTGGGAATCAATGGCCGAGATGCGATGCGCATCATGAGGGCCCCTCCGAACACGCAGGCGGGCCCAAGCACGCCCAAGAAGTCGACGATCGTGATGTGGGTGACTGCGCGCAATTGCGGGCGGATCTGCCAGAAGACATCGAGGAGGTGGACCACAATAATCCACACCGCGACGAATCCAAGCATCATTCCACTGCGCCGCGCGGGCTTTGGAATGAGCAGCAGGAAGGGCACGATGAAGTGGCAGGTGGGGAGCGCCCAGCTGAGCCAAGTCCACTCGGCCCGGCGCAGATTGAACCACATGGTCTCTTCGGGGATGTTGGCGTACCAGATCAGGAAGTATTGGCTAAAGCTGATGTACGCCCAGAAAACGGTGAATCCAAAGAGCAGTTTGCCCAGATCGTGCAAGTGCTCGTTTGTGATTGCGCCTTGGGCGCGTCCGAAGGTCTTGAGGAGCACGAAGATGAGGCTCAGGAGTGCCAATGCGGAGACGACGTTGGAGGCGAAGAACCAGACGGTGAACATCGTGCTGAACCAGTGATAGTCGAGGGACATCATCCAGTCGTAGGCGGCGAAGGCGGTGGTGACGGCAAAGATGACCAATCCGATGCAAGACGCTCGGCCCATATTGACGGTGGGCTGCGGATCGCCGCTCTCTTCTTGCCGACGCGCCTGTCCGAGGAAGAAGGCGACCATGGCGCCCCAGATCACGAAGTAGGCCACCATGCGAATGACAAAGAAGGGGAGGTTCAGGAAGACTTTCTTGTGCTCGTACAGATGATCGCCTGCGGTGTAGGTGGGATCCATCCAATGCCAGAGGTATGCGGAGGTGTGATGCGCGGCTTCGGCGCCGTGCTCGGCGGCTGCCGCCCCACCACCACTCGTGAAGATCCACTGCAACGCAAAGACGCCCGCGACAAAGAGGCATCCGATCCAGAAGAGCGAGAAGACGTTTTCGAATTGCTTGCGCAGGAGCACCCACCAGCCGGCGTTGACGGCATGGAGGATCATGCTGAAGCCCAGGGCTCCGAGCGGGAAACTGAGCGCGACGATCGCGCCGACCTGTAGCGCGTGCAGCGTGAGGGCCTTGCGCTCGACATCGCCTGAGAAGCCCATGACGACGGCGATGGCTGCGAAGATCGCGCCAATCAGCAACAAGCCTTGGCCCATGCGAGCCAGTGATGCGCCGGTGTGCGTGTTCTCTTTGGCGAAGACGCGCTCAAGTTCAAAGTGCGGTGCAACGCTCATGAGGCGCCTCCCGTCGAAGTTGGGCGAGACTGCGCTTCCAGTCGCCTGCGATCGGTCTCGTTGAGCATGTTCAGCGTGCCGCGTTTGGTCATCTGCAGCGTGCGGATGTAGGCAACGATGGCCCAGGACTCTTCGACGCTGACGCGGGCGCCATAGGGGCGCATTTTGTAGGCGCTGTAGTCGCCCGGCGCATTCGGCACGCCGTTGCGGAGCGTGTCGAAGAAGAAGCCGTCCTTCCAGCGATCGGGGTCGTCGCTTTCGCCAGGGATGTACTTCGGATCGTGCCAGTTGGGCACTGGCGTGTTCCACTGGCGTCCGACCATGCCATCGCCTTCGCCCGTGCCGCCATGGCAGACGATGCAATAGATGCTGAACTGGTCGCGCCCGAGGGCGATGAGCTCAGCGGTAACGGGAAGCGGAATGCGTTCGACGAATGAGCCGTCAGGATTGCGACCTTTGTAGACGGCGTCGCTTTCCTGGAGGAAGGTGGCGCGCTGGGCGTAGTCGACATTGGCGACGGGCGTCGTGGTGTAGTGGCGACCAAAGGGCACGGTGCCGGCGACGGGCGTGCGCATGGTGCGGCCCCAGCGTTCGCCATGGCGCTGCGTGCTGTCGAATTCTTTGAAGAAGTGGCTCTCGGACTGGGCCTTGTATTTCGGCTGATCATCGAGATCGGGCAGGAACTGGTGGGGACGCTTTTCGGAGCGATCACCCCGACAGCCCGACATCGCGAAGCCGCCCGCCAGCACGAGACCGGCACCCAGGATTGCCATTGCGGTTGGGCAACGACTCATGACTTCACCACCTCCACCTCCGTGGCGCCGAGCGACTTCAGGAAGGATGCAGTTTCGCGTTCGTCGAACTTTGGATCGGCTGCCTCGACCGCGATGACAAAGCCATCGTCGCTTGTGCTGAGGAAGTGTTCGTTGGTCATCAAGGGGTGGTGATGTCGAGGCAGCTTGTTGAGCATGAGCATGCCAAGAAGAGCTCCAAACGAGCCGAACAGCACGCCAAGTTCGAACATGATTGGCGTGAACTGTTCCCAGGCGAAGAAGGGCTTGCCTGCGGTATTGATGTCGTATCCCGAGAACTGGTTGAGCCATGGGATATTGATGATGCCGCCCGCGGCGGTCCAGCCCTGCAAGAGCAAGGCAAAGGCGACGCCCGTGAGGGCGCCCGCGCCCATGCAGAAGGACACCTTGCTTGGCTTCAAGCCCATGGCTTCGTTGATGCCGTGGATCGGGAAGGGTGCGAAGACGTCCCAGTGCGTGAAGCCTTCGTCTCGGCAGCGCTCGGCGGCGGAGAAGACGGTCGAGACGTCGGGGAACACCGCCATGACTGCGGCGGTCGCGGGCGCGCTGGGTTCATGTGCGTGGTGCGCCATGTCAGTGCCCTCCCTTTCCGTGATGATCATCGTGCGGATGGAGGTGCGCATGTGCGGCGTGCATTACGTTCTTCACTTCCGAAATCGCGAGCATTGGCAGGAAGCGACAGAAGAGGAGGAAGAGGGTCATGAAGATGCCCAAGCTGCCGACGAAAGTCATCATGTCGACGAACGTTGGGCTGTAATAGGCCCAACTGGATGGCATGAAGTCATTGCTGAGCGACGAGACGATGACGAAGCGTTCGAACCACATGCCGATGTTCACGACGATGGAGACGATGAAGATGAACCATGGGGTGGTGCGGCACCACTTGAGCCAGAAGACTTGGGGGCTCACGACGTTGCAGAACATCATGGCGAAGTAGGCCCACCAGTACTGGCCAAAGGCGCGTTGGATGAAGGCGCCCTGCTCGTAGGGGTTGCCGCCATACCAGGCGATGAAGAATTCGGTGATGTAGGCGAAGCCGACCATGGAGCCGGTCACCGTGATGATCTTGCACATGTTCTCAAGGGTTCGTGCGGTAACGAAGTCCTTCATGCCCGGGTAGAGCTCACGAGCTGGGATGAGCAGGGTGAGCACCATCGCGAAGCCCGAGAAAATGGCGCCTGCGACGAAGTACGGCGGGAAGATCGTGGTGTGCCAGCCCGGGATGATGGAGACGGCGAAGTCAAAGGACACGACGGAGTGGACCGAGAGGACGAGGGGCGTCGCGACGCCGGCAAGCAGGATGTAGGCTTTTTCGTAGTTGGTCCAGTGCCGACTCGAGAAGCGCCAGCCCAATGCGAGAACGCCATAGGCCCAGGCGGCGACCTTGTACATGGGAAGCTGGAACGTTGTTGCGCGCTTGACGAAATCGGGCAATGGATGCGGCGCCCACATTGGGCCAACCGTGACCATCTTGTTCATCTTCTTGATCGAGCGATCGCGCAAGGTTGCGAGGTCGGGGATCATGCCCATGTACCAGAACAACAGCGAGACGGTGAAATAGGTACCGACTGCGAAGACGTCCCAGAGCAAGGGGCTTCTGAAGTTGGGCCAGATGGCATTGGAGTTCGGGATGGGGAAGAGCATCCATGCCATCCAGACGCGCCCGACGTGAATGCCAGGGAAGGTGCCTGCGCAGATGACTGCGAAGATGGTCATTGCTTCGGCAAAGCGGTTGATGGAGACGCGCCACTTCTGCTTGAAGAGGCAGAGGATGGCGGAGATGAGCGTGCCGGCGTGACCGATACCGACCCACCAGACGAAGTTGACGATGGCCCAGCCCCAACTCATGGGGTTGTTCAATCCCCAGACGCCAACGCCCGTGATGATCAGGTAGAGGATCATGAGCGTGCCGAAGCCCGCGACGGTGGCGCTCACGCCGAACGCGGCCATCCACCATGGCGGTGTCTTTTGCTGAATCCAGCCGCAGATCGTCTCGGAGACGGTGTGGAAGGTGTGATTGCCCAGGACGAGCGGCGGTCGTTTTGTTGGGTCGCTTGTCACGGTGCCATCGATGGTGTGCGGATCGCGTCCTTCGACGCGTCCCGGGCGCACCAATCCGATCGCAGTTGCTTCGTCCGGATGAATCGCGCTCATGACAACGCTCCCATCAGCACTGGCAACCGCACCAATCGCCGACCATCGCCATCGATCATTGCGTGCTCACCTCCGTGCGACTCCTGGGCGGGCGGATGTTCGCTCGCGCCGTGCTCACCGCCGCCGCCGTGATGGAACGGATCCGCCCAAGTTGCTTTGCGTTCATTGCTGACCAAGGCCGGGTTTGGATTGCGCACGCGCATCTTGTAGGTGGTGCGTGGGCGGACATTCAGATAGCCCAAGAGGGCATATGTGCGCTGGCTGTTGCGTTCTTGATAGACGCGGCTTCCCGCGCCGTTGTTTGACGCGTAGTCGTAGATGTCGCCAAACACGATGGCGTCCGTCGGGCAGGCCTGCTGGCAGGCGGTCTGGAACGCGCCATCGGGCACGAAGGCGAGGTCATGCAGCTTCGCTTCGACCTTTGCGGCGTTGACGCGCTGGATGCAGTAGGTGCACTTCTCCATGACACCGCGCGAACGCACAGTCACGTGTGGGTTGTATTGCATGGTTGCGACTTCGAACTTCTTGGCGCGGAGTCGAGGCGGCATGAGGTTTTCGTTGTTGGGCATCAGTGCATCGTCGCCCTTCAACTCTTCGCCCAACTGCCCGAATCCGCCCTTGTACTGCTTGGTCGCGTAGTCGAAGAAATTGAATCGGCGGACCTTGTAGGGGCAGTTGTTGTTGCAATACCGCGTGCCGATGCAACGGTTGTAGGCCATGTTGTTGTTGCCTTCGACGTCGTGCGTTGTCGCCTGCACGGGGCACACGACTTCGCAGGGCGCGTTTTCGCAGTGCTGGCAAGGCACGGGCATCGTGAACATCGCGGGATTTGGATCACTTAAGACGCCATCGCTCGAGCCTTGCCAATCACTTGCGAAATAGCGATCGACGCGAATCCAGTGCATTTCGCGGCCCTTGGCAACTTCCTTGGGCCCGACCACGGGAATGTTGTTTTCCGCTTGGCACGCGACGGTGCAAGAGCCGCAGCCCGTGCAGGTATTCAAGTCGATCGACATGCCCCACTGCTGACGGCGGCGTCCGAAGCGATTGGTCGCGCCGATGGGACGCCCTTGGGCATCGCGCTTGATCTTCGGGCCACCGGAATCGGGATCGGTGACGACGCGGCCGCGGGCATCGCGCTCAACCTCGACATAGCTGTGCGCTTGCTTGGTGAGATACGCGCTGGCGTTTGCGGGCGCATGGCCTTCCATGCCAAAGCGACTTGCGAAGGTCATGCCCATGAGGGTCGGGCCCTCGCGCAGATAGCCATATGCGTCGCGCCCGATGTGTTCCTTTTCGGCCTCGGGGAGTTCGACGGTGTCACCAAACTGCCGCCACGCGGGCAGGTCGATCTCGCGCACGAGTTCGGTGCGCCCTTCCATCGTCCAGTGATCCTGCGTGTTCGGAATCAGCGCGGGTGACTTGCCTTTGGCGCGTGCGACGGTCGCACCGGTGGCATGGCGCATCGTGGTGCTTGTGCGAATGGGATAGACGTCCCAGCCCGTGCCCTCGGCAATGCGTCCGGCGACGCGTCGCCCTTGCCCGCAGTGCAGGACGATCGTGCCATCGGCAACGCCCGGCTGCACCCACATCGCGCACTGCGCGCTCTTCCCACCCACCGAAATCTCGATGACCTGGGTGTGGTTGTATTGGGGTTCGACCATGTGGCGATTGGTGTTCAGCCCGAGTTCCTTGGCGGTCTTTGGACTGATCAATGCCGCGTTCGTCCAGCAGCACTTGGTGATTGGATGTGGCGCTTCTTGCAACCAACCGTTGTTCGCGTTGCGCCCGCCATCGATATGCGGATCGTTTTCGAAGATGACGTCGAGGCCTTGTCCACTGGCCATGTTCAGCGCACCAAGAGCCTGGTTGATGGCGGTCGCATTGAGGCGCGTGGGCGTGCTCTTGTTTGAGCCTTGTGAACCGGGGCGCACGCCATCGTGCAGCGTGCGGCGCCAGGTCTTCTCGAACGCGGGGCTGGCGACGTTTGTCCCGGCGGCGCCCGCGATGCTCTGGCGCACTGCGAGGTAACCATCGCGTGCTTCGCCCAGCGCCAGCTGCAAGAACTCGATATCGCTCATCGTGTTGTCGTAGAGCGGTTGGATCATGGGCTGGATGACACTGTGGGCACCATCCCAATCCCAAGCATCACTCCATGCTTCGAGTGAAGCCGAGCGACCGATGTGCTTCGTGCTCATTTCGGCGGTTTCGTTCGCATCACCCAGATGAATCGTCATGGCGACGCGTGCGTACTTCGCGGCGAAATCAAAGTCAGCGGGGGCATCGAAGACGGGGTTGCAGCCAATGACCACGAGCGTCTCGACCTGGCCTGCATCGATCTTGCGCACGAGCGAGCCAAGGGATTCGACGCTGCTGGTGGCGGCGGACTCCGGCACGGCGACATAGTCAATGGTTTTGCCGACGTTGCCGAGCGCGGTGTTGATTGCATGCGCGAGTGCATGCACGGCGGGTTCCTGATTGGCGCCGACGAGCACTGCGGAGGCGCCGTTGTGCGCTTGCAGATCGGCGGCAAGCGCGTTGACGAAATCTTCGGCGCCGGAGATGCCGTGCAGATCGGCATCGCCACTGATGCCTTGCACGCCCAGCTTCTTTGCGATTGCGAGCGCGATCGCGCCGACTTGTGCGACGCGAACGGGCAAGCGGTGATCGGCTTGCCCGCCAGTGAGGCTTAGGGAGGGCTCGATGGCATACACGCGGCTCATTTGGGTGCCGGCGGCGGCATGACCGCCCGAACCTTCGGTGATGCGTCCCTTGGCGTAGCCGCGCAAGGTGCGCAGGTCGCTCTCGCGGCTCATGAAATCACAATCGAGCGCGACGATGACTTTGGCGCTTTCGAGCTTGGGCATCGTCTTGTATGCGCCACCGAAGGCGATGCGTGAACCGGCGATGGCGGCTTCGTTGTCCTGCGGCTCCCAGACATGCCAGCTTGCACTCGGCATCTTCGCCATCAGGCGCTTTTGGAGCATGTCGCGTGCGGGGCTTGTGACCTTGTCAACCAAGAAGGCAAGCCCCGCGCCTTGGGTGACGCCAAACGCGGCGACTTCTTTGGCGAGTGCCTCGGCTTGGGCGGCGGACAGCGGCGAGAACGCCTTGGCGCCTTCCTTCTTCTTTGCGCGGCGGGCCGCCATCTCGCGGACGACATCGGGGCCGCGGTCGGGGTCATAGAGATCAAGCACGGAGGCTTGCGCAGCGAGGGTCAGCTTGCCGTTGTTGCCCGGATGCAGCGGATTGCCCTCGAGCTTTGTTGGGCGGCCTTCAAAGGTCTCAGCGAGCAGGCCTTCGGCGCCCCCACCGGGCGTGAGGCGGGCTGTGGCATAGAAGAGCGGCTTGCCCTCGATGATCTCTTCGGGGCGCTCGTTGTAGGTGAGGATGGGGTTCTCGGGGCGACGGCAGCCTGGCACGAGGGACGCGGCGCCGGCGAGAGCCACTGAAGCGCCCATGAGCTTCATGAAGTCGCGGCGCGACTCGCCCAGCAGTTCACTGGCTTGGGCGGGGAACTCCCGCTCGACAAACTCGCGGAACTCAGCGCGCCCGGCGAGTTCGTCCAAGCTGCGCCAGGTGGTGCGACCCGTGCGCGCGGCGGGCGCGGGCGCTGTCGCCTCGCATGCCTCACCTTGCACGATGCCCTTGGCCTTCATTGACGACGGACATTGGTCCATGGTGCTTTCCCGCCTCCCGTTCACCAATCGAATCTCAATAGTGACACGCACCGCAATTGTCGGGCGGCTGAATCTGCCGCAACTCTGCAAGCTTCGCGCCTCGTTCCTGCTGCTCTTTGCTGACCAGCATTTTGGAGACGCGCGCCAAATCCGTGACACGCACTTTGCCTTCGCCCAGCAAGTTGTCGACGTCAACGAGCGCCTTGGCCGGGTCGCGGTGACATTCCAGGCACCAACCCATGCTGAGGGACTCGGCTTGCGCCACGACCTTTTGTTCGTTGATATCGCCGTGACAGGAGAAGCAGCTCACACCCGCGTTGACGTGCGCGGAGTGCGGGAAGTTGACATAGTCGGGCAACTTGTGGATGCGCTTCCAACGCACGGGTTCGCCGCTGGCGAACGAGGAGCGCAGGGTGACCAGATTGACATTGTTCTTGTGTGCGCGCCAGAGGTCGTTGTTGAGGAAACCGGTTTCGCCTTCGCCTGTGTGACAGTTCATGCAGGTGGCGGCATCGGGCACGTTGGCCTTGTAGGAATCCTCGACTGACACATGGCAGTAGCGGCAATCCATACCGAGCTTGCCGGCGTGGATTTGGTGCGAGTAGTCAACGGGTTGATCGGGGCGGTAGCCCACTTCCCAATAGCTTGGGGTGAAGTAGTACCACACGCCAGCGGTGACCACGCCGCCACCCAAGCCAAACACCGCAGCGAGGGCGCCAGGTATTGCGTTTGCCCATCGGGGGAAAGTCATTGACACGACGCTGCGCCCTCCGTCTTGCGCACAACCGCGATCCATGCGAACCGCGCCCGTCTATACCCTCCACAATCACGGCAGCGTGACGCCGCTTCCGATGATGCGGGATAGATTCTGGTTGGACAGTAGAAGAAGCGCGTACCATGCCGTCAAGGCCGCCCGGCCGCCCACATTCAACTGAGACTCAGTCTCAATTGGATTTCAGCCACTGACCCCCTGTATGCAGGGAAGCACATGACGCAACAAGCCACCCGTCCATCTGTTCTTGCGATCGCTCTGCCGACCGGTTTTGCCGCTGCTTCGGCGATGTGGGTCGTGGGGTTCCTGACCCGTCTGCCAGCGATCGACCTGCCTGGGCCGGTGACGGCGGCGGTACTCGGTGCGATTCTGTTTGGGGCGTCGGCACGAGCGGGATACCGGCGCGTAACTCCAGTACATGCGGTACTTTGTGGCGTTGGGACCGCGCTGGTGGCGGCGGTGGTCAACCTGATGATCCTGGGGTCACTGCTTACTGATGAGTCCGGGGGCGAGCATCCAAGCATCGCGCTGGCGATCTTGGGCTTCTTTGGCGGGAGTGCTGTGCTGGGAGGCATTGCGGGCGCGATCGCGGGGCACCTGGGACGGAACAATCCGCGGCCGCGTGATGAGACTGGTGGGCGGGCGCACTTCGCGGCGTTTGCGATCATCGCGGCCTTCGCCATGCTGCCGGTGCTGTTGGTGGGCGGGCTCGTGACGTCGAATGATGCGGGGCTTTCGGTGCCGGACTGGCCCACGAGCTATGGCCTGAACATGGTGCTGTTCCCGCTGTCGCGGATGACAGGCGGGATCTACTACGAACATGCGCACCGGCTGTTTGGGATGTTGGCGGGGCTTGGGGTTGTGCTGTTGCTCGCGTGGGCGATTGTGCGCGCGATCAAGGGCGATCGGTCGCATCCCGCGTCTGCGCCGCGGCGCGACGTTGCGCTCGCGCTGATTGCGTTGCTTGCTGTGAGTTTGCAGGGCGTCTTGGGCGGCGTGCGCGTGACGGAGGCGTCGGGATCGAGTGATCCGGCGAACATCACGACGAACTATGACGCGGCGCGCGACGCAGGCGAAATCAACCAGCCAAACTTTGCGTTGACACGCGATACGAAGGGTTCGCGCGGGCTTGCGCTTGTGCATGGCGTGACGGGGCAGCTGACTTTTGCATTGCTTGCGGTGATCGCGGCGATGCTGTGCCCGGCGTGGATCTCTGCGCGCGAACGCGCGCGTAATGGCGATGCGCATCCGCACGATCGGACGCTGCAGGCGACGGCGTATTTCCTCGTCGGCGCCGTGTTCTTGCAACTTGCAATGGGCGCGACAGTGCGCCACACGCACCAGACCCATGCGCTGTACACGCACATTGGGCTTGCGTTCGTGGTCGTGTTCCTGGCGGCGATCGCGGGGCTTCGGGCGATTTCCAAGCAGCGGCACATTCGGAATCTGCGGCGCTTTGGCAACGGTGCGTTGCACAGCACACTCGCGCAGTTCACACTTGGGTGGGCAGCGCTTTTTGTTGTTGTGCCGAGGTATGGCGAGGCGCCGCCCGATCCTGCGGCTGCGGTGATTGTCGCGACGGCGCACCAGTTCATTGGGGCGATTGTGATTGCGATGAGCGCGTTGCTGGCGGCGTGGACGTGGCGGGAGACGCACGCGAGTCAGCGCAACACTCGCGCAGCAGATGCAGCAAATTCGGAAGGCGACGCCCAACCGTAGGGGAGTGGTCGACGGAGCCCCTCACCCACCTCGCTTTGCTCGGCACCCTCTCCCCGCGAGCGGGGCGAGGGAACAGAAGCGGAGCGCAGTTTCTCTTACTCCGGGCTTGCCTTCCCAAAGTCATACACCCACTGCTCAATCGCACGGTCGAGCTTCTGCACGCCGCCGTCCGCAAAGAACAAGCCCATTTCCTTCTCCGCCGCCTCGGGCGAGTCGGAACCGTGGATGAGGTTGAACGAGTTCGACACGCCGAAGTCGCCGCGGATCGTGCCGGGCTCGGCCTTTGAGCCGAAGGTTGCGCCCATCATTTTGCGGCAGATCGTGATCGCATCGTTGCCCATGATCGCCATGACGAGCACCGGGCTCGACGTCATGAACTTCACCAGCCCGTCATAGAAGGGCTTGCCCTTGTGGGCCGCGTAGTGCGTGCCCGCGAGGTCTTGGGAGATCGTCATCATCTTCATGCCGACGATCTTGAGGCCCTTCTCCTCGAACCGCGTGATGATCTTGCCCATGAGGCCCCGCTGCACGGCGTCGGGCTTGAGGATGATGAGTGTGGTTTCCATATGGCGGGTGCTCCTGGTGGACGGGGTGTGCGATGTCGGAATTGGGGTGGGGATGATAGCGAAGTCAGTAGAACCAGATCCCCCTGCCTGGGAACACCGCCTTGGCGAGGTCCCACGCCGACATCACTCCGAAGCCCGCAACGCCCGTTGTCATCAGCAGGGCGAAGAACGCTGCCGGAAACAAACGTGAAGAGAGCTTCTCGTCCGCGCGAATGCGGTGCCGCTGCATCAGTACTGACACTCGCGCAGCCCACGCCGCAAACGCAATAAGAAAGAGCAGTACGAGCGCAACGAGCGGCACCCACCAGTACACTTGCACCGCTCGGTAGCCGTCATTCTTCAATGTTGCGAGCAGCAGCGTGATCCCAAGCATGATCGGCCAAGCGAGCCAAGGCAGGTGCAAGATCCAAAGTTCGCGGCCCCAGATCATGCGCACCGCATCGCGATCTGAGCGATCGGCCCCTTTGGCAACCATCTTCCCAAGCAACGCCGTCAAGTACATGGATACAAGCAACACAAATGCGGCAGGAATGACGTTCCCGATCTGTCGCGTAGCTGCCGCTGTCAACACTGCGTACACCCCAGCAACAGCAATGGCCCGGTGAAACCGCGTCGTTTCGCCTTCGTGCCAGCCCGCAGCGTACTCATGCCTCTTGTGCATGATGTCGACAGACGTCGGTACTTCGGCCCCACACTCCGGACACACCCAACTCGGCAAGCCCGACATGTCATAGCCGCAGCTCGGGCACATCGTGCCCTTCGGAACGCCGAGCTGGTCGTGGGCGTTTGGCATCCACTATCATTATTGGAGATTCGACGCTCCGGTTCGCCATGGAGGGCGGCACAATGACCGAAACGCCAGCAGGACAGGCCGCTGACGGCCCGCTGCTAGACTCGCCCCGGATGGCAGGCTCACGCAGCGGGAAGAAGAGGACGAGCAAGCGCACGCCCGGCAAGGGGGCTTCGTCGCGCGCGAAGGGTGCTGCGGGGAAGACCGCGGCATCGACGAAACCGTCGACCAAGGCGACCGCGGAGAGCATGGCCGCCAAGCAGCGCGACATCTCCGTCTCGGAGTTCTTCGCGAAGAATCGGCATTTGCTGGGCTTTGACAATCCGCGCAAGGCGCTGCTCACGGCGGTGAAGGAAGCGGTCGACAACGCGCTGGACGCGTGTGAAGAAGCGGGAATTCTACCCGACATCACGGTGGTCATTGAGGACCTTGCCGAGGTTCCAGACGACAAGCCCAGGAAGGGCAAGAAGGCCAAGGCTGACGATGCCCCCGCGAAGAAAAAGGGGCCTGCAAGCAGTTCGCGCTATCGGTTGACGGTGGTTGACAATGGGCCTGGGATCGTCAAGAAGCAGGTCGAACACATCTTCGGGCGCTTGCTGTACGGGAGTAAGTTTCATCGCCTCAAGATGTCGCGCGGGCAGCAGGGCATCGGGATTTCGGCGGCGGGGATGTATGGGCTGATCACGACGGGCCGCCCCATGATGATCCAGACGCGGCCTGATCGAAAGAAGAAGGCGCACCACATCGAGCTTGCGATCAATACGAAGACCAACCGCGCGGAAGTGACGCAGGACATCGAGACGGACAACTTTCCGCAGCAGGAACTGCGGGCGCTGACGGCGGGGACGCGCGCACTTGCGGCGCAGGGCGAGTTCCTGAGTCCCGTTGTGTATCCAACGGGCACATCGGTGACGATCGAGCTTGAGGGGCGGTATCAGAAGGGTCGCGGGTCGGTCGATGAGTTCTTGGAGTTGACTGCGATTGCGAATCCGCATGCACGGATTGTGTTTGTGCCGCCGAGCAAGGTGAGTGCGGACGAGGTGGATGAATCGGGCGAGTTGCTTGCGCCGGTGGAGGGCGCTGCGCCTGCGCCGCAAAAAGCGGATGAGACGGCGGTGACGAGCGAGCAGGATGGTGTGGTCATTTTTCCGCGCGCGGTGGAAGAGTTGCCGCCCGAGACGCAAGAGATCATGCCGCACCCGAAGGGGTTGGAGCTTGGCATTCTGCTGCAGATGCTGAAGGAAACGGTTGCGGAGAAGCCCGAGATCACGCTGGCGAAGTTCATGACCGAGCGGTTGTCGCGCGTGAGTGCACCGAGCGCATCGAAGCTGTGCAAGCAGATCGGGCTCACGGCGCGGACGCGGGCGGCGGATGTTGATCATGCGGCGGCGGAGAAGCTCTTCAATGCGTTCCAGGATGTTGACTTGCCGGCGCCCCCCACTGATTGCCTGGCGCCGATTGGTGTGCAGCAGCTCTTGCGGGGCATGTTCAAGGGCGTGCGTGCGGAGTTCTTCGCGGCGTCGAGTCGGTCGCCACAGATCTATCGCGGCAGGCCATTTCTCATTGAGGCAGCGATTGCGTTTGGCGGCGAATTGAAAGGCGATGATGCGGCGCGTGTGATTCGGTTCGCGAACCGTGTGCCACTGTTGTTTCAGCAGTCGGCGTGTTCGAGCTTCAAGGCGGTGACGGAGACGAAGTGGAAGAACTATGACCTGCAGCAGCCGAGGGGCGGGTTGCCGGTTGGGCCACTTGTGATCATGTTGCATATGGCGTCGGTGTGGGTGCCGTTTACGAGCGAGAGCAAGGAAGCGATTGCGGATTACGACGAGATTCGCAAGGAGATGAAGCTGGCGCTGATGGAGTGCGGGCGGAAGCTCGGCACGTATTTGCGCAAACGCCAGAAGATGAAGCGCGAGTCGCAGCGGCGCGACGTGTTTGAGCGCTATATTGGCGAGATTGCCAAGGCGATCAGCGCGATCAATGAGACGGATACGCAGAAGCTGTATGACGCGCTGCTCGCACAAGCGCAGCAGAAGACGGCGATTGCGGACCAGATTCTCGATGATGAGGGCAAGCGGATTCGCGAGCAGGATGCGGATGACGAGGGCGTGATCATTGTTGAGACCGGCGTGACCGCTCGCGCGAGTTCCTCGCTGCGCACCCAAGACAATGACGACAGCGATGATGCCGATACGTCGCCTGCGAGGAAGACTAAGAAAAAACGCATCGTCAAGAAGAAGGTTCGGCGAGGCAGTACATCAACGAGCAAAGACAGCCAACTGTTCGAATGACGTCACTGGACAATCGTGATCGGCTTCCCGCAACGGTAGTGAATCTTGCCGTTCCAATCTCCCTTGCTGCTTAGGTTGAATGTCCAGTTGCAATGCGGGCATTGAACTGCGCCAGCCTTGTTTGGTGTTGCAGGTAACGGCGCAACTTCTCCCTCGCGCAGCAGAACATCTCGAGCTTTCGTCGCGAATGCCTCAACGCGGTTGGCTGCTTCGCGTTTCTTTCCCAGCAGCCGCGGCTCGCCTGTTCCATGCAACTGAAGCATGTGCCCAAGCCACGCTTCAACCGTTGGCCATCGATAAATAGTGGCGAATAGCTCGTGGTCCCACCACAGGAGTTCACCGTTCTCAGGGCGATCGGAACCAGTACCGCATTTGATGAACAGGACATCGCCGTCTCCTGGATAGCCAACTTGTCCGAACGGTGGCTGCGGCACCTCCCCTGGGAGATCGAGCGCTGTGAAGAAGTCCCAATCTCGCACGAAGCTGGATGGTCCCATCAAGTTGTCGATGTAGAAGCTGCTGTTGGTGTAGTCCGACACCTTGAATTCGAGGATGGGGGCGTTTGCCGAAACGCTGATCTGCCCGCACCCAAACTTGTCCACAAACCGCAGCCACGCCTCCGGCAACATATGCCCTACCTGCCGCTCGGCCTCTTCCCATTCCGCGCGGGTCGGAAACTCGTTTGTCAGGTTGAAACACACTTCTTCGCGCGCCAGCTCGACGGCACGTTCGATCAGATCATCCAGGGTCATGGGCCACCTCCGCTGACCGTATAGTGATGCAGAATCTGTTCCTCGGCAATGGAGTGCCGCCAATGGCCAAACGCACCACAAAGAAGACAACGACCAAGAAGACCGCCTCGCGAGCCAAGTCTGCCGCCTCAGCCGACCGCGACAAGAAGACGCAAGCAAAGATCGTGGCACTGGCGGACGAGATCGCCAAGCGGGCGTTCTCGAAGAAGGAGCCGCAACTGGAGATCCCGACGCGCTCGCGTTCCAACACGAACTGGAACAAGCGCAAGGGCATTCTGGAGATGGGCGAGAACACGTCGACGCGGCAACTGTTCGATCTGAAGACCGCCAAGCAATTCATGCAGACGTGCTTGCACGCGAGCACGATCAAGGACCTGATCGGGGCCGACAAGACGTCGAGCCTTCGTGGTGTCTTCTACAAGGCGAAGCACACGGTCGCGGGCACGAAGGAGAACACGTTCGACACGCAGCAGGAGTCGGACCCAATTCTGGAGGACCTGGAGGTTGCGCTGGGGGCGTTGCGTGAAGAGCTGCACATCTTCGCAGAGAATCGCGGCTCGATGGTCGGGAACATCACGATCGTGGACAAGGGCGATGAGATCGACTGCCGGCGGATGGGGTCGGGCGGGTATGCGTTGCCCAGCATCGTCGAGCCGGACGTGATCCAGTTCAAGAAGTGCGAGGCGGACTTCGTTCTCCATGTTGAGAAGGGCACGGTGTGGAACCGGTTCAATGAGGATCGGTTTTGGGAAAAGAACAACTGCATCCTGACGCATGGGGCCGGACAGCCACCCAGGGGGTGTAGACGGCTGCTGCAGCGGCTCAACCAGGAGCTGAAGCTGCCGATCATTTGTGTGCTGGATTGCGATCCGTGGGGGCACTACATCTATTCAGTGATCAAGCAGGGATCGATCTCTCTCGCTTTTGAGAGTACGCGTTTGGCGATCCCGCAGGCGAAGTTCCTGGGCATCCGCGCAAAGGACTACAAGGCGTGTGGTTTGGATGAGGCAGTGAAGATCGATCTGACCGACACGGATATCAAAAGGGCGAACGATATCGCGGCGTATCCCTGGTTCGAGGCCAAGAAGCACTGGCAGAAGGAAATCCACCTGATGCTGGACAACGGGTTCAAGATGGAAGTGGAGTCCTTGATCACCAAGGACATTTCCTACGTGACTGAGACGTATGTGCCCGAACGGCTGGCGGCCAAAGATTGGTTGGACTGAACCCGGATTGTTGCGTTGCCAGCTCGTGAGAATGGAGTATCATGTCGGCCTACCCACCGATTCTGGTGGGGCCGATGGATGAGACTTGTTGTCCCAAAGGGGTTCAAGGGATGACCGCAGAGCAAACGTCGATGGTGCCCGGGCGGATCCTGATTGCAGACGACGAACATCTGGTTGCGGCCGGTTTGGCTTCGTGCGTCAAGTCGCTTGGGTGCGCGGTTGTTGGCCCGGCGGCGGATGGGCAAGAAGCGATTCAGCTTGCGGAGCGTGAGTGCCCGGACCTCGCGCTGCTTGATATCCGCATGCCTGGTGCGGATGGAATAGACGCTGCTGCGATCTTGTGGCGCGAATCGGACATTCCCTGCATCATTGTGACGGCGTATTCGGATGAGGCGAACGTCACGCGTGCGCAGCACTCGGGGGTGTTTGGTTTCCTGTTGAAGCCTGTGACGGTCGATAGCTTGCGCACCGCAATTGCGATTGCCTGGTCGCGGGCGAATGACGCGCGGGCTCTGCGTAACCGCGTGGGCCAGTTGGAGACCACGCTCTCAAACCGCAAGATCATCGAGCAGGCGAAGTGGCGTCTTGTGGAGACGCAGGGCATGTCTGAGCCGGAGGCCCACGCCTGGCTCCAGCGCACCTCCCGCAATGGTCGGCGCACGTTGGTCGACGTCGCGAACGAAGTGATTCGCCAGGCCCTCAAGGCGCCGGCACGGGCTCTCTGAGGTTCCGTCTCGGCTCAAGAACTGGGCGATCCCCCCCTTGCAAGGGACCGATAACCTCGGCTATCCTCATGCCTGTCGGCCTGAGACTGGGCTGACTTCGGGCTGAGGGATCGGCCCGTCTGCTCACAACACGGAGGTGTGTGCGCCCAGACAGCCAACGGAGGAGGAGGCTGTCGAGGGTCGCCCTCCATACCGGCCCTGCCGCCCCCCCAACCTGACAATCACCCTTAGGTCGGACTCGTCAACGTCCGATTCGGGGAAGGTCCGCCTGGCGATTTGCCCCCGAGCGGGGCGCTGCTGCCGGCGCGGTGGTTGTCGAAGCGAATCGCGCGTCCGTCGGGAGCTGCAGCCCCGTTGGAGCGTCCGCAGGGGAGAGGAAGTGCAAGAGATGACTCACGCCAGAGAACATGCCGCGCGTCTGTTGGCTCCTGTGGGCCTGATGGTGCTCGCGTCGGGGTGCGCCCGGTCGCATTGGCCGATTGCTTTTGATGACGCGCCGCCGCCCAACTGCGAGCCTCGGTATGCCCAGGACCAGAGCGCAGCGAGCAACATCTCGATGTCGACGGGCGTTCATCGCTCGCCGACGGACGCGCACGGCCAGCCCTACTTGCACAATGCGCGCGAGCTTGGCCCGATGGATACGCACACCGGGCGCAATCCCTTTGCGAGTTCGATGGCGGATCGGTTTGGGCATGAGCTTCCACCTTCGACAATCTTTCCCGCGGCGTTGTCGAATACGCCCATGCCGATGGGCCTGAACTCTGCGCCGTATTTTGGGCTGTATGGCGAGATGCCGAACGCACAGACCGCGCGTGCATTTGCCGACACGCCGCCGGACGCAACGGAGAACGTGAAGCAGATTTCCTTTGCGCAAGAGGGCCTGGACTTCGATCCGGACATGGCGCCAGATGGCGCTACGTATGTCTTTGCATCGACGCGGCACCGTCCCACGTCCGACATCTATCTGTCGCACATCGGTTCGACGGCGATTACACAGCTCACTTCCGACCCGGCGCACGATGTGATGCCTTCGATCAGCCCCGATGGGCGGCGCGTCGCGTTTGCCTCCAACCGCAACGGCTCATGGGACATCTACATCATGAGCATCAATGGCGGGCAGGCGGTGCAGTTGACGCATGACAGCTCGCAGGAGCTGCATCCGACATGGTCGCCCGATGGTCGAACTGTTGCGTTCTGCCGACTTGGCGAGACGTCGGATCGGTGGGAGATCTGGACGATTGACGCGGTCGAGCCCGGCAACATGACGTATCTGACGTATGGCCTGTTCCCGGAGTGGCAGCCCAACGGCGACTTGATCATGTTCCAGCGTTCGCGGGACCGAGGCGATCGGTACTTCTCGGTGTGGACGGTCGAATACCGCCATGGCGAGGCGCTGCGTCCGACGGAGATTGCGTCGTCGGCGGTGGCGGCGATCATCAACCCGAGCTGGTCGTGGGATGGGCGGTACGTGGCCTATTCGACGGTGTTCCAGTCGCCGCAGGCGGACCCCTCGACGAAGCCGGACTTCGCGGATGTGTGGATCCAAGCGATTGATGGGAGCGGGCGGACGAACCTGACGGGCGGGTGGTATGTGAACGTGATGCCGACTTGGGGCCCGGACGGCAGGATTTACTTCGTGTCGGATCGCTCGGGTGTGGACAACATCTGGAGTCTTGGTCCGGAGCAGGCAATTCTTGCCGCCGGCGAAACACCGCCCTCGGAAACAGGGCTTGCGACGGTCCCCGTGCCGAAAGAGGAATAACCAAAGCACACCCTTCGAGGCGAAGGCCCCGACGGGTGTTTCCGGGACTTGGCCATGGCGCCGGTCCCACCAGGCATTTCGAACCCGTCGGGCGGAGCCGACGAGAAGGGCAGGAC
>JAGQOH010000005.1 GCA_020427635.1 Phycisphaerales bacterium
ATATTCGAATCTCCCATCTTGGCGACCCCAGTCCCGCCCTCCCAGGCGACCCGCCACGGTTCTTGGTGGGCAAGTCCGCCCCCGGATTCCGTCGACCCGCCCCAAGCACATCCTATGCCTCGGGCAGGTTGGGGTCGGCATGGGCGTCGCCCAAGGCATCTGCGGCGTATCTTTGAGCAGCGGCCTCGAGCCGCGACGCGGGCGTGGCGAAACTGGCAGACGCGCGGGATTTAGGTTCCCGTCTCTTCGGAGGTGCAGGTTCAAGTCCTGTCGCCCGCACTGGACCGAGCAAGGCACGATCCGTTGTGCGCCTTGTCTTTGCGCACCGGGTGCGCTTTCTGACGGCACGTCCGTGATAATCATGCGTCCTCGCGCATTTATCGCGCCCCTTTTCCAAAGCCTTGGGCTAGGCTGGGGTCGTGCGGCTCGTTCCAGTCACATCTCATGCCACGCTTGCCAGCGCCGATATCGCACCGCGCGATGTGCATGCGCCCGCAAGTCTTGCGCAAATCGCACCTGCGGACGAGGTCAAGGCTCACGCGCAAGACACGACAATGCGCGCTGTGCGCCTGTCACGCCTCATTGGCGCACGCGTGTCGGGTGGCATTGACTTCTCAGGCCTCGCACCGACGCCGCGTGGGCCCGCGATTCCGTTGTACCACCACCCCGCCGACACGAACGCTGTCGCGACGCGCCTTGCCACGCCAGGCATGCTTGACCTGCAGGCCTGACCTGGCTGCTTCGCTGCTCGAGTACAATCGCGTTATGGGCGCTGCGCAAGATGCTGTGTCACAGTTCTCGCCGGCGCTGTCGTCGCAGGCGAGGTCATTCTCGCGCCTCACGCGCGACCTTGACTACCTCAACCACGGCTCCTTTGGCGCGTGTCCGGATGCGGTCCTCGACCACCAGGGGATGCTTCGCGATCGCATGGAGCGCGAGGCGGTCAAGTTCTTTGTGTATGACCTGGAGCCGCTGCTCGACGAGGCCATGAGCGCCTTGGGGGGCATGCTGGATGCCGACCCGCAGGATCTGGCGCCGGTCACCAACGCAACGGTGGGCGTGAACAGCGTGCTGCGCTCGCTTGAGTTCGCGCCGGGTGATGAACTGCTGACGACCAATCACGAGTACAACGCGTGCTGCAACGTGTTGCAGTTCGTGGCCAAACGAGGCGGTGCGCGAGTCGTTGTTGCCGACGTGCCCTTCCCTGTGCGCGATGAAGCGCAGGTCGTCGATGCAATCCTGGCACGGGTCACCAAGCGCACGCGCCTCGCGATGATCAGCCACATCACGAGCCCGACTGCCATTGTCTTTCCAATCAAGCGCATCGTGCATGCGCTCGCGGCCCGGGGCATTGACACACTCGTCGATGCTGCCCACGCGCCGGGCATGGTTGATGTTTCCATTCGGGACATCAATCCTGCGTACTACACAGGCAATTGCCACAAGTGGCTTTGTGCGCCAAAGGGCGCGGGCTTCCTGTATGTCCGACGCGACCTGCAGAAGCAGATTCGTCCCGCCGTGATCTCGCACGGGGCAAACTCCAAGCGCACTGATCGCTCGCGCTATCGCATCGAGTTCTTCTGGACTGGTACAAGCGATCCCACGCCCGTGCTTTGTGTGCCCAAGGCGATCGAGACCATGGCGGGATTGTTGCCTGGCGGGTGGGCCGCGCTGCGTGACGCCAATCGTGCGTTGGCACGTTCCGGGCGCGATTGCCTGTGCGCGGCCTTGGGGGTCACGCCCCCCGTGCCGGATGCAATGCTCGGCTCGATGGCATCGATTCCGCTGCCTGCAGCGCCGCCCGGGGCTCCGCCGCCCACGTCATCGCTCTACGCGGACCCGTTGCAGAATCGCCTGATCGATCGCCATCGCGTGCAGGTGCCAATTGTGCCCTGGCCCCAGCCGCCTGAACGCCTTGTGAGAATCTCCGCCCAGGTCTACAACTCGCCGCCCCAGTACGATCGTTTGTCCCAGACGCTCATTCGGGCGCTGGCGGATGAAGCGAGGCCCTGAAGCTCTGAAGCGATGGCGAAGAAGAAGAAAACGACAACGCGCAAGAAATCAAGGCCTGTGCCCGACGTCGAGGGGCCGCCGGTTGACGCGATCGACCCGGCGATAGTCGACTTCGATCAGATCATTGGCCAGGACCAAGCGATTGATGTGTTGCGGGCTTCGGTTGCCTCGGGGCGCGTGCATCACGCATGGGTTTTTGTTGGACCGCCTGGCGTGGGCAAGCGCACGACGGCCGAGGCATTTGCCGCGTTGTTGCTCGACCCGACGGCCTCGCCTGGATTGGATGGCGTATGGCGTGCGGCGCCAGAAAGCCCAACGCAAGGCATGGTCGCCCGCCGAACGCACCCCGACCTGCACATCATCACGAAGGAACTGGCGTCATACTCGGATGACCCGGCCGTGCGTGCGCGCAAGCAGTTGACGATTCCGAAGGAGGTGCTGCGCGATCACCTGCTCGAACCGATTGCTCGTGCCGCGACCATTCGGACGGAAGCACGTGCGCAGAAGGTCTTCATCATTGATGAAGCAGAGCGCATGGATCGCTCCATCTCCAATGCGCCGACGCAGAACAGCTTGCTCAAGACATTGGAGGAGCCACCTGACGGATCGGTGATCATTCTGATTGCGAATCGTGAACAGGCTCTGTTGCCCACGATTCGAAGTCGATGCCAGCGCGTGACCTTTCGCCGACTCATGCCCAAGGAAATGTCGACGTGGTTTGTGCGCGCAGATTTGGAGGTCTCGGCGAAGGAGCGGGCCTGGATCGAGCAGTACGCGTCGGGGAGCCCGGGGCTTGCGCAGCTTGCTGCGCGCACAGGGCTGGCATCTTGGGCCGATCGCCTTGAACCACTGATTGATCGGGCGTTGCTTGGTGGGCGCAGCGGCGCGTACCAGCCGGACCTTGGCCCTGCGATGGCGGAGCTTGTCAATGACTGGGCCGACGCACAGGTCAAGGCCAATGCCCGTGCCAGCAAGGAAGCGCTCACGCAAGCCGGAGTGGGCCTACTTGTCGAGGTCATTGGTGAGCACCTGCGGTCCGGGGTGCGCGCGCAGGCTGAGTGTGGTCAGGTGGCAGAGCCCTTGCTCATTGCGATCGACCATCTTGCGCAGGCTGAGCGATACGTCGCAGCCAATGTCGGGCTGCCAATGGTTGCAGAGTTGATGGCGGGCGATTTGGCGGCTGTCGGGGCCGGGCGTTCAAGCGGAGAGTGACAGCGGCTTGGCCGGTGCGACTTCGCGCGATATTCCGTTGTGATCGGCCATGGCCTGGGTCACATGCGGATTGGCGCCGCGCTCTTGCGCGACGCGGTCGATGAGCAGCCGCCAGGTCTCACACTCATAGTCCATGATCTTGATGCACTGATCCACCTTGCCCAGGTCCTTTTCGAAGCTCGCCTGGGTCAGGTGGTTGTAGACGAAGGTCAAGATCGAACGCACCTTTGCGCAGACTTCCGGTGCGACCTCGGGCTTCATCGTGTTGATCAGTTCGAGGATGATGTCCTTTGACGATGTGAAGTTGGCATAGACGCCCTCCCAGTTCTTCTGCCCCATGGACTCGCGTCCTTGGCGCATGAACCGCACGCACCCCTCAAGCAACAGCAGCCGCAGCTTCTCTGGCGAAGCGGTCAGCACCTGCTGGCGGAAGTACGGGTTGTTGGGGTCAAATGCAGCCATCGTGTTTGCGTTATCGGTTGGTCGACCGGCATGGTTGAGCGCATAACCGAACCGGACTGCCAAGTCCTCCGGGCGATCCCATCGAGACGGAGCCCGCCCTTACCCGGCCAGCGACAGCGAGGACAGGCTGCCGATCGCAGACTGCTGCTGCGTAAGCAGCGCCAGCGTCTGCTCCATGGCCGCGAACTGCGCCTCGTAGCGAGCTTGTTTGCGGGCGAGCTGGGCATCGATGCTCTCGATGCGCGAATTCTGCAGGTCGATTTGGTCCTGCAACGCGCGATCCTTGCGCGTGATCAGGCCATCGATCGAATTTGTCAACTGGTCGACCAGGTTCTTGAACTGCTCGCCGACGCCCAGGGTGACATAGGTGTCCTCCGTGGGCTGAATGGTCACGCCTGGTGCAAGCTCGATCGGCTCGCGCGGCGCCAGCTCAAAGGCGCCCAGCAGGTCGGCAACATTGTCGAAGTTGTTTTCCATGGCGGCACGGAAGTCATCGCGATTGAACTCCAGCTGCGCATCGCTACCAATGCGGATGCCTACTTGGAACAAGTACTGATAGGGACCATCGACGTTCTGCGCCCGTCCTTGCACCAGACGGAACATCGAGCGTTCGATGTTGCTGACCGTGACATCACCAAGCAGCGTGCCTCGCTTCTCGGTATCCGCGTTGTAGTTGTCGTAGTCATTGATCTTCGTAGTCACTGTGTTGAAGGCGTCAACGAACGCCTGCACCGCAGTTTCAATCGCATCGGTGTCCCGTTGCACAGAAACCTCGATGGGCTCTGCGCTGGTGCCTTTCAGATCGATCGTGACGCCGGAGATCACGTTGTCAAGTGTGTTGGAAGCACTGGTCATGAGCACCGCTGACGCCGGGTCTGATGAGCCGAAAAACACAACGGCGTCCTCGCCTGCATCGAGTGTGCTGAGGCCTAAGTCGAAACCCTGTGTATCAATGATGAAACGCCCACTCCGTCCGGTGTGCCCACTGGAGAAGCTCAGTCGATACGGACTGTTCGAACTACCGTCGTTGATCACGCTCGCGGTGATCCCCAGTCCCTCAAGATTGATCTTCCGTGCGACATCATCGAGTGTGTCCGTGGTGTCAAAGGTGACGATGTGCTCGTTGGAGCCGAGCGCAACGCTGCGCCCCGTCGTGCCATCGACTTCATAGTCGCCTTCCCAATTGAGGCTGGCAGCGACGGAGCCTTCCGTGTCGGTGATTGTGAACGTGCCGGTACCGGTGGAGATATCTTCGACCGAGATGCCATCGCCTTGCTCATTGATGGAGAAGACGAGATTGCCGCTTACCTCAGGGCGCGAGTTCAGGTAGTTCAAGAACTCGTGAACGTTGGTATATGCGCCGGCAATGTTCAGCACGACCGAGGCGCCAGAGCGCATCGTGAAGCGTACTTCCCCATCGGATACGCCGCGTCCACCATCGAGTGCATCAATGCTCGTCGATCGACTCAGCCATTTGTGCTGAATGTTCACACCATTCACTGCACTCGACGCCACGTCGGCATCAATCCCGAGTTCCTCCGCAAGCGTGCCCGTGATCGTCAGGTTGCTACCGCCCACGGTGGAATCGGTTACGGACAGTCCGTTGCCCGCTCGATTCAAGCCGACAGTCACATTGGCGCCCGCCAGTTGTGTATTGATTGCTTCAAGAACCTCGCTCAAGGATACGCTTTGCAAGTCGAGCGCACTGATGTCCACCGCGGTTGTGTTTCCATCACGCGTGGTCACGGACAAGTTCGCATCCGTGAGGCCGGCGCCGCCATTGAGATTGCGCACAAGGACCGAGTTGATTTCTGAAACCAGGCGATCGCCGGTCAACGTGGCGCCAGCGAATCCCGTAGTCGCGATGCCAAGGGCCTCGGCGGTGTTGGCGTTGGTGCCCACACTCGCAATGACAAGATTGCCGCCGCTACCCGTGTTGTCGGTGATAACCAGTCGATTGTTCGTGGCATCAATCGAGGCGACCACGTCCGCGCCAGCATCGACCGCGGCTCGATTGATCCGATCGATGATGTGTCCGAGCGTGGTGGCGCGGGTTTCCACGACCTGGAACTCAGTGTCCGGTCGCGCCTCGCCCGTTGGGAAGTTCGGGATCGTGCTGACTTCGGTGCCGGCGGTGTAGTCGATGCTGTCGATCGTCTCGTCGTTTGACAGCACTTCGACCTTCTCTTCTCCAAAGCTGACATTGATCGCCGTGCCATTGCGCGCTGTGATCAGAATGTTCGTGGCGCCATCCTGCACGAGGACGCCCAGGCCATCATTCAGTGTCTTGAGCGCGGTGTTCTCCGAGATTGAGCGTACTTGCGTGCCCACGATGGCCCCTGCGCTCGAGCCGGCGATCCCGAGATCAGTGGCGGTTTGATAGCCCAGCGCGTTGGCGATCACGAGATTGCCGCCGCCGCCCGACGTGTCGGTGATCGTCAGGCCATCGCCAGTGATGCTGGCCGTCACAGAGACATTTGAGGCGCTATTGATCGCGTCCAGCACATCATCAACCGTGATGGAACGGGACAGATCAACGGTCGTGGATGCACCAGATCCATCGGTGATCTTGATCTTGCCGCGACGGACACCCGCGGCGCCATTCAGCTCAGCGAGCGTTGTCTCTTTGGTCACGCCGCCGCCGCCGCGCTCGAACGTGAATGTCGTGGCGCCAACGCCGGACGTATCCCGGTCGGTGAAGCCTCTGCTCAAGGCGCGTTGCGATGTCACCAAACGATCGACAATGAAGTCGTATGTGCCGGGCGTGGCGCTGGTCGATGCGGTCGCGGCCAGAGCGCTCTCGTTGGAGCTCAGGGCACTGGTCGACTTGAAGATCTTGCTTGTATTGAACGCCCCGCCCGCGCTCTTCAGGGCGAGCAACGACGAGTTGATGTCAATGTATGCCGCTTGCTGCTGTTGCAGTTGAGCAATGCGCCGCTGGGCGAGCACCTTTGGACGGGCATCGATCTGAAGCAATTGTTGAATGAGCGAGCCGGAGTCGATGCCGGAGATCAGGCCAATGCTTGAAGTAATCCCACCCATCTGTGCATCCCCCTACGTGCCGCGTGCGCGCAAACCGGGCTCTCAAGCCCGACCCGCTCACGCAGCCTGTCGCACGTCGCGTGCCACCTTCGGGTGTGGCGGCGCCGCCGGTCCGGCCAACAACGCCAGCTCCGGGCATGCGCGCGGGCGATCCAGCCCCCTGGCCTGCAATCGCAACACGTCCATGGCCCATGCCTGCAGCGTGCGACCAAACATTCGACGTGCCGCGGCCACCACCGCCTCACCAGAAACCCGCCCCTCCGGAGCGTCGTAGATGGAATCGGCGGTGTGCGATGGGTTCGTGCAGGGGGGTGTGAAATGCATGCCCAGGGAGTCGGGTGGTTTGGGAGGGCCCTGAAGTCTGATCGGGCTGCGCGGGCGAGGATCAGGCGATCGTCGGCTCGAGCGGCGCACTTGTTGCGCCAGTCCGATAACGGAGGGGCGTGCCCTACAAAAAAGAACAAACCGCCGGGACCGCCCGACGGCTTGCCTGGTTCGACCTTCGTCTTCGCGCTGACCTAGGCGGCGCGACGACGCGCGGCGCCCACGCGACGAGCCGAGCTCGTGCGACGCGCCTTCGAGAAGCTGTACGAACCCGAGCGCTTGGCGCCAGAGCGCTTCGGAGCGCTGCGCTTGGCGGCAGTCTTACGTGCCACGGGCTTGTTCGCATACTTCTTGGTGTAGCTCTTCCGAGCGGTCGACTTGCGGGCCACGCGACGAGCCGTCGAGCGCTTGGCGCCGGCGTTCTTCTTCACCGTGCTCTTCTTCGCGTAGCTCTTGCGCGCCACGGGCTTCCGAGCGGCAGTCTTGCGAGCGGTGGTCTTGCGTGCCGTAGTCTTGCGAGCAACGCGACGGGCGGTCGAGCGCTTCACACCGCTGCTCTTCTTCGCGTAGCTCTTGCGTGCGACCGGCTTGCGTGCGTTCGTCTTCCGAGCAACGGGCTTCCGCGCGGTGGTCTTGCGTGCCGTCGTTGTGCGGCGACGAGCGGGCTTCCGGGCCGTGGTGCGCTTGGCGCCGGTGCTCTTCTTTGCATAGCTCTTCCGAGCGACGGGCTTGCGAGCAGCGCTCTTGCGTGCCGTGGTCTTCCGGGCAGCCGTCTTGCGTGTGACCGGCTTCTTGGCGGTGCTCTTCTTCGCAGAGGTCTTGCGAGCCGCGGTCTTCCGAGCGGTCGTCTTGCGTGCCGTGGTCTTCCGTGCGGTGCTCTTCCGAGCGGTGGTCTTCTTGGGGCTGTTCGACTTCCGAGCAGTCGACTTCTTGGCCGTCGTCTTGCGATGAGCCTTGCGCGACGTGGTGCGGCGCGAGGCGGGCTTGCTCGAGCGTTTGGTGGTGCTCGTGCGTCGGGTACGTGTGGCAGGCATGTCCTGGCTCCGTGTTGAGCGGCCGCCCCCGCAGGGTCCCGGCCGTCTGAGTTCCCTGTCCTGGCGAAGCACGGCCAAATCCGTGATCGCCCGAGACGCGCCTCCTTGCGTGCAACACAACGGAGCGCAACATCTCCCTTTTCCGGGATTGCCTATCGTCCCCGCTGTGTTAGAACGTGAACAAATGTGCGCCAATCCGTGATTATCGGCGCGACGGTCTCAACTTGGTGCGACTTGCGTTGGCGCTTCGCCCAACCGATGGCAGAGTGTCAGCAGCGAGAGCATGCCGCCCACAGGTATCGCGCTGCAGTACGATGTCTTGTGTTTTCCGCGTTTGGAGGCCACCAGTGGGTGATTTGCACGGTTCGTCATCGCGTTCAGCGCCCGCCGGCGTGACGCCCGCGCGCTGGACGCCCGAGTCCTGGCAAGCTCGCGTTGCGGCCCAGATGATCGACTATCCGGACCGCCAGGCGCTCGATCGCGCGGTGACCAAACTCAGCGCGTTGCCGCCCTTGGTTACCTCCGGTGAGGTCGAGCGCCTCACGGAATTGCTCGCGCAGGCCCAAGAAGGTCGCCGATTCCTGCTTCAGGGTGGCGATTGCGCCGAGACGCTGGTCGACTGCCGACCCGACAAGGTCACCGCGCAACTCAAGATTCTGCTGCAGATGAGTTTGGTGCTCGTTCACGGCATGAAGAAACCGGTCATTCGGGTTGGGCGCTTCGCGGGCCAGTATGCAAAGCCGAGAACCAGCGCCACGGAGACGCGTGACGGCCAAACCTTGCCAAGCTACTTTGGCGACTTGGTCAATGGCGCTGGGTTCGACCTTGCCTCGCGGACCCCCGATCCGGATCGTCTGCTGGCGGCCTACCAGCACGCCGCTGTCACGCTCAACTTCATCCGTGCGCTCATTGACTCGGGCTTTGCCGACCTGCACCACCCGGAGAACTGGGACTTGCGGTTCATGGAGCACGCCGGGCTGCGCCCGAGCCTTCGGGCCGAGTACCACCGCATGACCCAGCAGCTCGCCGAAGCCCTGCGGTTCATGGAGGCCTTGGGCGATGGCTCAGTCGACGAGCTCTCCCGCGTGGAGTTCTTCACCTCCCACGAAGGGCTCAACCTTTTTTATGAGTCCGCCCAGACCCGCGAGGTGCCTCGCAAGAGCGGCTGGTGGAACCTGACCACGCACCTGCCGTGGATCGGCGAGCGCACGCGCAATGTTGATGGCGCCCATGTCGAGTACTTCCGCGGTATTCGCAATCCAGTCGCCATCAAGCTCGGGCCCGACGCCGACCCCGCCGACGTGGTGCGCCTGATCAATGTGCTCAACCCGGACAATGAACCTGGGCGGACGGTACTGGTCACGCGCATGGGTGCGACGAAAGCGGAGAAGGCTTTGCCGTCCCTCTTGGCCCATGTGGCCGACTCGCGCCGACGCGTGCTCTGGGTGTGCGACCCAATGCACGGCAACACCCGCGCCACCGATGGCGAGATCAAGACACGCCACTTCGACGACATTCTGCAAGAGCTCGAGATGACGATCGACGCCCACACGCGCATCGGCACCAATCTGGGTGGTGTGCATTTCGAACTCACGGGCGAGGATGTCACTGAGTGCGTGGGCGGCTCGGGGGGCGTCACCGAGGCGGACCTGACATCCAACTATGAGTCGCTCTGCGACCCGCGCCTGAACTATCAGCAAGCCCTCGAAATGGCCTTCCTGCTCGCGCGACGTCTGGCGAAGTAACGCCGGCGCGCCGATCCAGCCGACCTAGGGTTGACCGATGCTGCCCATCATCATCTTCAACGTGGCCTACATGCTCGCGGCTGTCGCCACCGCCATCGCCAAAGGTAACAAGGAATTCATCTTCTACATCGGCGTCATGGTTGTCCTCATGGTCTCGGTGCTCTTCACACACCAGCGCGTGAAGTTCTCGAAGACCGTGCTCTGGGGCCTGAGCATCTGGGGCTTGCTGCACATGGCGGGCGGCTTGGTTCCCGTGCCTGACACCTGGCCCATCAATGGCGACAAGCGGGTCCTCTACAGCCTCTGGTTCATTCCGGGGTATCTGAAGTACGACAACATCGTACATGCCTATGGCTTCGGCGTAACGACGCTCTTGTGCTGGGAAGCCCTGCGCATCGCCATCATGGGTCGCATGGGTACGTGCGACCGGGCCGCGGTCAAGCCAACCTGGGGCTTGGTCGTGCTCGCGGCGACGTCATCTATGGGGTTTGGCGCACTCAACGAAGTTGTCGAATTCGCCGCGACCCGACTCATGGACACAAACGTGGGTGGCTACGTCAATACCGGCTGGGATCTCGTATCGAATGCGGTCGGAGCGACGGCGGTGGCGTTGGCGATTCGATGTTGGCCTCGCCCTAGCTGACGTTCGCTTCTTTGCGCACTTCGTCCCATATCGCGCGATAGCGCTCCGCCATCTTGTCCAATGCGCCGGGAATGATTCGCACCTGCCCCACCGTGGTGATGAAATTCGTATCGCCATGCCAGCGCGGCACGACGTGCGCATGCAAGTGTTCCGGCACGCCCGCGCCCGCCGCCATGCCCTGATTGATGCCGACATTTACACCCTGGCATTGCAGTGTGCGTTCGCACAAGTCCACGGCGAGATCGACCAGCGACCAGAACTCCGCGCGCTGCGCAGCGTCATACTCCAGCAAGCGTCCGCGTCCCGCGCCCAGCGCCACGAGCAAATGCCCATTCGCATAGGGATAGGCGTTGAGCATGATCATGCCGCCCGTCGGTTGCCCCGGGAGCCCAGTGCGCACAATCACATGGTTGGCGACGTCATCGTTGGGCGACAACCAGTATTGCTGGAGAAAACACGACGTACTCTTTGGCTTGGGCGCAACCTGCTTGGCCGGATCGCTCGGGCGTTGTGTGCTCAGCATCTGCATATAGCTGTCGCGCCATGGCGCGTGCAGTTGTCGCACCCCGATCTCAGGCTCTCGCTGCGTACTCATGCACGATCCTCCGCGTGCTTTGTACCGTCCGAGCGCGGGCGAATCCACCGGTCGCCGAGGCGGTACACTCTTGCCCCGCGCGGGGTCGGTGCGTGCGGGCAAGCTGGGCTGGTGGGCCCGGGCAGGAGCAATGCGATGTTCAAGTCGGTGAAAGTCGGTGGCCGCGGGTCGGCCAGTGTGCGTCTCTTTGGCGTCTTCAAGGGCGCGCAGCTCGACGCGAACTCCAAGAAGCGCGAGGGGGGCGACCTTGCCGCCGAGATCACGAAGCGCCCCGAGGTGACTGGCGCCCTGGGTCAAGTTGCTGAAGCCTTCGGGCCAGCCAAGGGCAAGTCGGGCCTGCAGCGCGTGCTGCTCGTTGGGTTGGGCGACAAGGCTTCATTCGATGTCGGCAAGCTGCGCAACGTTGCGGCCTCAATCGGGCGGCGCCTTGCGTCCATCGGGAGCACGACCCTGAGTGTGGAACTCGATGCCGCGCTTTCTGGCGCGAAGTCCGATCTCACGCTTGCTGGGCGCTGCTTTGGCGAAGGTTTGGGCTTGCTCTCCTATGACAACGACATTCTGCGCGGCAAAGCCACCGACGTTCCAACCCGCCATGCGCTGATTCTGCAAAGTGCGAGCAAGGCCTTTGCCAGTGGCATGCAGCTAGGTCTTGACCTTGCTGAGTGCACGAACTACGCGCGCACGCTAAGCCAACTACCCCCCAATCGCTGCACGCCTGAGTTTCTTGCCGGCGAAGCGCGCAAGCTCGCACGCCAGACTGGGATGAAGTGCACAGTCGTGTCCGGTGCACAGCTTCTCAAGGAAGGCTGCGTTGGCATTCACAACGTAGGCAAGGCCTCCGACCACAAGCCATGCCTGATTCGCCTGGAGTATTCACCCACTGGAGCGCGCCGCGCCAAGCCTGCAGTACTCGTGGGCAAAACAATGACGTATGACTCGGGTGGCCTTTCCATCAAAGTGGGGGGCGGCATGAGGGGCATGAAGCGCGACATGGATGGCGGCGCCGCTGTCTTTGGAGCAATGAAGGCCATCGCCACGGTGCTCAAGCCCCGCCGGCGCGTCGTGGCCTTGCTCTGCAGTGCGGAAAACGCGATTTCTGATGAAGCCTATCGCCCGGACGATGTGCTTGATTTCGCCAACGGCGTCACCGTCGAAGTTACCAACACCGATGCTGAAGGGCGTCTCGTCCTCGCCGACGGGCTCATCTGGGCGTGTCAGCGCGAAGACCCCGAGTTCATTGTCGACATCGCCACGCTCACTGGCGGCGTCGTCATCGCCCTGGGCAGTGTCTACGCTGGCATGTGGTGCGATGACGACAAACTTCGTGCGAAGATCGAAGCTGCGAGCAACGTGACGGGCGAACGTCTGTGGCGCCTTCCGCACCACGATGAATACCGCGACATGATGCGCTCACCTTGCGCTGACATTGTGAACAGCGCACCTGTGCGCGAAGCGCATCCGATCCAGGGCGCTGCATTCCTCAGCTACTTCGTCGAACAAGGCATCCCGTGGTGTCATCTCGATATCGCCGGCGTGCACGCCTGCGAGAAAGATGATGGTCCATATGTGAAGGGCACCGCCACCGGCTTCGGCACGCGCCTCATGGCGGAACTCGTCGATCGCTAGAACACACTCAACAGCGCGGCCAAGAAGATGATCAGCAGCACTAGGGCAATTGCTGCGATGCGCGGCTTGGTCCAGTGCAATGAGGTCGCAGTCGATGGCGCCGCGCGCTCATCGGGAAACAAGCCATCGTCGAAATCATGGTCGTTGTTGCGCATCAGGCGATCGATGTCTTCAGGGCTTGGCCCCTCGTCGAACTCGCGCGCTGTCATGATGTTGGCTCGCTGTGCGAGAATGGTCTTGCATCGAGCGTAAGGCGCACGCGTTGGATAGGTGCTGCGCTTTGTCGCGCCAGAGCCGCTTCGCCACCCGATCGCATGCATCGATCCAGTTCATACATCGTAGCGCTGTCGGCAACTGCAATGCGCAGTTCGCCCCTGCTCAGCCCGATGATGGCCGTCCGATCAAGCAGGTGAGGCGGACAGGTTGTGTTCCAAGCCTCGTCGGCGCCCGCAAGGCGTCGCGCATCGCGCTTCACTTTGCGCTGCAGCGCTGCCATCGCCCCACCAAGCGCACGTCCGGTGTGGTCACGCGCTTGCGCCTGCTCGCGCAGCTTGGCCAGTTGATGCTCGATTGGCGAGGCATAGTCCATGGCGGAATGCTCAATCGTACCCAAGCGCTTTGACGAACGGGGCCAAGGTGTCGAGCGATGGGCCCATCTGCCGCTCGTAATTCCGCCAGCGTCCGATCGCGCCGGGATGCAGCTTCCGCGTCACCTGCTCATAGCTTGGCGATCGAATAGCCCGCTGCTGCGCCAACTCGCGGAACTGCATCACCTCGTCTGTCCATTGCTCTCCCAGGAACGACAGCACACGCCGAACCTCACGCTCGGTGTCCGCGATCACGTCTTCATACTTCGTCTCCGTGTAGCGCAGTCCGAGTGCTTCGCGGAAGTGCAGCCACAAGTCCAGGATCATCGCATAAAGATTCGTCGTGCTCTCAAACGATCGGAAGTGTTGTGCCGCCATGGGCGAACGCGTGAGGTTCGTCATGCAACTCACGCACACATCGCGCGGGTCACGCAGGGACATGAGCACAGGTGCATCCGGGAACAGCCGACGCACAATCGCCAGATTGGCCGTATTGAGGGGATGCTTATCAACGATCCGCACACCGGGCTTTGGCGGCCCAAACAGCTCATCAATGTCATCCCAATACACCTTGCGCAACCGGCGAATCTGATCGTCATCCAAGCGTCCGAGGGATTCCGGCACTGTGGGCGCCTCGAGCGCCACGCGAATGTGCGCGCGCACCTTCGAGAGCGCCATGCGCTCGTCCGTCGTCACGAACCGCGGATGAGCTGCGAGCATTTGCTCGAGCAATGTTGTGCCTGAGCGCGGGAACCCAACAAAGAACACGGGCGATTCCCGATCGTCGGGCGGCGCCGGACGCCACCCTTCAACCAGTTCTTTCGTAATCACACGCCGATTGGCCTGAATGTACTCCTCATATGCATCGCCCTGCGCCCGCAGTGACGCAGGCACGGCTTCCAGCGGCTTCTTGCTCTCAAGAATTCGCTTGTACGCCTCGTCATAGTCGCCTAGCTCGTCGAGAATCTGCGCGAGTGTCAAACAGATCTGTCGGCGAGCCTCGTCTGTCGGGGCGCTGGCAATCGCTCGTTCCAGATCACGCCGGGCGCCTTCGCGATCGCCCTCGCGTCGAATCAGTCGAGCGCGTGCGGCGAGCGCCTGCGAATACTCCGGGTCAATGCGCAGCGCCGCCTCGACCGCCTGGTGCGCATCCGCAAGACGATTCGATCGCTCGTACATGAGCGCCAATTCCGCAGGCCCCAGCGCACTGGACGGGTCACAGGCGATCGCCTTTTGCAAGGACGCCTCGGCCCCATCGAGGTCGTGCAAATGCCGCTGAATGCCCGCAAGGGCAAGCCACAGCGACGCGTCGTCGGGTGCGATGGCACAGGCGCGCCGATACGCCTCGACCGACTCTTCGAACCGGCGCGCCATCCCCAAAGCCTTGGCGTAGCTCGCTTCCAGTTCAACGGATGCTTTTTCGACTTCCGCGAGCGACTTCTCAAGCCAATGAATCGCTGCCGCATCGTCGTTTCGCATCAGCGCTAGTTGACCCAGGCGCAGGGTGTACTCCGGATGCCCTGGATCAAGCGCCTCCGCCCGCTCCAGGTGCCCGATTGCCTCGGGCATGCGCCCTTGGGCCATGCACACTCGCCCCAGCATGTAATGCGCCTCGTGACACTTGGGGTAGTCGCCCACGATTTGTGCAAATGCGTTGTGCCCGCCCGCCAGGTCGCCCCGCTGCACCAGGTTCGACGCCATTGCGAACCGCGTGGGCAGGTCGTCCAAGTCGTGTCGAATCGCGCCGGGGTCACTCATCGTTCATCACTGTATCCGCCATTGGTCGATGGCCCGGCGTGTGCTCGGCGCAAAAACGAACCTCGGCTCCACCGTGGAGCCGAGGCTTTGGAAACTGCTCAGACACTGTCTATTTCGTGCATTGCTTCGCGTGGGTCACGAAACAATGATTTCCAGTCTCTTTCCGAGCGACTCGGAATTAGCGGCGCTTGCGGCCCAGAGCGGCCACACCAGCGAGACCCAGAAGGCCCATCGCGCTCGGCGCCGGGATCGGGGCGATCGCGATATCGAGCGTGCCGGAGTCCCAATGCCCGTCGATGCCACCGGGATAATCGTCATACGAATCGAAGAACTCGAGACGCAGGACGCCGTCCGGGAGGACCAGGTTCGGGATGCTGTTGTCGGTCAGGTCAAGGATGCCGCCCGACGAGCTGTTCACGCTGCCGGCCAGCGGAGCGCCGGTGCCATTCGGGGTCAGGTACACGCCAACGTTGGCGGCGCTGTCCGCGAACGAGACAACCATTTCAGAACCCCAGCTGGGGCCGACGGTGCTCTGGAACACGTCCCAGCCGAGGCCGACCATGGTGATCGACGTGCCGGAGGGCTGGCCAGCAGCAGCGGCGAGGTCGAACAGGTACACCTCGTTGTTCGCCGATCCTTCGGGGTCCCAGCTGTTGATGCCGGTGACGTCGAAGGAGTGGACCGAACCGGTCGTGCCGCGGCTCATCGCCGTCACGTTGTCCGTCGGGGCGATCTTGGCACCCGTCGACGTGTGCGTCGGGGCCAGGAACTGCGCGGAAGCCGAACCGGCAATCGCCATCACGGCCGCAGCGCTCAGTGTCTTTGCAATCATCTTTCGTCTCTCCTCAAACACATATCCGAGGCGCGACATGCACCCTGCATGTCGCGTTGTCTCGCCCTCTCCTTGGCTGGACGCGCGCGCCAGCCAAACAAACGCGCGAAACACACATCACCTGCATCAACGCAACGCAGGCGATGGCAGCGAATTGACACTGAGGTGCCCTATCAGGGCGTTCCGCGGCACTGATGCGCCACTTCTCTCTCTTCCTCAGGCCTCTTCCTGCAAGACAGGCCTGGGCGAACCCAGACCAATCCACCAGACCGCATGGTCCTGCAAGGAGGCCACAAAGTCAACGACAAACACCTGAATGCCATGAAATTGGAGGTCGTCGACCAAAATGATGTCCGTCCGCTGCACCCGATCTGGTAATCCAGGCAAACCAGATCGAGCCGGCGAACCACTCGTGGAACCGTTCTCCCCCCTTTATCAGGGAAGAGGGCGGGGAAACTGCTCAGACACTGAATCGCCAGGCCGCTTCGCGTGGGTCACGAAGTCAGCCTATTTCAATCATAAGTAGCTGTTTCAGCGACGCTTACGGCTCAGGGCCGCCATGCCAGCAACTCCCAGAAGACCCATCGCGCCAGGCGTGGGCACCTCCGCGATCGCCACCGTGATGATGCTCGGATCGAGCCACAGCCCGTCGACGCCGTCTTCAACGTCCTCATAGCTTTCGAAGAGCTCGAGGCGCAGGATGCCGTTCGGCAATGCAATGTTTGCGATCGAGTTGTCGCTTAGGTCAATGATGCCGGCGGACGCGTTGTGCTCGGGCAGATTGCCGCCCGTGCCGCTCGTTGCCGAGGGGCGCAGGAACAGGCCCAGCGCATCTGGCGCCACGGCGTCGTCAAAGTAAAGCCGCATCTCCGACAGCCAGCTCGCGCCGACTGTCTGCTGGTTCACGTCCCAGCCCACGCCGGTCATCGTGACGGGGGTGCCCGGCGCGAATCCCGCCAGTGACGCGATGTCAATCAGCAGTACGACGTTGCTTGAGTCGCCCTGCGGGCCGTCCATTGAGTTGTTGGGCCCAATGTTGAACGACACCAACGTGCCTGTGGCGCCCCGCGACGCATAGGTCGTGTTGGGCTCAGTTACCTTGGAGCCATTGGAAAGGTAGGTCTGCGACATGCTTTGGGCATGCGCAGCGCCGGCGACCGCCAACAGCGTTGCGGCGCACAGTGTCTTTGCAATCATCTCTCGTCTCTCCTCAAACTGGGCGCGCAACAACCGCGCCCCGCCTGTACCGATGGCCCACGCGCGCCCGGGCCGTACCGGCAACACACACACGCACAAAACTCGACATCCACGAGAGGCCGAGTCGGGCAGTTGGGATTCGACGCAGAGGCTTTTTTCCGAACGAACGAGCCGCCACAATTGTGCCGGCGTTTCGGTCGACGCTCTTCCTCAGGAGGTCTCTCTTGCCTGCGGCAACGATTCCGGACGCGCCGAAATCGTCACCATGCACAAGTGTCTCAGAGACAAAGTTACCTGTCAACAAAAATCTACTTTAGCCATGTACTTGCAAATGTATCCTAACGTTCGTCAGGGTGAGATAACCCGGAGGCCCTTCGCCGGGCAGTCCCCGTGAGACTCGTATGGGACTCGTTCGCGCCCCGCCAGCCTGATGCGGGGGGTGGATTTTCCGTCCCCAAGGCCCCAATCGCTTTGCTTGCATCGCTGGTTGCTCTAGGCTGGGGGAGTGGAAGGCGGGGTGTCCGCCGCTCGCCCGACATAGGCCTTCCTGCCCAAGGGTGGATCAGCAATGCAGAACGGCTCCAACGGCGCCAAGACCATCGAGACCGACGTCGCAATCCTGGGTGGCGGACCCACAGGGTCCACATGTGCCACCTTCCTCCGAAAGTACAACCCCGACCTTCGCGTCACGATCGTGGAGAAAGAGGTCTTCCCGCGTGAGCACGTCGGGGAGAGCCAGTTGCCCTCCATTGGCCCGATCCTCGATGAGATGGGGGTCTGGGACAAGGTCGAAGCCGAGGGGTTTCCGATCAAGATCGGCGCCTCATACACATGGGGCGCCAAGCTTGATCGCTGGGACTTCGACTTCTATCCCGTGGAGTTGTGGAAGGACGAGCCGCGCCCCGCGAAGTTCGAGGGCCAGCGCCGCCACACCGCATTCCAAGTTGACCGCGATCGGTATGACGAGATCCTTCTGCACCACGCCCGGGACATGGGGGCCGACCTGTTGCAGCCCGTTCGCGTGATCGACATCCCCGTGGTTGACGATCATGTGCAGGGGTTCGTGCTCGATGACGGGCGCACGCTCAAGGCAAAGCACTACGTCGATGGTTCAGGCACCGTGGGCCTGGTCCGCCGCGCGCTTGGCGTCGAGGTTGATGCCCCCGAGCAGCTGCGCAACATTGCCGTATGGGATTACTGGGAAAACGCCGAGTGGGCGGTTGAAATTGGCGTGGGCGGCACGCGCGTGCAAGTGCGCTCGCTGCCCTATGGCTGGATGTGGTTCATTCCTTTGGGCCCAACGCGCACGAGCATTGGGCTGATTTGCCCCGCGTCGAAGTACAAGGAAATGGGACTCAGCGTTGACGAGTTGTATCTCAAGGCGATTGCCGATCAACCGGAGATCACGGCACTCACAAAGAACGGCACGCGCACAATGGAAACGCGCTCGTGCAAGGATTGGTCACAGCTTGCTGATCGTCTTGTGGGCCCGAACTGGTTCATTTGTGGCGAGGCTGCTGGGTTCGCCGATCCGATCCTGGCTGCAGGCATGAGCCTGGCGCACTCATCCGGGCGTGAGGCGGCGTACTCGATTCTGGAGCTTGAGCGAGGCGAACTCGATGCTGCTTGGATCCGCGATCGTTTCAACACACGGAATCGCACGAACATTCGCCAGCACATTCAGTTCGCACAGTACTGGTACGCCGCCAATACCTGCTTCACCGACTTGAAAGACCACTGCACGGCAATCGCAAAGCAGGCGGGTCTGCGTCTGTCGCCTGATCAGGCCTGGCGGTGGCTGAGTCAAGGCGGCTTTACGACCGAGTCTGTCGGGATTCCGACCTTCGGGTCGTTCGACGTCGCATGCACCAAGCAGATCTTGGAGCGCTTCGACGCAAAGGATCGCAAGACGCCCTATCTCGCGGACGGCTACAACGTCTTCGAGCTCAACCTGCACAACGCGAAGGATTCAACCATTGGCGTGCTCGGCCAAGGACGCATCAACATGGTGCCTTGCTATGAGCGCGGCAACGCCAGGCTGCCGCTTGTCGGCTATTACAAAGTCGTCGTCGATACGCTCAAGCTCACCTCCGACGCCAGGGAAATGACCGAGATCTTCCAGCGCACTGTGGGCTCGAGCAGCATGACAGCGCTCACCCTGTGCATGCAGGCGCTCGATACGATGATCCAGGAGTCATGGGTGCTGCGCAAGAAGGACTCCAAACGTCCGGTCATGCATGTTGGGAACGAAGGCAATCGCTTTGTGCGCTCGAGTGAAGACACCGCCGAGGCACTGGCCAAGTCAAAAACCAAGCCGACCTATAAGTCAAACCTCTGAATCGCCCAGTGCCCGGCGCCTTTCCATCACGGTCCGCAGGGCACGACGGCGCCAAAGTCAAATAGCACGTTGTTCAGATCAGCGAGATCGGTGTCGCCATCGCAATCGGTGTCTCCGTTGGTGCCGATCGGATTGCCCGAAGATCCAAAGCTGAAGAGGACGATGTTGAGGTCTTCGAGCCCCACAGTGCCTGCAGGCCCTCCGGCTGCAACGTTTGAGCAGACCCCGCAGGTGATGCACAGCGTGGCAGGGGGTGTTGGCGCTACGCCGCCGCCGGACCAGAGCGCGAGCAGCGCATTGGCATCGTCGCAGTCGATCACCGCGTTGCCATCGAAGTCCATCATCTCGCAGCCCGGCGTGACGCCCGTGGCGGTGTCAGCGTCAAGACACCCCAAGAATGCATTCCAGTCCTGCGTGTCCCACTGCGCATCCCCATCGACATCGCCCCGGCGCTCAGGCGGATATAGCGTCCACTGCGTATTGGCGCTGTAGTTTGTCAATGTGCGCGTCGCGCCGCCGGGCCACGCCACGATCACTTCGTCCAGCGTGGTCGCGCTATCCACGCCAAAGTGCAGCACAAACTCATTCTGCGACTTGTAGTTGGCGCCATTGTGGACCTCGCGCATTTGCCACGTCGTGCCCGTGCGCACATCGACCTGCGCCCCAACGCCAAAGCGGTTGTGACCCTGGCCAACGACACGGAACCTCGCATAATTGCGCAGCTCGCCTTCGTGATTGATGAACAGCTGGAGGTTGGCGGTTGGCGTCGACACCGCGAGATCCAAATCACCGTCGCCATCCACGTCGGCGTAGGCGGCGCAGAACGACGTGCGCGCTTCCGCCACGCCGAGCGCGGGTGCAATGTCGGTAGCGGGGAATGCGCCATCAGCTTCATACAAGCGGTTGGCCGCCATCATGTTGCACACGTACAACTCGTCCCATCCATCGTTGTCATAATCGAGGAACATAGTGGCCCAACCAATGACATAGGAGCCGACGTTTGCCGCGAGTGTTGCATCGCTGAATGTACCGTCACCGTTAGACATCAACAGCACATTGCCGGGCGGCGTGTTCGTGACATAGAGGTCTGGCCAGCGATTGTGGTCCCAATCGCCAAAGGCAATGCCCATGCAGTCCACGTCCGCCGCAGTGCCGGTCGCCGCTGTGACGTCGGTAAAGACACCGCCATTGTTCTGGAACATGTGGTTCCACAGCAGGGGCCCTGTGCCCTTGTCATTGCCGGCATAAATGTCCGCATCGCCATCGCGGTCGTAGTCCAGGCACGCGACAAGCAGCGTCGGATCCGTGCCCATATCCAGGCCCATGGCGGCGGCGCTCGAAGCAAATGTGCCATCGCCATTGTTCATGAACACACAGTTCGGGGCTGTGTTGCCATCCGTGCCCGTGCGGTTGGGCAGATAGAGATCGAGCCACGTGTCGTTGTTCAAATCGCCCCAAGCGCAGCCCATCGCGGCACCCCCATCGGCAACACCTGCTGCGATCGATACGTCCATGAAGCTGAAGGCGCCGTCGTTGCGCAGCATCACATTGGGCTCGAGGTAACACCCCAGGTACACATCGAGGTCACCATCATCGTCATAGTCGGCAGCCGTGACCGACGACGGGAAGGTCAACGCAGGTGGATTCACCGTGCTCGTGCGATCCGTAAAGTGGCCCGTGCCGTCGTTCTCAAAGAACCCGACCACGCCATCGATCCGCCCGAGCACGATGAGGTCCTCATCTCCATCGCCATCAAGGTCTGCGAATGCGACGCCCGTGCCATAGAGAAACGTGCTAGCGAAGGGCCCAAAGTCATGCACGAGATAGGTCACGCCGCGCGCCACGGCTTCTTCAGTGAATGCTGCGGGCCGACCGCTCGCCGGCGTGGTCGTCAGCAGGGCCATCGCGACACAAACACAGCCGCCCATCGCGGGCGTCGGCCTGGAAAAACAGCTCGTCATCGCTCTCCTCCGTCAGGCGGCCCGTCGGCCGCGGCTCAGGGGCCACCACCTGGGGTCCAGCGGCCCAGTCAGCGCGTGCCAAAGGGCCTGGGCCACCAGCCTACTGCCCGAGCAGGACATCGGGAAGCAAAAACACAAATCCAGGGAAAGATTTCGTCTAATAGCGCGTTTCCATGGTCACAGGCGCCCGGGCCGCCCTCAGCCGGTGGCGAGGGCCCTCGCCTCAGCCGCGGACGATTCGTCCTTGGCGCTTAAGCTGTCGCTGGCGACGCATGAGGCCGAGCATCGCTAAGCCGCCGATGACCCCGAAGCCCGCCATGATGACATACCAGTAGAGCCAGCCATGTTGTTCCTCGGTCGCGTCGAGCACACGCCCCGTAATAGCAAGGGAAATCGCAGCGCCGTAGTACTGGAACGAGTCGATCACACCCGCTGCGAAACCTGCCATCTTCTTGCCACCGATGTCCATCGGCGCAGCTGCTCCCACGATCGAGTGCGTGGAATTCACTGTAAGCGAAATCAATACGAGAATAGTGCAGCCCACGAACACGCCACCTGGGGTGGCATTGACCATGCCACGGAGCAGAATAAACGCTGCACACATAATCACTAATGCTTCGAAGAAGTAAAGCGCAGCCGCGACAGGAGCTCGTCGCCCCTTAAAAAGCTTGTCCGAAATGATCCCGCTGGATAGCGACCCCAAGAATGCGACCAGTGGCATAAGGCCAAGCGTGATGGCGATGGACTTGGTCGGATGCTCCATGTCCAACTTGAGTTGATCTACGAAATACAGAATCTTCAGATTCTCTGTGCTGTGTCGCACCGCCCCGGTGCATGCATAGGCGACCGCATAGAACCACACCAAGGGATGAGTCACGATCGTCTTCAATGATCGAAGCAGCGGTACCGTCACGCCAGCAGAGTCGTCGATCTCATCGACCACGACATCGTCTGGATAGCCAGCTGCTTCAGGTGATTCCTTGGCAGTAAAGAACATCAGAAGAGCGGCTGCTGCAGTGAATAGAGGCGGTATGCGGAAGAGCCAGCGCCATTCAGCATTTGATCCGCCGACCGTGTACCCGAGGACGACAAACCCAGCGAGGATGACAGGCCCGAGCTGATTGATTGCTATCAGGCCAAGTTGAATCATCCCGCCGAAAATCCCGGCAAACGTGCCTCGCTCGGTGCGATGGAACCACGCCGCGTTGATTTTGACCATTCCCGGTGCGCCGAAAGACTGCAGGTAGCCGTTCATCAACGCGATAAGCGAGAAAGTGGCAAATGAGCTTACAAAGGAGGAGAACCCGAAGATGAAATTGATTGCGATCGTGCCGATGGCACCAATCAGCATGGACCGCTTCCCACCGATGCGATCCGAGAGCAAGCCGTTGACAAGCTGGCCCGTGCCATATGCAAGGGACCAGATCGCGAACATGTCCGAGATCTGAGTCTTGTCGAATCCAAACTCGTCAACAAGACCAGGAGTTGCGAACGGGAAATTGTAGCGGCACATGTAGTACGAGGCGTACAGAAGTCCCAGTGCAATCCAATTGAGCCCGCGGCGCGGACGAAATCCGCGCGGATAGTGGATCATGAACTCATGCTTCTTGGAGTCGCTCATGGCCGCCGCGCCGCCCTCGCCCGTGCGTCTGGCTCGCCCAAGATCCGTGGCGACGCACCGAGTCGGCGCAGCCTACCCGATGGCGCCCGGCTGCGCCGTGGCCATGTCAAGCTCTCGTTACGGGGTCGGCACAGGCTTCGGTTCGTCGACCGCTTCTGTCAGGGGCGCCTCGACCAGCACGCTGTTGAACGAGCCCGACACAATGATCAGCCCATCCACAAGTCCCACACGCGTTGGCTCGGTCCACATTGACAGGTCCGCCTGTGCCACGGCCCGACCATCCGGCAGCGCGTACACCGTCAACTGCGACACCAGGTGCTCACTGTCGGCGGCAAGGGAACCCATCGTTGCATCAACAAAGCGGTCATGACCGAACGCTGCGGGCGCCATGCGATCCACCGCGGCATCAAGCCCGACGACCGTGCCATCTGGGTCGAAGATGCCCACGCCGTGCGCCGTCGCGATGCCGATGCGCTGACCCAGAGCCGCGACTTCGATGAAGTCAAACCCTTGCCCCACGCGATCGCCAAGCGCAAGCCGCCCGGCGCTGAGCGAGCCAAGGCTTGAGTCCACTTGCCACACTTCATTATTGAGCGAGCGCACGATCACGCGACCGGGCGTTGCCACCGCAGAGCGCGACTCAACAAGCTCCTCGGCGACCGCCGCCCAGCGGGGGACTCCGCGGTACGGATCGAACGACATCAACTGGTCAGACAGCCCGAGGATCATGTCCTGCTCAGGCGTTGCAACGACCCAGCGTACAGCGCTCGGAGCATCGAGCGTCGACAACACCTCGCCCGTGCGACAATCAAGCGCTACGATGCGCGGCAAACGATCGATTGCGAGGTGCTCACTATCCAAACGCTGGCCCGGGCGCAGCATGCCGCCACCCACGAGCAGCACGTCGGCACTCAGCGCCGCATCATGCACCACGTCGACAAGATGGTCCTGCTTCCAGCGCAATGTTCCAGTGGCGGCGTCGAGCGCCACCGCACGCCCTGCCCGATCAACGCTGACCACCACATCTTCGTTGATGTAGTGTGTCAGTTCGCCCAGGTCGACGCGCATCAGCCGAGGTGTCTGCACGCGCTGCCCGGCGCGGGCGTCATTCGCAGCATCATCCTCAAAGAACGTCTCAAAGCCGTCGGTTTCCCAAACGACATCGCCCGTCTCGGCGTCGCGGCACACAACCGCTTGGTCAAGCCCGGGCGGCGCATCCAAGCGGCGTGCGAAGTACACGCGATCGCTCGTCTCCCGAAGTGGCTCTTCTTGGCGCGGCGACACCCATTCGGGACGCAATACACCATCGCTTGCATCAATAGCGAGCATGCCGGGCGAGCCGTTGGCTTGTCGCATGAGCACGCGATTGGTCGACACGTGCTCGGCGCGTGGGAATGGCTCATCAAACAGCGTCCATCCGCTGAGTGTCCGCGTCGCCCCGAGTGCAGGTCCGAGGCGCGCTCGCTGCGGCCGCTGATCCACGATCGATGCCACGGCATCGACGGCATCCTCGATCGGCATGTCAACGCCGTCGATTGCGACGGCGGCGCCGGGCGCGCGCTCCTGTAGGTCGCGCAGTCGGCGCAACGTCAGCGCGGGTCGATTGGCATGCATCAGCGCCGTCAATGCCTCGCCCTCGAGCGCCAAGCGAGGCGATGCGTCGATCGGTTCCAGTGATGCAGAGGCGAGAATCGCCTCGTCCAGCGCGTGCAATGCGCGCCCAATGCTGTTGTGCTCGCGCCAGCTTGCTGATGCCTGTGCCCAAAGTGTCACGGTGTCATGGGCCGCGGGATACCGCTGGGCCAATGCCTCGAGCTCTGGCGCTGGCGCAGCGCCGGCAAGTGCTGCGTGTTGCGCCGAAGCTTCAGCATCAAAGGTGGCATAGACCGCCTGCCCCTCGCGCCGCACCAGTTCACGAATGCGCGAAGTCGCCTGCGCCAGTCTGCCGCGATTCGCGCCACCCGGGTCTTCCGTCAACGCCAATCCAAGCACGTGCTGGTATTGCGCAATCGCTTCGCGTGCATCACCACTCGCCTGGTGGAATGCTCCTTTGGCCATCAGGTGTTCGATCCGCTCATCGGGGGTGGCGGCACAGCGCTCCAGCCTGCGCAATAACTCCGCACGGCGCTCGACATCCAGGTGCATCATCGTGTTCGCTTCGTTGGCGCTCACCATGCCAAGCACCGCCTGGAACAGTTTGCGGCGAGCCGCATCGCTTGCCGGCTCCAAAACCGCCGAATCAATCGCGGTGAGCGCATGATCCACGGCAGGCAAGATGCTCTCAGGGTGATTCGCCTGATAGGACAATTGTGCGAGTGTGATCGATGGCTCGGGATCGAGCGGATCGTCATCCATCCGCTGGCGCAAGTGTCGCTCTGCAACTTCCCAGCGCGCGTAGGTATGCACTTTGTCGTCGTCCGCGACAACCACCTGCCCATCGACAACAGCCGTTTGTCCCGTCTCATTCAGGCGCACATCGCGCATCACGCCGTCTGGCACAGTCACGGTTGAGAGCCCCGTAAACGTCGGCACAACGAGCACATCGCCCGAAATGCTGACGCGCCCAAGCGCTTGCACCGGCGCCAACTCGGACAGTTCCGCGTCGGTTCCAAATCGGGCCAGGGGCTGGGCCATCAAGCGCCCCTCCGACACCCCGATCAGCGTGTCATTGAGCACAAGCAAGTAGTCGGGTTCGTCGAACCAACTGGCGAGACCTCGCTGCTCAACGCGCCCTGTTGCACGATCGATGCACAACACGGTGTCCCGCGCGGGCGAAAGCGTGTACAAGCGATTGCCCACGACTTGCGGCTTGTTGTTGAGCCACGCGACCAGCATCGTGCTCCGCATGTTTCGTGCGGGTGGCGCATCCATCTTGCGAATCCATTGCACGCGCCCCGTGGCCGATTCGATCGCGGAGATCACGCCAACCTGCTCGCATCGATAGGTCACGCCGTCCGCGTGCGCCGACGCATCCATCGAACCAACGTTCCATCCAAATGGCAGTGCGCCAATGCTGCCCATGGGCGTCACCCAGCGCAGTGCGCCCGTGCGCAGATCAAGCCCAAACGAATACGCCCCGATGAGCCGCTGCTGCGGTAAGTGCTTGATCGCGGTCAAGACGACCACGCCCTCATCGATCACAGGCTGCCCGCGAATAGTCGACCCGACCAGCTCGGGCACGTTGAGTTGCGGAATCGATGTGCTCCAAAGCACGTCGCCCTGGTGTACATCGATTGCCAGGATCGCTCGCTCTGTTGCGGCGCGTGAGCGGATCGAAAGCCCGGTGACCGCGATGGCGACATCACCTTCGACTTGCACTGTGTTCAGATCATCCAGCCCTGCACCGGTCGAGATCGCCTGCTCGACCATCGGCGCATGCACTTCAACTTGCCACGCGCGCTTGAGCGTGAAACGGTTCCACGCCGTCACCAGTTGACTGTCATTGACGATCGCAAGGTCGCCCGCGATGCACGGCGCCGCATTGAGGACTTTCTCACGCCCGGAGGAAGGCGGGGGCATCACGTCTTCGCCCTCGTGTGCGCCAGGCCCCAATGTTGCCGACGCCAGCGGGCGCGGCAAGATCCCGTCCAGGTTCGCCCCGGGCGCGGGATCAAAAACGGACACGCCTTGTGCGACCACCGGGCGACGCTCAAGCGCACGAGCGCCCACAATGTCCAACCCCGCATCGCGCTGCCAGCTGCGCAGTGTTGTGTCCACCGCGTCGCGGATGGGCGTGTCATTGGTGATGTACGCGCTGATGAGTTCAAGCAACCGGGCCGCCTGGCGCGCTCGCGCGCCCTTCCGATCGGGATGGCGATCCAGCTGCCGGATCATGTGCCACGCGGCTGCAAAGCGCGCGTCTTCCAACAGACCCTGTGCCAGTTGCAGCGCCGCATCAAACCCCGACTCAGTGAGCAGGCGTGTGCGCTCCGCTTCGTCCGCAGCGCCGCCTGCAAGCGCGGCCTGCGCGGTCGGCCCTTCGATGGCCCGATACTCCTTGAGCAGCTCAGGCCGCGCCAGTAACTCGTCCTGCACGACCTGACGAAGTGGGACGTAGAGGTCCGGGTCCGCCTTCGAGGCCGTCACCGCCTGGCCATGCTCGTCAAGCACGCGTTGCAGGACACGCACCGCCTCGGCGTGCCCGCCAGCGTTGCTCAACTCGATCGCCCGCCGAAGCCCCTCCTGGCCGGTGGGAGAGTCCGGGACATACACAGGAAACGACGAGGGTCCCTGGGCCAACGCGATCGGCGACCCGATCAACAGGCCCGCAATCACCGCCGCCGGCCACCAAAGCCCCAGCTGTGCCCGAGAACGCCACCCGCGTTGTTCATGTGCGCCGATCATGTCCTGGTTCACCTTCCAGTTATACGCGTTGGCCCGGTCGACGGGTGAAGGGTGATTGCACATCCCCCGATCTACGCCTATCGACCGTTGAGGGCAGCGCCTCCCTGTGGAGTTGCCTCTCTCGGTCGTGGGGAGGAACGCTCCATGGGCCTTTGCCGTCTGTCGAGTGCCGCGACCGTGCCAATGACCGCGCCCGCGGGGTCGCTGTGGGCGGCGTCCACGCCCGAATCGCGGCGCGTCCGACGGATGCTGCTGCTCTTCGTCGCCATCGGACTCATGAGCGCGACAGATCTTGCCCTGACCGTGATCTACATGCAGGGTCCGGGCATGCTCGAGGTCAACCCGATTGCGCGCCCCTTCGTCGAAGCTGGCTCTGCAAGCTCCCTTGCAATGTTCAAGATCTTCACGGTTGGTGTCGCTTGTATCTCGATGTTTGCGGTGCGCCGTCATCGCCGCGCCGAAGTCTGCGCCTGGGCATGCACCGCGGTGCTCGTCGGACTGACGGCCCACTGGGTCCGCTACAACTCGTTCTTCGGTGCGATCAGTTCGGACCTGACGGCTGTCACTTGCCAGGCCGATCCGCCGACGTGGTTGCACGTGGACAACTAACCCCTTCGTCGGCTCGCGCTGACGCCAGTCGTATCGCAAGCTCAATCGCAGCGAGCATGGATCCTGCATTGGCCACGCCGCGGCCCGCGAGGTCGAACGCAGTGCCGTGGTCGGGGCTCGTGCGAATCGCACCAAGGCCAACAGTCACGTTGACCGCCGAGTCAAACGCGAGGAGCTTCACCGGAATGAGCCCCTGGTCGTGGTACATCGCGATCACAAGGTCAAACTGCGGCGCTGGGCGGCCCGGTGCTTCAAGCGCCGCATTGAACACAGTGTCCGCTGGGAACGGCCCTTTTGCATCGACCCCTTGCTCTTGCGCCAGGCGAATGGCGGGCTGAATCACACGTCCGTCTTCCTCACCCAGCATGCCCCCCTCGCCCGCGTGCGGGTTCAAGCCGCACACGGCGATCCGCGGGGAAGCAATGCCTAACTGTGCGCACAACTCGGCGCCAAGTTCAATTGTTTCGAATACGCGTCCGATTGTGAGCGATTCACTCACGTGCATTAGTGGCACATGCGCCGTCGCGAGCATCACACGCAACTGCGGCGCGACAAACGCCATCCGCGTGCGCTTCGATCGAAAGCGACTGGCGAGCAGCTCCGTGTGCCCCGCGTAGCGCCCATGTCCTGCGAGCGCCCACGCCGCCTTGTTGATTGGCGCAGTCACGAGCGCATTGGCCTTGCCCGTGCGCACATGTTCGATCGCCCGCTCGACGTACTGGAAGCTTGCCGACCCCGCCGCTTTCGTCGCCTCTCGCGCGCTGCCCGGGCCCGGCGCATCCGGTGCGACATCGACGACCACCACGTCTTGCACATGGGCGGCTTCGACCAACGCTTCCTGGTCCGCGCATTGCCACCAGTACGGCTCGATCCCACAGGCCTCCGCCGCCGCCTGCCAGGGCTTGATCGACCCAAACACAACACATCGCGCTCGCGATCGCAGGGCCCGATCCGCCAGAGCTCGGACCGTGACCTCGGGGCCGATCCCGCTCGGATCGCCCATGGAGATGGCCAGGACTGGCCGCTGGTTGGCTCTGTCTACGCCCATGCGACCCCAATCCTAGCCCCCGCCGAGCCAAGATCGCGTCCGAAAGTCGGCTCGTGCGAATCCCAACAAAAGGGGCCGGGTTCGCCCGGCGGGACTCCGGGAGGTCGACACGATGCATGCTGCTGCGACATACTCAAGACCAATGCCAGGTCGCGATGCAGACCACCACCCGCCCTACGTTGATCCGCACGCCAAAGAAGATGAGCGGACCTACGCCCTGTTCACGCATTTGGTGGGGCTGCTCAGCCTCGCGGACATGACCCTCCTAGGGCTCATCGGCACCATCATCATGTGGCGCATCAAGGCCAAGCAGTCGCCATTCCTCGATGACCACGGACGCGAGGCCGTGAACTTTCAGCTGTCTCTCCTGATCTACACCATCGGCGGCGCGATCGTGCTCGGCGCATTCACGCTTCTGACGTTCTTCGTGGGCTCGATCATCACGATCCCCGCGGCGGTCATCGGCGCAATCTTTGTCGTCGTGCTTCGCCTAGTCGGAGGCATTCGTGGCGCCATCTTTGCCGCGCGTGGCCAGTACTACCGCTATCCGATGACGCTCCGGCTCATCCCAGAGCCCGTCGAATAGCCGACCCAGCCCACCCGCGTACACTGGTGCCATGCCGCTCCTCGAAGCCATGGGCCTGCGCAAGACCTTTGGCGACCGCACGGTCGTCCAGGGCGTCTCCCTCGCCATTGAGCCTGCGGAGATCGTCGGGCTGCTCGGGCGCAATGGCGCCGGCAAGACCACCACCTTCCGCATGATCATGGGCATGATCGATGTCGACGCCGGGCAGGTCGCCCTGGTCTCGGGCGGTCGCAAACGCGACATCTCCAAGCTCCCCATGTATCAGCGCGCACGTCTGGGCATGGGCTATCTGTCCCAGGAGCCTTCGGTCTTCGGGCGGCTGACGTGTGAGCAGAATCTCATGGCCATCCTGGAAACTCAGCCGCTTGCCCGGAAGGCGCGCAAGGACCGCTGTGATGAGTTGCTCGCGCAGTTCGAACTGATCCACAAACGCAACGAGCCGGCGCGCACCTGCTCAGGTGGTGAACGGCGCAAGCTCGAGATCGCACGCGCGCTCGTCACCAATCCCGCGATCATCCTGCTCGACGAACCATTCTCCGGTGTCGATCCATTGGCCGTCGAAGACCTGCAGCAGGAAATCAGACGGTTGACCAGCATGAACATCGCCATCCTCATCACCGATCACAACGTGCAGCAGACACTCGCGGTGTGCGATCGTGCATACATCATCGACGAGGGCAAGGTGCTGCGCGAGGGGACGCCGCGTGACCTCATCAATGACGACCTGGTCAAGCGAGCGTACTTGGGCTCAATGTTCCGTGGTGATGAGTTTGATCGCCCCGCCGCAAAAGCGCCCAAGGCGCGTACGCGCAAGGCCTCTGCGCAACCCGCGTCGGAGCGCACGCCCGAGGAGGCCAAACCGTGACACGCCGACCCGCGATAGCAATCGCCTTCGTGTGCATGACCTGTGCTCTGCCCGGTTGTGTCGAGCGGCGGATCGTGATCACCTCTGAGCCGACCGGCGCGACGGTCTTTCTGAATGACACCGAAGTCGGTCGCACGCCCGTCGAGGTCGATTTCACCTACTTCGGCGTCTATGACGTGCGTGTGCGCAAGGATGGCTTTGAGCCCTTGGCCACGACCGCCGAGGCAAAGGCGCCCTTCTACGAATGGCCTGGCGTCGACCTGGTTGCGATGCTCGTGCCCGTCACAAAGAAGACGCGCATCGATTGGCATTTTGATCTGCAGCCCGCCAACGCCGATGAATCTTCGTTGCTCGAACGCGCAAGCGCCGCCCGCGCTTCCTTCACCGCAGAGCAATCGAGCAGTGGGCAATAGCACTGGGGCTCGCTAGCCCCGAGCGCAAGCGACGGGGTTGTTGGCCCGCCCCGGTACGCCAACCACCGTTGCGCCATCAGGCACGTCCTCGCGGACCACCGCACCAGCGCCGATCACGCACCTGGTTCCGACCTTGACGTTCGGCAGCACGACTGCGCCCGCGCCAATGAGCGTGTCCATGCCGACTTCGACGCGTCCACACAGCACGGCGCGCGGCCCGACATGCACGTTCTCGCCCAGTGAGCATTCGTGTTCGACAATACATCCAGTGTTCAAAATGCAATGAACATCGAGATGCACCAAAGTTTGCACCACTGCCCCAGCGCTGACGAACACGCCCGGGCGAATGGTCGCGCTGGGCAGCACAATTGCACTCGGGTGCACGACAATCGCCCATGTGGTGTCAACCCGCGCATCAATACCGATACGCCGAGACGCCAGATCGCCGAGTGCGAGGATCGCGCTTCCCTCGCGCGGCAGGGCAGCGCCGAGATCGCCCAAGCGCACGCCAACGTGTCGAAGCCGTGCAAGCGCGGGCGCCACCGCGTCGTCCAGATATCCAGAAATTGTCCAGCCGCTCGCCGTCGCCGCTTCCGCCACGACCAGCGCGTGTCCGCCACCACCAATCAACGCGAGCTTTTCTGATCCGGCAGCCGTCACTTGGTTGCTCCCCTACACTTTCAGGTCATGTCGCCAGCCACAACCCCTATCGACCCAACGCTCGGGCCACCTGCATCCGTTCGCACCGTTCGCCTCGGCGCGGTGCGCTATCTGAACACGGTGCCCCTCATTGCGGGGCTCGAAAAGGCCATTGGTCTTGAGATTCGTTTGGAGGCCCCCGCCCGCCTCATCGAACTGCTCGCCCCGATCCAGCCGGGCCAAGCCCCGCAAGTAGACCTCGCCCTCTGCTCGATCATCGACTATCAGCGCTCGGCTGTCCCGCTCGAGATCGCGCCCGTGGGCGTGATCGCCTGCGATGGCCCGACGCGCACCGTGCGCGTCTTCTCCCGCGTTCCGTTGGAGCAGGTCACGGTGTTGCACGCCGACGTCGAATCACACACGTCAGTCGCGCTCGCGTCCGTTGTCTTCGCCGAGCAGTTCGGCAGGCGGCTTGCCATCAAACCCTTCGCTCATGTTGATCGTCCGCACGATGCCTGGCCAGACGCTGTGCTGCTCATTGGCGACAAGACGATCACACATGCGCCACCCAAGTCTTCGCATCCGTATACGCTTGACCTGTCAACCGCCTGGCGCGCGATCACTGGTCTGCCATTCGTCTATGCCGCATGGATGTGTCGCGCAGGCGAGTTCGACGCGCGCCCCGAACTGCGCACCATGGCCAGTTTGCTCGATCGCCAGCGTCGGCGCAATTGCGTGCGCGTCGGTTGGAGCGCCGCTCAAAGTGCCGCGACCCACGGTTGGACACCCGATGCCGCCCAGGACTATGTCGCCAATGAGTTGCGCTACAACATGGACGGCGAGGCGCGGCAAGCAGTCGGGCGGTTCTTCGAGTGCGCCGCCAACGCTGGCGCTATCGCGCAAGTCAAGCCCATCCACTGGGCTGGCGAAGCAGAGCTTGGCAACGCCACGTAGTTCGCCATCATGCCGCGTCTGTCCGCCATCCACTGCGAACCTCTGCAAGCGCTGCTTGATCAGCAGCGCTTCACGCCACGTGACACACTCTTGCGCGACATTGCCCGTGCTGAGCAACTCGCTTCGGAGATCCGGCCCGAAGTCGAATACCCGGAAGATTGGATCGCCTATCGGATCACGGCCTATCGCCCAGATCTCGATGCGCCGGCGCTGGTGCCCGGGCGGGCACTGCTGAGCGACCTGAGTGCGCTCGTTGAGCACCTGTGCGAGGCGGCACAATTGTGCGCGGACGACTTGCCCGTTGATGCCTTCTCCATCGAGTCGCTCGCATCCCGTTGGCGTGTCGCGCGCAAAACAATCGAGCGCTACCGCAGACGCGGGCTGGTGGCTCGCCGCTGGCGAGATCCCGCGGGGCTGGCGCGTCTCGCCTTTGCACCGAACGTTGTTGCCGCCTTTGAGCGCACCCATCAGTCACTCCTGCAGCGAGCCGGTGCGTTTTCGCGCATTGATGACCAAGAGGCGGACGCACTTGCGCAATCGGCTGCTCGCGCACTGGCGGCCGCCCCGAATGCCACAATGACCGGGCTCGTCGACACCCTTGCACAACAGTCAGGACGATCAGCACCCGCAGTGCGCCGTGTGCTGGATGAGACGGGGCCATCGATTCCAGGCGTCACGGCACCGAAGCGCGGCGCTCCGCATCTCTCGCGCGGCATCGAACGGAGGATCGCCCGCGCCGTCGCTTTCGGGATTCGTCCGGGCCTCATTGCAGAGCGCTATGGCTGCACACGCCTGACCGTGCATCGAGTTGCAGTGCGCGAGCAGGCGCGCCAGCTCAAACGCCTTTGCGCAACATTGCCCTCAGGTGACGATGGGCTCGACGTCGACGTGCTGGACCACCCGATAGTCGCCCATGCCCCGCCCATTTCACCCATCCTTGATCCCAGACAGCTTGCAGACGCGGTCGCGACCGATCCACCTGCCGATGCACCGGAAGAGCGAGCACTCATGACGGGGCATCGGGCATTGCTCGAGCGGGCGGCAGCCGTGGGGCATGGGATCGATCCGGCGCGGCCAAACCAGCGCTTGTGTGATCGTGCCCTTACAGACCTTCGCTGGGCGCTGCGACTCCGGGCCCGCGCGATTGAGATGCAGCGCAGTCTGATTCTGCGCACCATCGAATCGCGCACCGGGCTATCCTGGCATCACCTCGCCTCTGCCGCAGCAGTGCAGTTGCACCTTGTTGCCACGCGGGCCGCCACCGACGCCATCGCTCGATTCGATCCGCGCCGCGGCGGGCGCTTGGCAGCCCCGGTGTCCATCGCCGCGAACCGCGCCCTGGCCGGCATCGTCCAAGAGTTGACACTCGCACGTCCGCTCCGCTCGGCTCAACAGCGGTTTGTGCTGGCCAGCCCGCTTGACCACCTCGCGTCATGGCAATCGTCCGTCGAGCCGCACCGCCACCTGCCGGACATCATCGGATGCCTGCAGGACACTGATGCCGCGCTGCTGGCGATGCGCTACGCCCTCCCCCCCGCGGCCGCGCCAATCCATCCGAGGACCATCACCGAGGTTGCACAGACCTTTGGCGTGACACCGGCGCGCATCATTGGGGCCGAGCGCCGTGCGCGTCGGGCCATTCGCACCCGTCTCGCGTGAACTGCGCCGGGGCGGTACGCTCGCACGCGTGGTAGACGCCAGTGTCCGCTTCCGATCGGTGCGCACGCCGCTCCGCTTCCAGCACATCCGCGGCCTGCTTGCGCTCCTGATGCTCGCCCCGACGCTGTTGCACATTGGCTGGCACGAACCGATCTTGCCACCGACCGTGCTCTGGGCGATCCAGCTTGGGATGCTTGGCGCCTATACCGTGCTGTTCGCGTTGGACGTCCACCGCGTGCGAGCCATGCCCGCGACCCATCGGACAGACTTGGTCAGCATCTTGCGCCCGGAGTTCATCGCGATTGCACTCTCGTTGCTGTTTTGCTGGTCTTGGATCGGACTGGCGATCATGTCGGCGCCGCTCGCCCTGATCTTTGCCGTGCGATCGTTCCTGCGCCTTGCGCAGTCGCGGATTCCCTCAGGCCTGATCTTCGTTGGGTCATTTGTCGTACTCACGATTGCGGGCACCGCTTTGCTCATGCTGCCCGCCGCCGCACCCAAAGGCGCTCCGATAGGTGTGCTCGACGCCGCCTTCACAATCACCAGCGCGGTAAGCCAAACCGGGCTGGTCGTGCGCCCGACAGGTGTCGTCGTCGATACCGCAGGCGCACCGATCGCGGGGTTTACGCGATTGGGGCAGATCATCATCTTGGTGTGGATCCAAGTTGGCGCGCTGGGCGTGCTCGTGTTCGGCGCCCTCGTGGCCAGCCTTGTTGGCAGCGGCTTTGGTCTTCGTGCCACGCAAACACTCGCAGAAGGCACCGAGCAAGGCTGGGAAGGTCAGCTCTCCGCACAGCGCCTCGTCACCTTCGTCATCCTTGCGACCCACATCATCGAACTCATCGGCGCCGTATTCATCTACTTCACATGGCCCAAGGAGTGGGCCGGCATGCCGCACGACTTCGCCAGCGTGGGTGATCGGGCGTACCACGCGGTTTTCATGTCCGTAAGCGCGTTCTGCAACGCGGGATTCTCCACCACGACCGACAGCATGGCGTCGCTGCGCACCCATGTCATGCCGCACGCCATCATCTTCCCGCTCATCATCTTTGGTTCGATTGGCTATGCCGTCCTGGAAAACGTGTGGCGCGTGCTCGTCGCAAAGGCTAGGCGTCGGCGTACTGAGGGCGGCGTGCTCGTGCGCCTTTCATTGCACTCGAAGCTCGTCATGACCTCCGCCCTGATCGTGTATCTCCTGGGCGTTGTCATCATCATGATTGGTGAAGCGGTGCAGACGGACGAGCCTTGGCGGCTCATCGTGCTCGACGCCCACTTCATGTCCATCAATCGCACAACCGGGTTCAACACGATCGACGTGAACGCAATGGGGGGCCTGTCGCGCCTGGCTCTGATCTTCCTGATGTTCGTCGGTGCGGCGCCGGGTTCGGTTGCATCGGGTGTCAAACTGATCGTTGTTAGTGTCCTCGCGCTGACCGTCTGGGGCACCATCCGAGGCCGTGAACAGACCACCGCCTTTGGGCGCACGATTCCAGAAGACATCGTGCGCAAATGCGCTGCGCTCGCGATCGCCTGCCTGCTCGTCGTGCTGGGTTCGACTGCCGGGCTCGTGCTCACGGAAGAGAACAACACGGCGCTCTCACCTTCGCTCGAGGTGTTGCTCTTTGAATCAACCAGCGCCTTTGGCAACACCGGGCTATCCATGGGCATCACCGACAAGCTCACGGTCGCAGGCAAGATCAACATCATCATCACCATGTTCGTGGGGCGCGTGGGTGTTTTTGCCACGCTGGCGGCATTGGCCTCGGTTGGTGCTCGCCGACGTCCCCGCATCGAATACCCAGGCGAACGTGTCTCGATTTACTAGGCCAGGCGTCGCCCCCGCCGCGCGGAAACCCCGGCCCGCAGGTAAGGTGTTGCTCAGCAATGGATCGATTCGCGGTTATCGGGCTTGGTCGGTTTGGGGCGCGCTTGGCGCGGAATCTTGCGTCTGCTGGCGCGGAGGTCATTGCCGTCGACAGAGACCGCACCGTGGTCGAAGAATTGCGCGACCAGGTCACCCTCGCCGTCGCGCTCGACGCCACCGACGAACAAGCACTGCGGCTTCAGGGCGTCGACCAAGTCGACTGTGCCGTGGTCGGCATTGGGACCAATTTCGAGGCCAACGCCCTGGCAACCGTGGTCTTAAAAAGCCTGCGGGTCGAGCGGGTCATTTCCCGGGCAGGCAACGCAATGCAGGCCAAAATCCTCTCCCGCATCGGCGCCGATTCGGTGGTGAGCCCGGAAGACGAGTCCGCCGACCGGTGGAGCCACCGCCTGCTTTCGCCCTTCATGATCGACCATGTGGAGTTGGGCGAGGGCTACGCCCTGGTGCAAATGGCCACACCCGCAGAGTGGCGCCAGAAGACCCTCGCCGAGCTCGACCTCCGTCGGCGTTTCAATGTCACGGTCGTCGCGATCAAGCGGCCCATCGAGTCGTCGGCGCCCTCCGGAGTCGACACCCTAGGAAGCCGTGTGGTCGACCTGCCCATGCCCGCATCGCGCCTGAGTGAAGGCGACACCTTGATCCTGGCGGGCTTCGATCGGGACCTTGAGCGCCTGCCCACCTGACAAATCGCGTGGGACCCACCGTCCGGTATCTGCGCCCCTGACGCGCGGTCGCGGTCGCGGTATCATCGCCGTTCTGCGCCGGGGTTCGCTCATCTGGCGCAAGAAAACGCGGCACGCACGATGACGCCGCGACGGGAACACGCACCTTTCACGAGCACGCAACGGATTCGGCGTCTCGCTGACTCCGGGCTTTTACGCCCACAAGCACGGCACCATGATGAGCACATCAACTGACAAGGCGTCGATTGTCGCACCCACACGCGAACTGATGGCCAGCACCGTCTTTGACGAATTGGGGATGGAGCGCGACAGCGACAATCTCTATCTCCAAATCATCGACTCGATGTTGCACGCCGCTGAGATTCTCGAAGTGCCGCGCCACATTCAGCTCATTCTCGCGCAGCCGAAGAATGAGATCATGGTGCACTTCCCAGTGCTCATGGACAACGGGCACTACGCCTTGTTCAAGGGCTATCGCGTTCAGCACAACAACGCGCTCGGCCCCTACAAGGGCGGCCTGCGATTCCACCCGCATGTCGGCCTCGACGATGTCAAGGCATTGTCCGCGCTCATGACCATGAAGTGCTCGCTCGTCCGCATTCCCATGGGTGGCGGCAAGGGCGGCATCAAGTGTGATCCGCGCGCCATGTCGCAGAACGAACTCATGCGCGTCACGCGCCGCTTTGTCTCTGCAATCGCAGCACAAATCGGACCCGATCGCGACATCCCCGCGCCCGACGTCGGCACGAACGCACAGGTCATGGCCTGGTTCGCCGACACCTACATGCAGATCTCCGATAAGCAGAACAAGATGGCCGTCGTCACGGGCAAGCCCGTTGAGTTTGGCGGCTCCTTGGGTCGCGAAAAAGCAACGGGCCAAGGCGTGATCGACGTGCTCGCGGAAATCCTGCCTGACATTGGGCTCGCATTCAAGGACGCCACCTGCTCAGTGCTGGGCTTTGGCAACGTCGGCTCTTGGGCCGCCAAGCTCTTTGCAGAACGCGGCGGCAAGGTGCGCGCCGCCATGGACCACACGGGAGGCGTCTACAACCCCGATGGGCTCGATGTCCTTGCCCTTGATGAGTATGTGCGCGAGCATCGCGGCATCGCGGGCTTCGAAAAGACACGCCACGGCGCCGAGGCCATCTCCGAAGAGGATTTCTATCGCGTGCCTGTCGATGTCTTCATTCCCGCGGCACTCGAGCAAATGATCACCGAGGAGAAGGCGTCTTGGCTTGACTGCAAGCTCATTGCTGAGGCCGCAAACGCCCCGATGACCCCTCCCGGCGAACGCGCCCTGATGGCTCGCGGCGTCGAGATCCTGCCGGCGATTCTGTGCTCGGCGGGCGGCGTCACCGTGTCCTACTTCGAGTGGGTGCAAAACCGCACCAACCAGTCGTGGGACCTCGAGAAGGTCGACGACGAGCTCAATCGGCACATGGTGCTGGCCGCCAGACGCACGCAGTTGGCCCGCCACCGCTTCGGCGTCGACATGCGGACGGCGGCCTACATCGCCGCGCTCGAGCAAATCGCTCAGGTCTACCAGCTCCGAGGCATCTTCCCGTAAATCCCCGTACTGAAGGGGGTTTTTCGCCTTTCTGGCCGCCCCTGGGCCAAGGCTCTGTCCCTGCCTCAATCCGAGGCTATGCTAGTGCTTGATACTGATGCGGTCCGCCTGATGGGATCGCCTGCGGCCTTGGACGATCGTGCTCGAGAAGATCGCCGGACCGAGTTGAACTTCTCGAGCGTGAGATCGTGTAGCGATGAAGAAGATTTATGTCGGGAACTTGCCGTTCTCTATGAACGACGGCGAGCTCCGGGACCTGTTTGCGGCCCATGGCAACGTCATGTCCGCGTCTGTGGTGATGGATCGTGAAACCGGGCGTTCACGCGGCTTCGGTTTTGTGGAAATGGATGACGCTGAAGCGGACAACGCTATCAATGCGTTGAACGGCTCCGTGTTCAGTGGTCGTGACCTCCGTGTCAACGAAGCGCGCCCGCGCGAGGATCGTCCGCGTGGCGGCGGTGGCTATGGCGGCGGCGGTCGCGGTGGGTACGGCGGCGGCGGCGGTGGTGGCTATGGTGGCGGCGGCGGGGGGCGCGGCGGCTACGCCGGCTCGCGCGGCGGCGACCGTGGCGGCCGCGGTGGCGACCGTGGTGGTCGGCGCGACGACGCCTGGTAATCCAACCGCATCACTCCGCCTGATCATGCAGTGTGCAGCATCAGGCGTAGACATCCACGTGTGATTGAGATTCTCGCCGCGGTTCGGTGGCTTCAACGCTGCTGACCGCGGCGTTTGTCTGCGCGCCCTGCGCCTCCGGCGCATCCGGCGGCTCCAGCCCATCAGAGTGCGGCTTCACGCCGCCCGTCACATACATCCCGGCGCTCCCCGCGCCGATGCCTTGCACATTCATCGCGCACCTCGCTATCCCCTCCAATGGGGAGTCTGCGATGTGCCCTGCGCGAAGGCAGGCAATCCCCTGGGAAACCGCGGAAAAGCTTGCCGGTTGTGCGGATTCGCTTATCAGCCCTGCTTCTCGGACGAACCGCCCTCGGCTGCAAATTGGTCAAGCATCAGCAGCGCACGACGCATGTGCGGAATGACGATCGAGCCGCCAACGATCAGCGCGATGTTCATCGCATCAGTGATCTGCGCAACGGTGTAGCCCGCTCTCACACATTGCTCCGTGTGATAGTTGATGCAGTCGTCGCAGCGCAACACCATTGACGCCACAAGTCCAAGCAGTTCCTTGGTCCCGCCGTCCAGCCCGCCATCGCTCGTGCGATCGCGGTACGCCCCTGTGTCAAGCGTCAGAAACCGATCGATCCCCAGATGCCCAGTTGAGCGCAAGCGAGCTTGGGCTGCTTCTCGTTGGGCGCGAAAGGAATCGGGCGTCGGTGCGGTGCTGCTCATGGCACGCAGCCTACCGCGCACCAGTGACAGACCGTCATGAGGTCGGCGCTGGTCGCGGCGGGGCGCCCGCGTGGGCTGCTTCCGCCCCGGGCACGGTTGGCTCCTCAACAGCCGGCGTGGGCTTGGTGTCGAACAACTGCGCCGCCGATTCGATCGCCTGGCGTCGCGCCACCTTCACCGCAGTCACGGTGATGAATGCACCAAACACGAGCGCCACCGTCAAGACGACACGCACGCGCCCTTCCGTGAGCCACAGCCCGAGCCCGGCAAACACCGCCCCAATGCCATACAGCGCAAACACAGCACCCTTGACCCCAAGCGCACGCTTGAGCATGTGATGCAGGTGCTGATCGTCCGCCGCCGAGAGTGGCTTGCCCGCCAGCTTCCGACGCACGATCGCCAGGAACGTGTCGATGATCGGGATCGCATAGATGATCAGCCCCGCGATCACCAGATGCGTCTTGCCCGTATCGCCAAGTGACAAGATCAACACGATCGATAGATAGCCAAGTAACAACGACCCGCAGTCGCCCAGGAAGATCGTCGCGGGATTGAAGTTGTGCGGCAGGAAGCCAAGACACGCGCCAAGCAAGGCGAGCGCGAGAATCACACGAGCTGAATCCAATGGACCATCATCCGCCACCGCCAGGTGAAGGGCAACGATCAGCAAACCCGCCGCCGCCACCGCCGTCACGCCGGACAACAGCCCATCCAGCCCATCGATTAGGTTTGAGGCGTTGCACCCGCCCAGTACGAACACCGCGATGATGATCGTGCCCGTCCAATAGATCGCGTCGAATTGCACCTCCGGGCCCAAGAGCGGCGTGAGCGCCGCAGGCACCGTGATGTGCCAGACCATCTCCGCATTGTCGAACAGCCAACTGCCGATCGGCTGCATGAAGCCCGCGGCCACCTTGACGCCAATGTCGTTCATCGCCAGCGCCGCCGCCGCCAGCAGCTGCCCAACGATCTTCAGGCGTGGAAAAAGCCCGGCAGCGTCATCGAGCAGCCCGGTGATCGTAATCGCCACCATGCCGACGACGATCGACAGCGGAAAGGCCCGTTGCTCGAACCGCGATTCGTGTGTCTCGAAGAAGGCGGTGGGCAAGCCCTCGCCGATGTACGAGAAGGCAATGCCCCCCAGCACGCCAACAAACACCGCAAGCCCGCCCAGATAGGCCACAGGAATGCGATGGGCCTTGCGCGGGTCGGTCGGACGATCAACGATGCCCTGACTGATCGCCAGCTTGCGCATCAGCGGCGTTAGGCACACCGTGAGCAGGAAGGCCACAATGAACACGCCGATGTACGCGTGAAACATGTCCAGCGCGCCCACCGCACCTTGCGCTGAGTCCACCAGTGTCGAGGGCGATTGCCCCGGCGCCAGGTTGGTTGGGTCGACCTGCTGCATTGCTCCACCCACTCAAGGCCGTCCCCATTGGCCCAGCGCGGCATGGTACGCCCAACGGTTCTGCTCTGCCCCAAAGGAGCGTTGCCGCGACGATCACGCCGCGTCCGCCGGCTCCTTCTCCTGCTCGCCCGGGGGGGCATATTCCTGATAGTCCATCGTCGTCTTGTAATTCGACTTGAGATAGCCGCCCGCCGAGGCGCGCACGCCATTGACGATCACGCCCAGGAAGTCGGCTCGCGCATCACCCAATTGCGTGCGCAAGCGAGCCAGCAGGCCCCGCTTCTCGCTGTACGTCCGGCATACCAGGACCGACGCGTCGCAACGGCCAGCCAATGCGAAGGCGTCACCCGCCACAACTGCTGGGGCCACATCAAGGAAGATGAGGTCATAGTGCGACTTCGCCTTGGTCAGCAGGTCACCCATGACGGCCGTGTTCAGACGCTCATACTGATGCCCGCGATCCGTGCCCGCAGAGAGCAATGACACACCGTTCGAGACCTCCTGCACGCAGCCATCCAGCGTGCCGTCGCCGCGCAGAAGATCCGCGAGTCCTGGACCTTCCTTCACGCCCAGCATGGTGTGCAACGAAGGCCTGCGCAGGTTCGCATCGATGATCAGCACCCGCTTGTCGATCAGCGCCGCCGAGTGCGCCAGGTTGGCGACAATCGAAGAGTTCCCGGATCCGGGCATGCCCGGACAAAAGACGACTGTTTGGTGACCGCGCGCATCGCAGGCCTTTAGGATCGCTGTGCGAATCTGGCGCGCACTCTCCGCCACTGCGCCAAGCGGACGATCCTTGACCGCAAGCTCGATGCGTTCGGGCTTGGCGGGGTCGATCGCCAAGTCGGGCACGATCCCCAACACCCGCGTGCGAGGAATGAGTGAAATATCGCGCGGTGAACGCACGCGTTGCTCCCGCAATTCGCGCAGCACGATGAAGCCCGCCGTCGAACCGACGATCAGCAAGACCGACAGTGACAGCACCGGGATCGGCTTGGGAAAGCTGCGGAAGTCGGGCTTCTTGGCTTGCTCGATGATGCGCACCTGCGTGCCAACCTGCTCGACAATGGACAGATTGCGCCGGCCTTCCGTAACGCGTTCCATCTCTTGCCGCTTGGCCTCAGACTCCGTCTCCATCTCCTCATACTGCTTCAGCAGGCCCTGCACCTCAGTGAGCTTGAGGCGCGCATCTTCGAGGTCAGTTGTGAGCTGATCCTCGGCACGCTCATATGACGAGATCGTCGACCGGTAGTTCTCGAGCGCCGTGGCGAATGCCTCGGCCATCTCGTTCTCCACGACCTTCTTGTACTGATTGTGCAAGGACGCGATCGACGCTTCCATCGCCTTCACGTCGCGGTGGTTTGGGCCGAACTGCGCGCGCGTTGACGCCAGCGTCGCCTCGCGAAGCTCGATCTCGCTTTCAAGTGACTGCGCCACCCGAGCTTCCTCCGCCTGCGCCCGAATCATTTCCGGATACACGGGCGGGCCATCTTGCTTCGTCAACTCCAGATACTGGTTGTACAGCTGCTGCAACCGAGCCTTGTCTTCGCGCAATGCAACAATGCGCGGCAGCAACTCCTGCACCTCCTGGTAATAGCTCGATTCGGTCTGACGCACGCTCTCCAGCCCGCGGTCCGCAATCAGACGCTCCTTGTTGTTCTCGATCGCGTCAATGTCCGCCTTGATTGAACGGAGGTTGCGGTCAAACTGCTCGATCTTCTGACGAGCGTCGGCGCCACGCGTCTTGCGGTGATCGTCCATGTAGACGTCAGAGATAGCATTCGCAATCGTCGGTGCATCGGCAGACGATGGCGTCCGCACCGACAATTCGAACAGTGCCGTTCCACCCAGCATGCGCGCATTCACGATCTTCTTCAGGTCATACAACGCCTCGGCCTGGTCAAGGCCGTCGCGACCCATGTACTTCTTGATCCACTTCGTGTTGCGCACCGTTGGTTCATTCAGCGCCGCAACCAAAATCTGGTCCGCCTGAATCAGCTTGACCTGCGTCTGCAGGAACACCTCGTTCTCTTCGCCTGAACCCGTCTGGCCGATCGTCTCGTCCATGCGTCCCGCCGACATGGGCGGCATCGACTGGAACAGCACCTTGCCGTCATAGCGAGGCACGAACAACGCAAAGACCAAGTACAGCACCACACCAAGCACCGCGCCCGCGAGCGCAGACCCCAAGAGCCAGGGGTAGTAGCTGCGCAGCAGACGAATGGGATCAAGCGCCGCTGCGGCGCCCGCCGGCGCCGCCGCTGCCGCAACCGCCACTGGCCTGGGCGCGCCCGCCGTTGGTGGCGCTGGAATTGTGCTCGTCGTCATGGCGATTCGTCCTCTTCTCTGCGCAGCCTCGGGCGCACCGTCCCCGGGCCCCGTTCCAAAAATTCACTCCGGATCCATCCGTGTACATCGGCCTCTGCGCGGGCGAGCCTTTGCCCGCCTCGCGCGATCCTGGCCTCCTCCAGCGCACCGATAACGCTCAGGGAATGGTGCTCCGCACCGCATCGATCTCCGCTTGGTACTGATCCCGGTTGCTCCCGGTTCGGACATCCTCCAGGGCCTTCTGAGCATCCGCCAACGCCTGGCGGGCACCGCGGTTGTCCTCCAGGGCGACATATACCTGGGCCAGGTGGATGTTCGACAGCACCCGGTGGTCCGGCACCAATGCCGTCCGAATCGCGTTCTGCAGGTGTCCCGCCGCGTCGTTCAAGCGACCGGCCTCGAAAAACACCACGCCAACCGTATCCAACACCGCCGAGTTATCGGGTGCGATCTGCTGAGCTTGCTCGGCATAGGGAATCGCTTCCTCACCCCGATCCAGATGCTTCGCGAGGATGTACCCCACGTTGTTGTTGAGCTCCAGATCAAGGTTGTAGAGCGCCAGTCCCTTCCTGCCCGAGTCGAGCGCTTGCTCAAAGAGCTTACGCGCCGCGGCTGGGTCGCTCGTCTCCTTCGACACGCCCAGGTCATACTGCAGGTTCGAAAGCAGCTTGTATGCCTCAAGCTGCGCTGCAGCATCGCCCTCGGATCCCGCGACCATGGCTTCCGCTCTCGGAATGTCCTCTGCCTTCACGCCCGCGACAAGCCGCTTGTATCCCAGGCGGCGCACCTCCAAAGACACGGGCAACTCCCCGCGTGACGCCGCCAGCTTGTCCAGCCACTGCTGCGCCTCGCCCTCGGCGCCGAGCGCCTGGCGCACCTGGGTGTACCAGTAGCCAAGCATGTTGGAATCGCCCAACTCGACCGCCATGTCATAGCCCTTGTCGATCAGCGCTTCCATCTCGTCGAGGTTGTCCAAGAAGGCCTGCGTCCGCGCTTGCAACATGATCGTCGGCACCGTCTCTTCCATCGACTTCACGACATCAAGCAAACGCAGTGCCTGCCCGCGCGTCGGCGGTGCGTCACGCTGCAACAAACAGTCCAGCAAGCTCGCTGAGACCACCTTGCTGCGCTCCTCATCCGCCTTCGTGCTGTCCAGATCGAGCAAGCGCTGGAAGCAGCGCGATGCTTCGCTATACCGACCCAAGCGCCGACACAGGTCACCAGTTGAGCCCTGCCAGAAAGACGAGTCCGGATAGCGATCCGCCGCCTCGATGGCTGCATTGAGCGCTTCGTTTTCGCGACGCACGTTGAGCAACTGTTGCACAAGCACGCGCCGAAGCGTGTCTGCGTTCGAGCCCGATGCGTTCTCAAGGCCCTTGCGGAGTTCGACCAGCGCCTCTTCCAGGCGCCCGCGGCTCTTGTACAGCTCGAACTTCAAGCCCCAGGCGTCCATCATGTCCGGGCGCAATCGCAACACCTGATCCAGATCCTGGATCACATCCGGGAACATCGCCGGGTCATCTCGGTTCAGCACGGCGCGCCGGTAGTACGGCAAGTGCGACGAAGGATGCTTCTCAACCGCCGAAGCGAGAATGCGCTGTGCTTCGCGCGTGTCACCCGTGCGCTCCGCAATCGCCGCCGAGAGAATCAGCACCTCCAAATCGTTCGGATACTGCTTCGCCGCCTTCTGCAAGACCGTCCTCGCTTCGGACATGTTCTCCATGCGGATCAGTGTTTCGACCAGCCGCTTGCTCACGCCGAACGCGTCCTCGACGTTCTCGCCGCCCTCTGCAATGATCGAGCGGTACGCTTCCGCCGCGCGCCGATTGGCTTCATCCGCTTCAGCAGTCGCCTTCGCCGCCGCTTCGGGTTGTTCGTTTGCTTCAAACTGAGCCGCCTCTGTGGACTTGGTGCTGCCCAAATTGAAGAAGTAGTTGCCCAACTGGCGATCAATGTCGCGCGTTGGACCCTGCTTTGAACGCACAGCCTCGAGCACTTCAACCGCTTGGGCGTCCTCGCCGCACTCCAACAAGAATCCGGCCTGCGCCATGCGTGCCGCCACAAGCGGCTCATCTTCGGTCAAGGTCTTGGCGTAGTCGTCAAAGACCGCCACACCCTCATCGACCGAACCGTGATCGCCACGCGCGACCAGCGCTCGCAATCGGGTCATGATGAGTGGTGCGACTTCCTTGCCCTCAAGCTGATCCAACACGTCGCGCGCCTCGCTCCATTGCTCATCCGCGATCAGCAGGTTCGCCAGCGCCAAGGCATTCGTCGTGTCATCGGGCAGCGCCTTGAACACCTCTCGACGCACCCGAACAGCCTCTTCGCGATCGCCGGCCTTCGCCTCCAAGTCGAGCCAGATCGCCCGCAACTCTTCGTCGTTTGGCATGAAACGAAACACTTGAGACTCGCGCCCAACCGCCGCCAATGCCTCGTCGTTTCGTCCGAGCTTCGCGAGGGCGCGGGCATAGAGCTTCGCCGACGCCACATCGTCGGGCTTGCTCTGCAGCGCTCGCTCCAGCGCATCAATCGCTTGCGGCACCAAGCCCGCCTCAAGTCGAGACTGTCCTAACAGTCGCCAGAGCGCCGCGTTGTATGGCAGACGCTTCGTTGCCGATTCAAAAGTGCGCACAGCATCCGTGGGCTTGCCTTCCGCAAGCTGCAGGCGGCCTTCAAACGTTGCACCCTCCGCTCGATCAGAGTTAAGTTGCCCCGCTTTCTGTGCCGCAACACGCGCCGTCGCCAGGTCGCCCTGACGAAGCGACCACACGAAGCGCGCTTCAATCACACTCGGATGATTGGGGTCCGCCTTTTCCGCTGCGGCCAGCCACTCATTCACGCGATCGGGCATGTTCTGCGTGATGTACAGCGCTACTCGCTGCAGCGCCTTCTCAACATCGGGCAGCGGCGAAGCCTCGATCACCGCATCCTGGGCCTTGACCGGGTCCTCATACTGCAGCGCAATCACGATGTTCTTGAAGTTCTGATTGTTCGGGAAGCGCTCCTGTGCCGACTTGGCGATGGCAATGGCGCCTGGACGGTCCTCGTCCATCATGTGCTGCTGCAACGCCCGCATGATCACGCGCGAATCGTCCGGATACGTCGTGTACGCTTGCTCGACCAATTGCCGCGTGCGGTCAGCATCCTGATCGAGTTCCGATTGCCGAATGTCCATGAGGGCCTTCACGATCGGATCCACCTCACCCGTCATCGCCTCGGCACCCTCCGGGTTGGCAATCATGAACGTCTGCACCTCGCGCAGCTTCTTCGCGAGTGCCTGGTTCTCGGGCGCGATCTTCGTAGCGCGTTCGAGCAATGTGGCCGCCTGCTCAACGTCACCCATCTTCAGGTACACATCTGCAAGCTGCATGAGCGTGGAGTTCAGGCGATACCCCGCCCCAACCAATGTCTCGAACTTCTGGCGCGCATCACCAAGCACGCCCTCCGCCGCCAGGCTTGTTGCCAGCAGATAGTCAATTTCCTGGTCCTCGCCCACCTCTCGGCTAAGTTCGCTCAACAATGCCGTGGCATCCGAATACCGCGATTCCACAAGCGCAATCCGCGCATCGATGAGTTTCAACTGCGACTGCCCGCGCACACCGATCCGATTCTGCAGGGCATCACGCGACGTCTTGGCTTGAGCCAGGGCCTCATCGCGAGCTTCATCCGTTGTCGCGCGAGCGTATTCACCGAGCCACGTCGACACCTGGTCCGCCGCCGCTTGCCGGCGATACTGCGGCAGCAACAAGCCTTCCAAACTCAGCGTGGGCGTGGGCAGATCCATCACCTTCTGGAACGTCGCCAGCGCCTTGTCGCGCTCGCCGGCTCGCTGATATGCCTGCCCCAAGACCATGAGCCACTCGGGGTCCGTCGGGTGCAATGCTGCTTCGCGCTCAACGAACGCAAGCTGATCAGCCCGACTGATCGCTTCGCCTGCCCGTCCGATCAACTGCTGGATCCCGTTTGGATCCATGCTGCCAGGAGGCAGATCCTTCATCTGTGCGAAGATTGCCGCGGCGCCCTTCTCGTGGGCCGCCTGCAGTGCCTGACGCACATCCGGACGTGCCGATACGCCCACCTCAACGATCGGCATGTCCAGCTTCATGAGCAGCGCCATCACGTGATTCGGATGCGCCGCAATGAATTCGTCCACCGCCTTGCCCGCTTCTGTGAACTCGCGATCAGCAAGATCCGTGCGCCCATTGGCATGCTGGATTTCGCGCTCAGCAAGGTGCCAACGTGCGGCGGCGAAGCCCGCGTCCAGGAAGTCCGGGTTCGCCGCATACGCGGTCTGCAAGTCCTCCAGCGCCAACTCACGTGCTTCGTCGGGCACCGCCGTCAGGCTCATGCGCCCAACCTGCGCCAGCCCGCGGTACCCGCGAATCTTGGCGACGATCGGATCCTCCTCATCGCGCAGCGACTTCAGCTTCTCGGTGCAGGTCGAGACGATGAACTCGAGCATCTCGGCGCCGCCCCCTTGTTGCGTCACCCAGTCGAACCGAGCTTCGATGAGGCGCAGCTGCAACTCCGCATTCGCAGGGTCCAAGCTCGCCAGTCGCTCCAGGGCGCCGAAATAGTCGCCATTGAAGCGATCGCTATAGGTCACTTCCTCCTTGGGCGTGGTGCGCAGCATCGCGTCGATGTATTGCTCGATGTAGTCACGGCGTGCGCCTTCCTTGTCCACGGCGCGTCCAAAGCGAATGCGGGCCTCCTCAAGGAGCTCTTCCTCCGCTTCTGCATCACCTGCCGCCCGCGCCGCCTCGGCACGCGCGGCGTAGTCCTGACCTTGCGTGACGTTGCGCTCGGCAGATTTCAGCGAGTGATACGTCGCCAGCGCGACGATGCCCATCACCAGCACGAGCACCACGCTAATCGTGATGAACAGAAACTTCTTGTTGACTTTCGTTGCCATGACCTATCAATCCCATCGCCCGCTTGCGGGCTTGCTAAGAACCTTCGTGCTCAGAAACATTGCCTCGTTCGACTTCGATCCAATCCGGCATCCGCCGCATGACTTCGGGAAGCAGCTCATCGAGCAGCCCGCCGACCAGCACCGCCAATTCCTCTGGCGTGTCCACAGACGCCGACATAAACTGCATCTTTGCGTAGTACGCATAGTCCGCCTGCAAACGAAACGCCTGCAAACGCACCTCATCCGCTGACGACACCACCGTGCCGTTTGCGATGAAGAAATACCCCGCCAGCACGCGCCCGCCCGACGGATCCTCATACTGCGAGACGCGCAGCGCCAGATCCTCCACGCGATAGGGCAGGCGGAATCGATTCTGCACTTCACTGCCCCGACCCAGCAGGATCGGTGGATCCTTGTCCGAATCCGGATCCACAATCAGGCGCGACAGATCAAGCGGCACCTTCACAGTTTGGCTCGCGCCAACCAGATTTACGCCCGCCGCCACAAAACAGCGCTCTGGCACGTGCGGCACGGTGTCGATCATGCCCGTGTAGTACGCCATATGCACGTCGAGTCGCGCCGGTTCATCCGGCGGCTCGATCCCCGTCTGCACATACGTCCGCGTCAGGTAGTTGAAGGTGCCAAGCTCTTCCGCGGCTTCCTTGGAGAGCACCTCATCCTCGCCCCGCTGCGCCCAACCCGGAACGGCGCGCGGCAGCGTGCGCAACTGCAAATTGTTTGGTGGATAGATCGGGCGCTTTTGCAACCGAATCTTGGCGTATGACAAATATGCCGGCAGCGCGACCGATGCGCCGAGCAACAGCGCGACCGCCGCAACAAACGCCATGTCGATGCGCGGGCGGGCCATCAGACAGACTCCTCTGGCTCGATCTTGCGCAGGATCCACGCGCCGCCCATGAACAGCCCAAGGGCCGGCACGAGCAGGATGGTGCCAATCACCATGTGCGCATCACCTGCCGCCAGCCCAGGCTTGAACAGGGTCAGGCCGCCCAGCACTGCCACGCGCACGATATTCATGAAGAGTGCGACGGGCGTCGCCATTAGCACGATCGCACACCGCTGCCACCACGTCCGACCCGCAAAGAACGCAACCACCACGCTCAGCGCCGCGAAGGCCACGACCATGCGCATCCCGCTGCACGCTTCTGCGACATCGAGCGGGATGACCTTGCCACCATGAAAGATCTCCAGCTTGTTGCCGTAGCGCGTCACGTCCAGACCGAACACCGTCAGCATCAGTTCCGCGCCGCGCGACGCCAACAACTTCAAGGGCCATGTCAGCTTCGTCATCACCTGCTCGGAGATCGTGATCCCAAACCCAAGGAATCCAATCGGAAACGAGAGCACTCGCAGCATGTGCGGCCCAGCAAGCAGCAGCACCACCCCCGCCAGGGCGAGGATCATCGAAAGGCCCTGGAACATGTGGTTTGGGAAGCCCGAGATGAAGTACACATAGCTCATCATCCCCAGCACGAGCACCGCAAGCCCAGGCCAATAAATGCACGCCGGCGTTGCGGCAACCCGTGCCCTGTGCTTCCAAATGTAGAACGCACTGATCAAGGGCACGACAAAGGCATGCCCCCAATCCTCGAACGCGCCGCGGCTGTATTGCTGTTGCTTGTCAAACCACCGGTAGAACAGCGCGATGAAAGACACGCTCACCAGCCCGAGCATCACATAGCCCATCGCATCGTGCGCACGCAGACGTGTCACCAGGCGCGAAATCGGCGGCGCCGCGCCTGTGCTGAGCCCCACCCCAGGTTCTCGTGAAAGTGTTGACATCGAGGTCCCCTGGACCCTCCATCGACCGAGCGAGCGCACGTCCCAACCGCTCGCGGGTAAACCCACCGCAATCAATCGTCCGCGGGGCGCACCGTCACCACCTTGGCGGTCCCTCCCCGCTTACGAATCAGGGGCTTCACAGTTCGGCGTCCCGTGCCAGGCGCAAGATACCAGCACCACCTCAGCCTCGCTCAGGCGGCGCCACCCCTCCATCCGACTCGTTTTGCCTGGGCCTAGAAGCCCTGGCGATTCGTCGGCGGTGCCCCGAACACGTCGTTGCCGAAGTTCCGGTCCAACAGGAACCCGAACCCGTAGGACGTTCGGAACCCGCCGCGCAACACCGCCAAGGGCGTTGCCCAGAAATTGGTGCCGAAGTTCAGCATGTCGTCGGGCTTCAGAATGATGTCCGGGGCTGTGCCCTCGAAAATCGCCCGCACATCGAGCCGCAACGTCGCCTGGCGATTAGCCCCGATCATCCGCGTCAGATCCACCCGCTCCGGGATGCCGATCGCGGACATGCCGCCCGCCGCGACCACCGCGCGCTGCACCGTCAGCTTGGTGTTCCCGCTCAGGTTGTAGGTCCCGGGGCGCGCGATGCCCGCGCCACCTACATACACCACGCCAAAGTCAGGCGATGGCACATTGATCACGTCGCCCGGCCGCACGATGATGTTCACGTCCGCGTCGCCGCGCAGCAACTCGCGCACCGGCACTTCGATCACGCGCTGCGTCATCAAGGGCGTCGTGCCGCCGGCGCTCGCCAAAGGATCAGCCCCTTCACCAAGTCCGCCCGTCGGCGCCGAGGTCACGCGCTGCCAGCGCCCGTCCAGAAACACCCAGCGCCCCGGACTGTTCCCCGTCGGCGCAATCGCCTCGTCCGTCGCGGGCGTGAAGTCTGAGTCCAAATCGATCAGTGGCTCGTCGCCATCCTGCAGATTCGCCATCGCAGACGGACTGATCGCACTTGGCGTGACAGAGCGCACAGCTCGTTGCGGCGCAGACCGCAATGCGCCACCGCTTGGTTCTTCATCGAGCAAGTTGTCGATCAAATTGCGCAGCTCATCACCTGTCGGTGCGGGCTCATCGGGCGGTGGCTGGTCAGGCAACGCATTTTGCGGCGGCAGCGGCGCACCGGTGCCCGTCTCAGAGAGCGACACCTGGCGAATCACATACACCTTCGGAATCGTGGGCTGCACGCCACCTGCAGTGATCAGCGCATCAAGCAAACGGAACTCGGGATACGGAATGCTGAAACGCCCGACATTCGGCACCAACCCCAGCACGCCGTAGGTCGACTGGCCCTGGCGCGGCACGCGCACAATGAGCGCCGGGTTGTCCAGGATGCCCTTCTCCTTGATCACATCCGCGATTGCTGTCTGCGCCTGGCCCGCCGTCAACCCCGCGATGAACACCGGGTCGATCAGGGGCAGCGCGACAAAGCCGCGCTGATCAATCATCGCCTGATTGAGCGATGGACGCCCACGCTCAATGAAGTCTAGAATCTCGATCTCAACGACATCGCCCGGTGCCAATCGATACTCGACCGGTTCCGGCACCAGATCCTCGGGACGCACCTGCGTCACGTTGAAGAACTCGCCTTGGTCGCTCTCGATGATGTCGATGCGCTCAAGCACCGGCACGATCGTCGGCGTGTGCTCCCAGCGCCCGACTACGCTCGGGTCCAGCATCCACGAGTCGACCCCGCAGCCCGCGCTGATCGCCACCAGTGCTCCCGCGCACAACCGCCCGGTCCGGGCCCCGCGCCGTCTCACCGTTGTTGCCGCTCCCCCCACGGGCGTTGCTCCTCACCGGCCCCCGCGGGGGCCATCCTGCTCTTGGCCGTCACCTGTGCGCCGCCCGAACCATGCAACACGGCGAAGTGGGATTATCGACCGCCTTGCCCTTCCCTGTTTACCAACGCCCAGGGAGTCGATGATGGTTCTGGACCATGGACATGGTATGGGACCCTACGCTCCACCGCCCCAGGCGTTCGATTGCCACCCTGGACCACCTATAGTTGCTGACGCGTGACCACAATCGACCCCACCAATGCGCCCGCCGATGCCGCCCTCGCGAGGACCCTCGCCCGTCATCCCCGTCCCCTGGGTGGGGATCCTATGCGCTCAGGCGGCAAGCCCCTGATCTCGCTGTCCGACCAGATCCTCAATAATCGTGACCAGACCGGCGATGACGCCCGACACACGCTCTCGCTCAAACGCAAACCTGCATGGCTTCGTGCCAAAGTCCCAGGTGGCCCCGGCTACACCGAGCTCCGAAACAACCTCCAGACCCATGGTCTGCACACCGTTTGCGAAGAAGCATCCTGCCCCAACATGGGCGAATGCTGGGCCCGCGGCGTCGCCACCATCATGATCCTGGGTGACACCTGCACCCGCGCCTGCGGCTTCTGCAACATCAAAACTGGCAAGCCCAATCCCGTCGACAACGATGAGCCCCGACGCGTCGCCGAGTCCCTCAAGCTCATGGGCCTCCGCCACGTCGTCATCACGTCGGTTGATCGCGACGATCAGCCCGATGGCGGCGCCCGCATCTGGGCCGAGACCATCATGCGCACGCATGACGCCTGCCCCGACATGTCCGTCGAGGTCCTGATCCCCGATTTCAAGGGCGATTGGCGGGCCCTTCAGCTCGTCATCGATGCCAGGCCCGAAATCCTGAACCACAACCTCGAAACCGTCCGCCGCATGTACCCCGCGGTGCGGCCGCAGGCGAAGTTCAACCAGTCCGTCGAGCTGCTCCGCCGGTGCAAGGATGCGGGCCTGGTCACCAAGACCGGCATCATGGTCGGCATTGGCGAAAAGGACGACGAGGTCGACGCCCTTATGGCGGATGTCTACGCCCGGGCCGAGACCGACATCCTCACGATTGGGCAATACCTCCAGCCCACGCGCAACCACCTGCCGATCGACCGCTGGGTCCACCCCGACCGGTTCGACGCCTACCGCTCGACCGGCCTTTCGATGGGCTGGAAGGTCGTCGAATCTGGCCCGATGGTCCGCTCGAGCTACCACGCCGACATGCAGGTCGATGCCCTGGTGGGCGAGCAGGCAGAGAGCGCCAAGCGGTTCAGGGAACTGCTCGAAGGCCGTACCCCCTAAACAGGGCATTCCAGCTTTCGGGGCGTGGCGATGCCTTGGCTTGCAGGGCATTGGTGGCATGCTGGAGACCGCGGGGCGAAGGCTCCGTCGAGTCACAAGTCAGCACAGGGAGAAAAACATGTCACGTTTCATCGGCGCGATCGCGCTCAGTGTGCTCGCTGGCGCAGCAACCGCCAACGCAGCACTCATCGACCTCATGCCGGGTGGCGCCACGGGGCTCGTCGGCACCACCTCCGCCGTCGACACCGAACTCGCCGGCTCAACCAGTTCAATGGTCGACGTCGAGATCCCCTTCCAGATCTTCGGCAACGGCGGCGCAAACGACGGCCCGCCGCCCCTGCTCTACGAGGGCATCTTGCAAAACCGAATCGTCACCTCGGACGACACCGGCGAATTCCACTTCTACTACCGCATCCGCGACACCAATGGAAGCCTGAACGGCATCCTCGGCTCGGTCGAGACGTTTGGTTTCGCTGATTGGACTACGCGCGTTGAGTATCGCACCGACAGCCTGGGCGACGTGGGCCCAAGCCGCGCCGAGCGCTCCGCCGGAACAGGCGACGCTCTGCACTACCTCTTTGGCAACCCGTTCTTCGCGCCCGAAGAGTCATTGTTCTTCTTCGCCGCCACCGAAGCGATGAACTACACCATGGCCAAGACCACGATCTACCTCACCACAGGCGAAAGCGTCACCCTCGACACCTTTGCCCCGGCGATCCCCTCGCCCGGATCCTGGGCGATCTTCGGCGTGGGTGGACTGGCGGTCGTGCGTCGACGTCGCCGCTGATCAGTGAACTTGCTCATTCCAAGGGCCCGTCCATTGCGGCGGGCCCTTTTTCATGCGCCCGCCCCTGCCACTCTGACACCTCACACGCCCCCACCGGCCAATCCGGACAGCCCGACAGGTCGTCGTGTTGCCATAACTGCTTTCTCAATCGCTGGTTACGCCGTGTGCCCGCTGGCCCGCCCTTTGCCACATATCCGCCGACATGGTCATGCTGCGCCATCCAGGTCGGCCCTTCGGTGACCCCGCACACAGCGGCGGTGGAGGCTACGTCCCCGCGCCGAGCGAGCAGGGCATTCCGGGCCAGACCCCCGGCGGCCGCCTGAACCTCCTGCTGTCCTCCACCGATTGGCGCGAAGAGACCTGGGCCGACCATCTGCCCCGCCTGCTCTCGCCCATGGGGGTACACGCGGTGCGCGTCCGGTCGGGGCGCGAGGCGGGCGAGGTGCTCAAGACCACCCGCATCGATATCGCGGTCGTCGACCTGAGCCTGCCGCTCGATCACACCGCCCACATCGACGAAACAACCGCGCGCCTCGAAGGCGGCATGCGTCTGCTCGAACTGCTCTTCCGCTCCGTTGCGCCGCCACCGACGCTCGTCGTCAAGCGCCGGCGCACCACACGCGAAGAAGCGCGCGAGATCGCCCATGCCCTGCGCGCAGGCGCATTCGCGGTCATCGACCGCCCGGTGCGCATGGAACTGGTGCTGCAAACCATGCAGCGTGTGCTCAAGAAGTATTACCGCGACCAATGGCCCGACTGCTGCAAAGGCGAGGGCTAACGCATCGCAACATCGTTCACGTTTGTTTTTTGAATCACAGTTTCTGAATCACGTTTGGAAAGTTTGAAGGACTCGAAAGGGAAAGAAACCATGGCAACCGCAACGGCGCCGCGCAAGAAGACGACGACCAGCTCATCATCATCCAAGGGCAAACTCGCCTCGAAGATTCGCCCCCTGCATGACAAAGTCATCGTGCAGCGCGATGAGGCCGCGACCATCACCGATGCAGGCATCTATCTGCCCGAATCCGCGAAGGACACGCCCAAGAGCGGCACCATCCTGTCCGTGGGCGATGGCGCAATCAATCACGACACGGGTGATCGCATTCCGCTGACCGTCAAGAAGGGCGATCGCGTGATCTTCTCGAGCTACGCCGGCACCGAAGTCAAACTCGACGGCGAAGAGCTGCTCATCATGTCCGAGAGCGACATCCTCGCGGTTGTTGAGTGATTGGCTGATCAATGACCACCGACCAACTCCGCCAGGCGCTCAAGGAACTCGATGGCAAACGCGACGCCGCGTTCTCCTTTGGCGGCGCGGCAAACGCCTGCACCGTCACCAACGCGATGCTCGTGCCCGACGAAGCGGATCACCTGATCAAGCTCACCGACGGCAAGCATGTCTTCATCATCGACGCCGAGCGCGTTGATTGGGTCCGCATCGGCTGAAATCACAAACACACTCAGAAACACTGAATTACGAAACGATTGGGAGTACACACAATGGCTGCAAAGCAAATCGCATTCGATGTCGACGCCCGTGAGAAAATGCTCAATGGCGTTCGCAAACTCGCACAGGCCGTGAAGGTCACGCTCGGCCCGTCCGGCCGCGTCGTGGTCCTCGAGAAATCCTTCGGCGCGCCGACCGTCACCAAGGACGGCGTCACCGTCGCCAAGGAAATCGAACTCGACGACGCCTATGAAAACATGGGCGCACAGATGGTCAAGGAAGTCGCGCAGAAGGCATCCAAGGACGCCGGCGACGGCACCACCACCGCCACCATCTACGCCGAAGCCATTTTCGCCGAGGGCCTGAAGAACATCACCGCCGGCGCAAACGCCAATCAGGTGCGCATGGGCATCGAAAAGGCCGTCGCATCCGTGGTTGACGAGCTCAAGAAGCTCTCGCGCCCCGTGAAGAACTCGACCGAGATCGCACAGGTCGGCACCTGCAGCGCCAACCAGGATGCGCAGATCGGCAAGATCATCGCCGAAGCCATGGAAAAGGTCGGCAAGGACGGCGTCATCACCGTCGAAGAAGGCAAGAGCCTCGACACCGAAGTTGAGCTGCTCGAAGGCATGCAGTTCGACAAGGGCTATCTCTCGCCGCACTTCGTGACCAACCCCGGCGCGATGGAGTGCGTGCTCGAAGATTGCTATGTCCTCGCGCACGAGAAGAAGATTTCGAGCGCCAAGGACCTGCTGCCCGTGCTCACCAAGGTTGCAGAGTCAGGCAAGGCCCTGCTCATCATCGCGGAAGACATCGAAGGCGAAGCCCTCGCAACGCTCGTCGTCAACAAGCTCCGCGGCGTGCTCAAAGTCTGCGCCGTCAAGGCCCCGGGCTTTGGCGACAAGCGCAAGGCCCAGCTCGAAGACATCGCGATCCTCACGGGCGGCACCGCCGTCATGGAAGAGCTCGGCATCGATCTCGAAAAGCTCGAACTCAAGGACCTTGGTCGCGCCAAGAAAGTCACCATCACCAAGGACGACACGACCATCGTCGAAGGCGCGGGAAAGACTGCCGACATCAAGGGCCGCATCGAGCAGCTCAAGGCGCAGATCGATTCCTCGACGTCCGATTACGATCGCGAGAAGCTGCAAGAGCGCCTCGCGAAGCTCTCGGGTGGCGTGGCGCAGGTCAATGTCGGCGCTGCGACCGAAGTCGAAATGAAAGAGAAGAAGGCGCGCGTTGAAGATGCGCTGCATGCCTGCCGCGCCGCGGTTGAAGAAGGCATCTTGCCGGGTGGCGGCGTTGCGGTGCTTCGTGCACGCAAGGCGCTTGATGCTCTGCGCAAGAAGGCGACGGGTGATGAGCGTTTGGGTATTGACATCGTCGATCGCGCCGTCGTCGCGCCGATCAAGCAGATCGCAGCGAATTGCGGGCTCGATGGTTCGGTCATCGCGCACAAGGTGCTCGAGAAGTCCGACGTGGCCTATGGGTACAACGCGCTCACGCACGAGTTTGGCGACCTGATGAAGCAGGGCGTCATCGTGCCGACCAAGGTCGAGCGCGTCGCGCTGCAGAACGCCGCGAGCATCGCGGGCCTGCTGCTCACGACCGATGCAGCGATCGTTGAACTGAAGGAGAAGAAGTCCCCCGTCGGCGCCGGCGCGGGGATGGATGACATGGATTATTGAGCTAGCACCGGCACATCAGCGCTGTCAGGCGGGAAGCTGCCCGACAGTGCTTTTCACCAAGTAGAATAGGGCCCTGGATGGCCGAATCAGCCCAATACTTCAAATTCGTAGTCAACAGTCTACGGACCAAGGACCAATGGGTATCACGGACTGGCGGACTAGTAATAGCATTGTCATCTGGACTCGCAGCGGCTTACGTGGCTTGGTTGATTCTGGAGCCGACCAGTGGTTCGGATGCAAGCGAACGCGCCTCATACCTCATTGCAGTTGCACTGGTTTTCGTAGGGGCTTTTGGAACGGGACTTGGCCTGTGGTGGGCAGGAAGAGAATTTTACTACCGAAGCGGCGCAGGGCGCCGAGTCGCGGTGTCTTTCTCGCATCACAGGCTCGACCCTCTTGACTTCGCCTATGCTCGACGCGCCTTGGAGCGCGAGATCGAAGACTCGCGACGCCCGAGGATTTCGGTGCGCCGCCTTCCGCCCGAGTTGGTGGATAAGGATTCCAAGCGAGAAAGGTTTCTGAAACGGTACAAGATTGACCATGAGCTGCGCGTGCTTGTGTCCCCCGTAGGCAAGAGTGGCGCGCGCTATCGCCTCGATTGGGAATCCGGAAATATGCAAGCCGTTGATGTGCGGCTAAAGGACGCCATTGGCCAGCTAATGGACATGCTTGGTGCGCAAAGCGTTAAGGCCAGGAGTATCACTGAGCTTCTGGAGCAGCAGTCGCGCATTGTCTACGAGATCCTGTTGGTTGGCCTTGGTATGACGGCATTCGTAAAAGGGAATTTTGAGGAGGCATCCAGTTTCCTCTCGTCACTGGATGACTGCCTCGGCGAAAAGTGGAATGAGACACATCACATCAGGTTTGACGTCAGATGGACAGACCATCTATGTCGGACCTCCCTTGCGGCATTTCCTGGCAATGATCCACCCGGACCGGAGAGGTTGGAACAGCTTCGGGCGATTACACAAAGCACAGTTGATCGATACGGTCGCCAGTTTCCCATTTGCCTGGCGGCCCACTCGAGAATCCTCTTTTATCTTGGTGATTTGGATGGCGCACTCGCCGCAACCGAGGCGGGCCTGAGTCGGATTGAGCGAGGGCGGCCCTTGTTGCTGCTGAACAGAGCAGTTCTGCACCTGTTTCTGTCAAACTGGAAGAAATCAGCGACAGCATTTGAAGAATTCTTTGCAACGAAGGAAATCAACAGGTTCAACTGGGATGATCTTGTTGGGTTTGCAGAGTGTGCGCGCGACCACAAATACGATGCGGCGGTCTACTTGCTCGCGCTCTATTGGAGAATCAAGAATCGGGAAGGCATGCCCATCGGTCTCTATGAAGACGCGGACAAGTGGGTTCAGACGGACAAGTCAAAGGGGCATCTGCGGAGCATTCTGCACAAGGCACCTCGCCTAGCGCCGAAACCAGACGATAAACGTGGGGCCAAGTGACCGCCCCCTCACCCCCGACGACGCGCCCCGCGAGGTCGCACTGCGGCAGCGGATGCCCATCAGCGCCACGCCCTTCGCCTGACTGATTGACATTCCGAGAAGAGGGGGTGCGGGGGAGCCCTCCCCCGCGCAGCGCCATCATCATCGTCAACACCACGACGTTGACCCCGCTCAGCCCGCCGCGCCGCCGCCAAGCGTCATCGCCGCCGCAACCTGCGCCGCGAACATGCCAAGCCCAAGCAACAGGGGCCGCACCGCCTTGCGCCACTGGCGCCGCTCATCGATCCCAAGCCACGCGAGCGCGCGCGGCGACAACGCCAGATAGATGATGATCACGCTGCCCCAAGCGATGCGCGTGCCGTGGCGAATGTAGACCAGCGTTTCATCTGCGGGCATGCCGCGTGCCGCGAGCATCTCGACGCCGTGCTCAACATCGAGAATCTTCGACGCGTTGAAGAAGATGCTCCACGTGTAATACGTGATCGCGCACTCCCAGCCAATCGCTTTGCCGCGCCAAAGCCCAATGCACGCGAAGATGGCGCACAACTCCGCGATCGCAAAGACGATCAAGATCAATGCCGCGGTCACCGGCCGGCTGCCAAGCATGGCAACCATCGCGAGGATGACCAGCGGCAGGAACACCGCGGAGAAGCCGAACAGAATCGACAAGATCGTGACGAAGACAGGTCGTTTGGGCATCGTCGGCCTCCGGAGACTGCCTATACCACGCCGCAGCGCACGCGCAAAGCTTCTTCATAAGATTCCGCCATGACGCAGCCCCGCCCCCTCACCCCCGACGACGCACCCCGCTATGTCGCACTGCGGCTGCGCATGGTCACCGAATCGCCATGGTCATTCCTCGGCACGCCGGGCGATGACGCCGGGCTCGATGAGGCCATCATGGCGCAGCGCCTCGCCGAGCCGGAGAACAAGATCTTCGCAGTCGAGGGGGACGCGGGAGAGCTCATCGCCGCTGCCGGCATCTATCGCTCGCCGCGCATCAAGACGCAGCACAAGGCGAACATCTGGGGCGTGTATGTCGCGCCCGAGGCGCGTGGCAGGGGGCTCGGGCGCGCCGTGATGCAAAGCGCCATCGACGCCGCCCGCACGTGGCCCGGCGTGTGCGTGATCAGCCTGTCAGTCACGGAACGCGCCCCGGCCGCCAAGGCGCTCTACGAATCGCTCGGCTTCAAGACGTGGGGCGTCGAACCCAACGCCACCGGCCTCGATGGCCAATACATCGATGAGATCTGGATGCAGCTGGTGCTGTGATTCCCAAAAACTACAAAGCCTCGCGATTCACTCGCGAGGCGCTCTTAGTCAACTCAGATCGCGGCGTCGCCGCGAAGTCTTAGAGCGTCGCGTTCGTATACGGCAGCAAACCCATGAAGCGCGCACGCTTGATCGCCTGCGTGACCATGCGCTGCTCGCGGGCCGACGTGCTGAGGCGCTTGCGGCCGTAGATCTTGCCGTTGGGGCTCAACATGCGCCGCAGGGTTTCGTGGTCCTTGTAGTCGACGAAGGGGGTGCCGTTCTTCGAGGTCTGCACGAACCGGGGCTTCTGCCCGCCGAAGGGAGAAAACTGACTCATCAGGATCAAACTCCGCCTTGGATGTGAAGCTCAGCGAATCGGGCCCTGCCCACCAGCAGCCCCGCCGAGCGACGGATGAAATTGCGAGCCGGAGAGTATAGCGACTACGCCTGCCGGTTCAGCGCCCCCTCCGCCAGGGCCGCCAGATGGGCCCGCGCGGGGGTTTCGGGCAGGGCACCCAGCGATTCGATCGCCTGAGCGATCCGCGACATAGCCTCATCCCGGGCCCCAGCGAGTGAGCCGGTCGAATCGAGGGCGTCGATCAGATCGTCATGGGCGTCCTCGTCACCCTCCGCGACCCGGGCGAGCAGGGCATGGAAGGGGCGGGCACAGGTTCGGCACGCCGCGGTGTCGAGGTGCAGGATGATCGGGAGGGTCGGCTTACCCATCGCGATGTCGCGGCCGGCGGGTTTGCCCAGCGCCTTGGGGTCGCCCGCGAGATCGAGCAGGTCGTCCTGAATCTGGAATGCACTCCCGACAAGCAAGCCATAGCGCAACAGCGCCTGTTCGTGCGCACGATTGGGTGATGTCGCGCCGTGGCGCGAACCGAGTTCGCACGCGGCTCCGATGAGCAATGCTGTCTTCCGTTCAATGATGCGGAAGTAATCATCCTTGGTCATCGCCCAGTCATCGCGCCCCCCCATCTGTTCCATCTCACCTGCGCACACCAGGGCCGTGATCTCGCCCACGCGCAGCGCCGTCGCTTGCGTGTCGAGCGTCGAGCAGAGATGAAACGATCGCGCAAAGAGGTAGTCACCCAGGATGATTGCCGCGTGTTGTCCATGCGCAGCATGCACAGACGGCTTGCCGCGCCGTTCATCAGATTCATCCAGCACATCGTCATGCACGAGCGTGGCAAGGTGGATGAGCTCGATCACCGCGCCGACGGTCACGACATCATCGAGCAGCTTGTCGTCCTCAGGCAGTTTCGGATTCACCGCCAGGCCGCTGACGAACGCAAGCGTCGGCCGCAGCATCTTGCCCCGCAGGTGCTCGACGTGCTGCACAAACTTCGCGACCGCCGGCTCGGGTGTGTCAATGTGCTCTTCGAGCCGATGGGCAACGCGGTCGAGCGCGGGTCGGAGCGTGCGCACAACATCACCGTTGGCCTGCGTGTTCTGCGCATTGGCGTCAATCGCGCTCATGCATTCCATCGTAGGGCATCCGCCGAGACAGGCGCTTCACCGTTCCGCCACGATGTAGCACACCCACGCGGGGTCCGCCTCACCTTCCATCGTGGGCGTGAACTCACCATTGCCCTCTTCAGGGTCGTCCTCGTCGGTGCCTTCCCAATACACGGTCGCCTTGCTGAAGCCCGCCTCCAGCATGACTTCCCGCAACTCAGGCAGGCTCCACATGCGCCACTCATAGACAAACGCATCGCGCATCTTTGACTTGTCTTTGAACTTGAAATGAATCTTGCAGCGCATCTCGCCCGTGATCGGGTTGAAGTGCTCCTGCTCCCAGATGTAGTCGAAGTTGGGCGTTACGCCATCTTCCGGCTCAACTTCCTTCACATCCGTCACTTCCTGGTACGACTCCGACCCGCCGTAGCAGTCACAGATGAACATGCCGTCGTCTTTCAGTCCCGCACGAACGCGCTTGAAATAGTTCCGCAGATCATCGCGCGTCTTCCACAGGAAATAGCTGAAGTTCATCGCCATGATCACGTCAGCCGGTTCGGTTTGCACCGTCATCACATCATGCTGCAGCAGCTGCACACGATCGGCGCCATCGCCCTTCAATGTGTTGACGTTGTGCTCACGGCCCCACTCGAGGGTCGGGCCATCAATGTCCACGCCAATCGCGCGATTCTCCGGATGCCGCTTCACAAACTCGCAGGATGTGTGTGCCGTGCCGCAGAAGTCCTCGCGCAACACCTTGGGCAAGCGCCCGCCGCGCAGGGCCTTGTACGTTTCTTCAACGAAGTCGATCTCCGCTTCGACGCCTTGCACCGAGTGCTGATACAGCACGTGACGATCGAGCGTGTCAGCCAAGCGAGGACCCTTTTGCTTCTTCTTTGACTTCACTTCTTGTGCGCGCGTACCGCGATCGCTCGTGCGCTTCTTGCCGCCCTGCCGACGCTTCGTGCTGCTACGACGTCCCATGTGTGATGCACTCCCTCGCAAACCGTTTCACTGCGCCTCGGCCCGCGCGCGGCGCGCTGCAAGTGTAGCGGCATCACCGCCGCCCCGCCTTGCAAAAACAACAGCGCCCGGGTGCTCCCCGGGCGCCGCGTCGTTCCACAGAGGCCCGCCAATCAGCCGGCGCGGTTGTAGATGATTTCCATCATCTTGTCCCAACCGCCGTCAGGTGTCTTCGTGAACATCTCGAAGTTCACCGTGTTCTTGTCATGCTGGCTGGTGACGCCCTTCATGTGCATGACGCCACCCATCGGGTCATTCATCTTGCCATACATGGTCAATCCGCCCATGTCGTTGGCGTCGCCTTCCATCATCATGATGCCGGTGCCGAAGTTGTCGACCCACACCGACTTGTACTTCTTGTCGATGTTGTCATAGCCGGTGAGGCCCATGCCCTGGAAGGGCATGCCCATGCTGGTCCCCTCGAAGTTCTCGACGAGGTAACGACCGCCCATGATCATCTTCATGTTCGTCGAACCCTCCGACACCTCGGGTGGCGCCGATGGATCCATCCAGTGCTTCATCGTGACGTTCCACTTGCCAACACCCTCAGCAAGCTTCGCATGCTCAGCGCCGGGCTCGATGGTCTTCATCCACGCATCCATCATCGCCTGCGGGTCGACCTGCTCTTGCACCTGATTGGCGTCGTGCTTCTGCGCCACTGCGGTCGTCACCATCGAACCGCCCACAAAACCCGCGGCAACCAACGCCGCGCCTGCAATCACGCTCATGCCTCTACATGACATCGTGTTCTTTCCTTTCTTTGACTGTTCGAGCGAGACCGGCTTCTCACCCATCTCAGCGAGCATGCTTTGCCCGCCGCCCTCCGTCTCACTCAACATCCACCTTTGCTCGGGGCATCCCTGCAACCATTCTAGCCCAGGTGGCCCCTGGGTTCATCGTTCTTTCGTCCATACGCAGGGGACACCCGGGAGGTGCAACACGACCGCTTTCAGGGCGAAAACGCCATGCCAGATTCCCTAGTGCCCCGCACCGAGTATCACCGCCTAGTGACCACCTTGGCGCATCGTGTCGAAGCTCTGCGGGAAGGGATAGGTCGCAAACACACCCACGTTCCCCATCGACCACATTTGCGGCGCCGGGTACACATCACCCCGATACCCCGCATCGAACATCGTGCGCAGCGTCGACTCAAAGCTCGGCTCGTGCCCATCAGCGCCGACCAGTCGATTCGATCGCGCGCCAAGGAAGCTCACGGTTGCCACCGGAATACGCTCGCGCCGACCCTGAATCATCTTGCACGCCGTCGAGAACCCGCGCGACAAGTCCTTCAGCGTGAAGTGATCGCGTCCCTTGGGCCGCAGCAGCGCCAGAATCAACACGCTGTCGAGGTCATACTTCAAGATGTACGGCTCGTGATCCTCCGCCGCGTGCACCGACACCGACTCCTGAAACATCCGCGCATATGACGTCACGGACTCTTCGCGCCACTGGCTCGTCGGCACAAGCCCGACCAGCTGCGCGATGATGCCATGCACATTGTCCTTGTCATTCACGCCGCAAATGACCGCCCGGTAGCGCCCGTCCAGCACATCCCGCAGCATGTCCTGGCCCCAGAGAATCCGAAGGCGCTGCCTCGGCTCGAGCGGCGCCGAAGCGCCGGGCAACAGCGTCACCTTGTCGGGAAAAGACGACGAAGGCAGCAAATCGCCCCCCCCTGCGTCATAGAGATGGACTTCGGAAGAACTGGCTTGGGCCGAGGTCATGGTCGGTGCTCCTTCCGCGACGAGCGAGCGACTCCCGTCGAGCGAAATAGTGTATCACCCTCGCGCCCGAACCCCGCCGGCTTCTCGCATCCAGTGCCTTCCCCTAGTACCGCCGCAGCACCCCGATCACCACACCCTGGATCGTGCACTCCTTCACGCGAATCGGGTCATACTCCGGGTTGGCCGGCTGCAGGCGAATGTGATCGCCTTCCCTGTAGAAGCTCTTGAGCGTCGTCTCGCCGTTGGGCAACAGCGCCACCACGCGCTCCCCGTTGCGCGCCCGATCCCGCCGCTCGATGATGATGTAGTCGCCATCCAGGATCCCTTCGTCCCGCATGGATTCGCCATCCACCCGCAACGCAAATGTCGATCCCGACTGCCCAACGCGCGGCCCAAACATGTCCGCGAGGTCGAGCGAATCGTTGTCCTCATACTTCTCGATCGGATAGCCCGCCGCGATCTTGCCCACCAACGGGAACCGCACCGGATGATCCTCGTCCGGCAGGCTCACGCCGTCAGCAATGGACAAAGAGCGCGCCTTGTTGGCCTCGCGCTTGAGCGCGCCCTTGCGAATGAGCGCCTCCACGTGCTCGAACACGGTGACCTTGCTGACGCTCAGCTCGGCGGCGAGCTCCTGCATCGTCGGCGAATAGCCACGTTCCAGCCGACTCTCGCGAATCAGCTGCATGATCTTCAATTGCCTTGGCGTCAGATTCATTGCCACATCCCTCCATCAACGACGCGTGCGGCCCCAGCGCCCGCGTCCGCGACCCCGGGCCCCTGACCCGGCTCGCCATATTCAACATGCGCCCAAGAAGCGATCCTGTCGCCCCAAGCGCCCCGTTCTGGTGTTCGATCAACCCCGCACATGCCAACAGCCCGCCAAGACGACGACCCAAAGGCGACAGCCGAGCCTCGTCCCGCCGCGGCACATCTCCTGCTGAGCCAGCCGAAACAAGGCCCAATTCGACTTGATCGCTCGCACGGCTTCCTCGCCCTCGCGCCCTGCCCCAGGGAATCCCGCCGCCGCCGCTCTCCGCATCCGGCTTCCCGCCCGACTCCAGCGACAGCCGGCCCCGCGAAGACCCAGGCACATACGACCGCTGAAACGACCCGCCTGGCCCCAACATCACCACTGCGCTGCCCGACATCGACGCCGCCCCCGCTCAACCGCTCGTCCAGGCAGTGCTCCTTCAGCGTCCCGGCCACAAGACGCTCACTCCAGCGTCGCCAAGACAACATGCACCATCCAACACGCGGTATTGAGCCGGCCAAGAGCATCCTCTCCAGCACACCGGCAGTGACTTGCATCGAGCGACCTCCGCCGCCCCGAACCTTCCGACTCGCCTTTCGGAACACACTTCTGCGTCCGCCAGGCACGAAACCGGGCGAGCAACCTCACCCACAGGAATCGTGGACGGAACCAAACGTATCCCGACCACGATACCCGAATACTACCCGACCATCGTCGGCCACGCAAGTCGATATTCGGGAAATTTTCGGCCGACATATCCCCGGAGAAGGGGGTGTCAGCAGCGCTCCAGCCGGGGACCCGCCCGCCGAATCACCCGCCGCAACTCCAGCACCGTCGCGTCCGACTGGATCTGCCCCGCCTCGAGCCCGGTCAAACGAACCAGCTCATCAACCGACCGCGGCGAGGCCAGCGCCTCCACCAACTGGCGCTGTGTCGGCGTGAGCCCCGCCAATGCCACAGGCCGCACGGTGCCATCCGCCGCGTCAACGTTCGCAAGCCCCGCGCGGCCGGCGAGCGTGCCCTGATACAGATGCCGCGCGGCGCCTTCCAATTCCTCAATCACATCCGCCGGCGACATCACCAGCGCCGCTTCACCTTTGCGAATCAGTTGGTGACAACCGTCACTCGCCTTCGAGTCGACACGCCCCGGCAGCGCCATCGCGTCGCGCCCATGCTCGTCCACCGCCAGACGCGCCGTGATCAAGGCCCCCGAGTCACTCGGCGCTTCGATGATCAGCACGCCCAATGACAGACCTGAGATAATTCGATTGCGCACCGGAAACAGTTCCGGCGATGGCGCAACATCGGGCGGCTGCTCGGAGATCAGGCACGATCCCGCTGCCAGCGCTTGCGCAAAAAGCTCCTTGTTTTCAGGTGGATATGGCTGGGCATGTCCGGCGCCGAGCACGACGATCGTTCGCCCTTGTGCACGCAGTGCCGCGCGATGCGCCGCGGTATCAATCCCGCGCGCGCCACCCGACACAATGGTCAGCCCTGCTTGCGCAAGAGCGGCACTAAACCGCTCCGCCTGTTCAATGCCATACGCCGTCGCGCTTCGACTGCCAACAATGGCCACCGCGTATGCATCGCCTCCATCTGCGCGCACGGGCAACTCGCCCTGCACAAACAAAACCAATGGCGCATCCGGGATCGCCGCCAACAGGTGCGGGTAGCTTGGCTCGCCAAAGCCGATGAGCCGCACATCAAGCGCATCACAGCGCTCGAGCGTTTGCTCGACCACCGCCTCGGCATCACGCAGGCCTTTGAAGATGCGCGCCGCGGTCGACGCCCCAACCCGCTCGACAGTGGCAAGATCACGTTGCGACGCACGCAGGATGTCTTCCACCGACCCAAACCGATCGAGCAATCGCCGGGCAATGATGGGGCCCACCCCGTCGGTCAGACGCAAGCGCAGCAACTGTCTTGCATGTTCGCTGGTCGAGTTCACCGACTTGTTATGACGAGTTTCTTTGGGCTCGTCCAGTGTCAACACAAGGATGTGTCAGTCCGGCTCGCCTTCCGCAGGCTCCAGCTTCACCGATGCCGAATTGATGCAGTAGCGCAGCCCCGTGGGCGGCGGACCATCATCGAACACGTGCCCCATGTGGCTGCCGCATCGGCTGCAGGTGATTTCTGTGCGAATCATCCCGTGCGAGGTGTCGCGCGTCTCGGTCAGCCGCGCGCCCTCCAGCGGCGCAAAGAAGCTGGGCCACCCGCACCCCGACTCGAACTTCGTGTCGCTCTCGAACAGTTCGAGCCCGCACGCTCGGCAGCAATACACACCCTTTGCCTTGGTATCCCAGTATTCGCCCGTAAACGCGCGTTCTGTACCTTTCTCGCGCAGGATGCGATACTCCTCATCGCTCAACTGCGCGCGCCACTCGGCGTCGGTCTTCGCAACCTTCTCAATCGGGTCGTGGCTCGTGTTGGCTTCGGCGTCGTCGGGCAATGCTTCGCTCCTCGCGGCTGGCAGGGTAGCCGGATCTTGCTGCGTGCTCTCGGCGGCCGTTGCGGCGGGCGGAACCGACACCGCCGGTTGCTCCATCACACAGGCCTTGAACGCCACGCCGGCGATCACCGCGCTCGCCACAAACAGGCCGATTCGGACTGGGGTGCTCATGGACATATCAACGCCGACCGTACCCGTTCTATTTCGCGCCCCGCCCCGGGTCTCGTCGCCGCTTGACCGCCATGGTGAACCCATCGCCGATCGGCACGATACAACTCGTCACGCGATCGTCCTGGGCGACCGTGTCATTGAACGCCCGGATCGCGGCGGCATATTCGGTCTGGTTCGTCAGGTCGACCACGCGCCCCGCCGCCAACGTGTTGTCGAAAGTGATCACGCCCCCCGGTCGAACGAGCTGCATGAGCAGATCGAAGTACGCGCCATACCCAGGCTTGTCCGCATCGACGAACGCGAAATCAAATGCGCCCGCGTGCCCATCATCAATCAGCGCCTGCAACGTCCGCGCGCCCGGAGCGATGCGCAAGTCGATCTTGTGCGCCACGCCCGCCGTTTGCCACGCCGCCCGCGCCATCGACGCATGCTCGTCCGAGATGTCGCAGCAGATGAGCGTCCCATCCTCGGGCAACGCCGTCGCAACCGCGAGCGCCGAATAGCCCGTGAACGTGCCAACCTCAATGGCGCGCGTGGCCCCGATCAACTCAATCAGCACGCGCATGAACTGGCCCTGCTCAGACGAAATCTGCATCTGGGCGTTGGCCAACTTGGCGGTGTCAGCGCGGAGCTGCACCATCGCGGGCGTTTCCGCAACGCCGTGCGCAATGATGTAGCGAACGAGTTCTTCTGTGACGGGAAGTGTTTGCAGGCTCATTGGATCAGCAGAATATGATGGGCAGCTCGTGTGTGACAGACAGCCGCAGGACAGTGCGCGCTTGGCTCAATACGCCGGCAACAGCCGCGAAGGGGTGGCCTTTCCATTCGTCCCAATCGATCGGATCAGACACCGAGAGCATGCCGCAGAGTTCTTCGATTTCCTCTAGCGATCGCGGCGCTGACAGCACGTTTGTCGCGATCTCGCCCCAAAAGACCTTCTGCGGACGAATGCGCAATGGACGATCGAGATGAACGGGAAACACAAAGCCACCTTGGAAACCAAAGGTCGAGGCATGGTGGAGCAGACTTCGTTCGCGCCCGGCGAGGAACACTTCCTTTCGGAAGCTCCCTTTGCTTGCGTAACGCCACGCCTCAGGATCCCACTCTGGCAAGCGATCGCGATTGGGATACCACTGGGCGTACAGATGCAGGGCGTCGTCACCGTGGTATTGCTGCGAATACACGCAATCGCCCTCGTCATTCCACGAGAGTTCTTGGCCAGCGGCCACCGAAGCATCTCGCATCAGTGCCCTGGCTGCCTTGCGCCCGCGGTGCCGTGTGAGGCGTTGGCGCAACCCCACCCTCGCCTTTCCTGAGGCCGAATCCACTTCCACGCGAGTGACCTTGTCCGCCCCACCGAGTCGTTCGAGCGATGTCGTGTAGTCGCCTGCAAAGTAGCGCCACAGTGGCACAACAAGGCAGTCGGTCGCCATTGCTTACTTCAGCACCTTGAGCAACCCGCTCAACTCCGGCGCCTTGCCGATGAGTTTGTCGACAAGATCCCCGCCGGCCTTGCCCTTCATGTAGTCCACGAGCTTGCCGACGAACGAACCCATGTCATCCATCTTGAGGCCGGTCCCTTGGAGGATGCCCGCGAGCGACAGCGCATTGCCCGCTTTGCCACCCAAGAGTCCACCGACAGCGCCCATGATCCCGCCACTGTCGCCGCCGCTCCCGCCGCCGGTGGCCTGCTTCATGAGCCCCTCGGCGCCCGGGAGCTTGCCCATGAGGTCTTGAAACTTCGAACCGCCCGAGTGCTCCTTCAGGATGTTCAAGATGCCGCCCGTGGCGTTGCCCGCTTGTTTCTCGGAGATGCCAAACTGCGACGCTGCTTGCTTGAGGAAGTCCTGCATGGTGCTGCTCCTGGTTCGGGGGCGATGGCCCCAAGTCATGTGCCTGACTTCGCGTCCGTGCAAGTGGTTTGAAAGGCCGCCTCCTGCGCCGGTCCCTATGGTATCAGGCGCGCAGCTGCAGTTGTGGTGCGATCATCGCGGTCCTGCGCATGCACCGCGTCATCCACCGGCTGTGTACCGCCACTGGGTGGTGGCGCCGCAACACATGGCGATCCCCAGTTCGAGAGCATGATGTTCAGATCGTTGATGTCGATCAGCCGGTCATCATTGAGATCCGCAGCCAGGTCGATCCCGCGCGAGCCAAAGTCGTGCAACAGGTAATTCAAATCACCCACGCCCACTGACCCGTCACCATCGGCATCGCCAATCTCATAGCAGCCGCTGATCGACGCACGCTCAAAACAACCCATGTCAATTTGCACGGGCCCATTGCGCAACGCCACCAAGCGCGGCGAGCCGTCCAAGTCAACCTCCAGGTCAGCCACTGCAAGCATGGCTTCGCCCGTATCAATACAAGGTGACGTGCGCGACAGGTGGAAGTCGCCCGCGTCAGGCGCGAGGAACAACGGGTCGGCACTCAGGCAGGCGATCATCACCGGACGGGCTTCAGACGTACCATCAACAGGGCCGGGCTGAAAGAGCCCCTCCACGCAGCAATGGCGCAGCTCGAACCGATCGCTGATCTGCGACTGCCAGAGCCCCGCAAGGGCCGAGTCGCGTGATTGATTGCCCCACACAATGCTGTTGGTCATCGCCACAGTGCCCATCGTGGCGTCGACGCCCGCAGCGCGCGTGCCTTCATTCATCGTGATCGTGCAATTGAACGCCAGCGTCAAAGGTGATGCGGTCCACACGCCGCCGCCACTCGATGAGGGCTCACCCTGCACCGTTGGCACAAGCTGGGCAGCATTGTGCGCAATGAGGCAGTTAATGAGCACCAAGGGCGCATTCGCCAAGACGCCCCCGCCGAAGGGCGCCTGGTTGCCCTCAAAAGAGCAGTTCCGCGCGAACGCGCTGCCTCGAGCGATGGCTGCCGCACCGCCGCCCCCGCTCGTGATCGGGCCGGACAACGATGGCAGACTCTGATTGGTCGTAAATGAGCAGCCGTTCAGCGCGAGCACGCCCGTCGCGTCAAACAACAGCGCTCCACCGCCTTGCCGGCTCACGCCGCCATAGCACGTGTTGTCAATAAACGTGCAGTCGGTCAGGGTGAGTGCGCTGTCGCCCTCGGCACAGACCGCGCCGCCACCGCCACTCCGAGCCACGTTGCGCTCGAAACTGCACTGCTCAAAAGTGGGGCTCCCACTCAGCACATAGACCGCGCCGCCCGACTTGTGCGGCGCCGTGTTGTCCCGAAAAGTGCAATTGCGCACAGTCGGACTCCCGCCCAGACAGAACATTCCACTGCCATGCACGAGTGAGCTGGTCGACGATGTGCCGGGTGGACCGCCCGCGCCGCGCTCAATGATGAAGCCATCGAGCACGGCCGTTGCGTCCACCCCACCGCACGCCACAACGTGCCCGCTGTTCGCGCCGATTGCTGTGTGCGGCTCAGGCTGATCGTCCCCGCCCAGATCGCCCGAAAGGCGCGTGGGAAAGCGCTTCCAATCGCGTTGTTCGCGGAGCTCCTCGTTCCCCGCGAACCCGCCGTAAAGGGCAACGCCTGTCTTCAGGGCAAAACTCGCCGTCGCATCGTCGACCGAAGGGTGATACGTCCCATGCTTGACCCAGATCTCATCGCCCGGGCGGGCAACAGTGATGGCGTCGCGCAAGTGCTCAAACGGCGCATCCCACGTCAGTCCATCGCCCGTATTGCCCGCATCCCCCGCGACAAACAGGACCCGACCGGCGCATGCAATACCGCACCATCCAAGGATGGCCAGGGCCATCGCCCCCACCTGTCGACGCTCCCACATCGATTGCTCGCCTCGCGCCTGGCACGGCGCTGCGGTCCAACTCCAGCTGTGCGCCCAATCTCCACCACATGATTGGGCAATCGAAACCTACCCCAGCTTTGGACCGAAAACGAACCGAAGTTCCGAAAAAAGGGCGACTGCAGCAACGGATCAGCATCGAGGCTGACAAGGATCTTTTCTCAAAAGACGTGTCTCTCGTCCTTTGGTATGCTCACGTTATTGGGACGTCGCGGAACCGAGTGAGGAGCAATCGGGGGGCTGAGGACCGATAACAACCGCACCGCGTTGCTAGCCCACGCCAGTTGGCGCCCACGCGCGTGCGACATCAAAGCGCACAAGTCTTCCAACACCCAATGGCAAAAAGAAAGACACCCCGCAGCTGGAGAGCCGCGGGGCGCCTGGAGGAAGAGAGACTGGCCTATGCCACGCCCGGTGGCCAAACCGGCGTGGAAATGCTGGTCATGTGCGCGCAGAAGCTGCGCTTATTCAACCATACGCGTCAAGTATACCGAGCGGTTCGGCAAACTCAACTGGTGACTCATCCAGAACTTACTCGCCGTCCTTCACCTTGAACTCGGCGTCCACCACATCATCATCGGAATCGCCGGTCGAGCCGGTTGAACTTTGCCCATCTTGTGATGAGCCGCCCGCCGAGCCCGTTCCTTGGGCCTTGGCGGCCTCATAGACATGCTTGCCCAACTCCATCGACACGTTTTCCAATTCCGTGAGCGCCGCCTGAAGGGCCGCCTTGTTGTCCTCTTTCAACTTGTCTTCCACACTCGAAAGTGCGGATTCGATCTTCCCTCGCACCGCCGCATCCACCTTGTCCCCGTGCTCTTCCAGCGCCTTGCGGGTCTGATAAACAGCGCCGTCGGCCCGGTTCTTCAGGTCGATCAACTCACGCTTCGCCTTGTCCTCCGCCGCGTGGGACTCCGCTTCCTTCTTCATCCGCTCGATCTCGGACTCGTCCAGACCGGAAGAACCCTTGATCGTGATGTGCTGGCTCTTCCCAGATGCCTTGTCCGTCGCGCTCACATTCAAGATGCCGTTCGCATCAATCGCGAACTCCACTTCGATCTGCGGCACGCCGCGAGGCGCCGTCGGAATCCCCTCGAGCGTGAATCGTCCAAGCGTGCGGTTGTCGCGCGCAAACTCGCGCTCACCCTGCAGGACATGGATCTCGACCGACGGCTGGTTGTCCTGCGCCGTCGAGAAGGTCTCCTTCTTGCTCGTGGGAATCGTCGTGTTGCGCTGGATGAGCGGTGTCATCACGCCGCCCAACGTCTCAACGCCCAGCGAGAGCGGGGTCACGTCGAGCAGCAGGATGTCCTTCACATCGCCGCGCAGCACGCCACCCTGAATCGCGGCGCCCACCGCAACCACTTCGTCGGGGTTCACGCTCTTGTTGGGCTCGCGTCCGAAGATGTCCTTTGCAATCTCCACCGCCTTGGGCATGCGCGTCGATCCACCCACCAGAATCACTTCGCCAATCTTGTCCGCAGTGACCTTGGCGTCCTTGAGCGCCTGCTCACACGGCCCGCGCAGACGGTCAAACAGATCTGCGCAGATCGTCTCGAACTTCGCACGCGTGATCGTCACCTGCAGGTGCTTGGGCCCCGACGCGTCCGCCGTGATGAACGGCAGATTCACCGAGGTTTCCTGCATCTTTGACAGCTCGATCTTCGCCTTCTCCGCCGCCTCCTTGAGCCGCTGCAGCGCCATCGGATCCTTGCGGATATCGATGCCTTCCTGCTTGCGGAACTCCTCTGCGATGAAGTCGATCAGGCGCTGGTCCCAGTCGTCGCCGCCCAGGTGCGTGTCGCCGTTGGTCGACAACACCTCGAACACACCGTCACCGACATCCAGGATCGACACGTCGAACGTGCCGCCACCAAGGTCGAACACCGCAATCTTTTGATTCGTCTTCTTGTCTTCGCCATAGGCGAGCGCCGCAGCCGTCGGCTCATTGATGATGCGCTCAACCTTCAGCCCAGCAATCTCGCCGGCGTCTTTGGTCGCTTGGCGCTGCGCGTCATTGAAGTACGCAGGCACCGTGATCACCGCCTGCTCGACCGTCTCGCCCAGGTAGTCCTCTGCAACCTTCTTGAGCTCTTGCAGGATCATCGCGCTGATCTGCGGCGGGGTGTATTCCTTGCCGCGCACCTTCACCTTCACCAGCTCATCGGCGCCGCCAATGATCTCGTAAGGCACGAGCTTCTCCTCCGAGCCGACCTCGTCATGACGCCGACCCATGAAGCGCTTGATCGAATAGACCGTGTTCTTCGGATTGGTGACCTGCTGGTGCTTCGCGGGCTGGCCCACCAGGCGCTCGCCCTTCTCCGTGAAGCCCACGACGGATGGCGTGGTGCGATTGCCTTGTGCGTTGATCAGCACCTTGGCCTGGCCGCCTTCCATCACAGCGACGACTGAGTTGGTCGTTCCGAGGTCGATTCCGATGATCTTGGACATTGCTCGTTCCCTTCTGCCGTATCCCCACCTATCGGCGTGGCGCAACCGGGGCGCTCGCCGCGGCCTTCAGAATGCAAGGCGGATGCCAGCCTGGGGGGCCACCGTCGCCACCCAAAGGGCTTCGGAGGCGGCTTTTTGACCGATCCATGCGACCTTGCTGCCGATTCGGCAGGCCTAGTGTTGCCGGATTCGGATCAGTTGGTCAGGATTGAACTTCACATCGTCCGCCGTGCCCGCCTGCCCATCCTCGCCCATCGAACTGAGCTTGTACGTCCCATCGGGCGAGGCGACGTAGACATAGTCATTGCCCCAGGGGTCGGTCAGCGCATCGGCATCCGGCGACGGGTCCAGGTCGGTCAGCAGCAGTGGCAGGGCCCCATGGGCCTGTTGATATTCGCCAATGCGGTCGTGCAAGTACGTCATCTCCGCCTGGGCCATGAGTTGGTCGCCCCCAAGCGCGAGCGCAAGCCCAGTCGCGCCCGCCGCAACCAGCAGGCCCAATACCAGCGGCAGGAAGAACAGCAACGCGATCGGCATGCCGCACAATCCCAGCGCCCCGAGCACAACCCCTGCAATCGCGAGCCCCTTTGGTTCCTTCTTGAGCGCAACAAGCGAGAGGATCAAACCAATGGGCGACAGCAATCCGCACGACAGGAAGCCAACCAGCGAAACAACAAAGCCGGCAACACCCAAGCTGTTGCCTTCGGTGTTGCGTGCTGCACGGGGTCGATCAGTCATTTGACCTCCTCGTTCTCCTTCGCCGGAACCTCGTCAGGTGGAAGTGGCCCTTTGCCTGCGACCGCCGACATCCCACGGTTGTTGTTCTGCCATTGGTCCATGGCTTTCGCTTCATTCACGAACACCTTCCATGCCTCGATGGTCTCCGCAAGGCCTGGCTTCACGGCGCTCCAATGCTCGATCAGTTGCTTGTTCGCTTCCTGGTTGTTGTCGAAGTCTTCGCCACGACCGATCGTGAAGTCATCGTCGTTGCCGAACACGCCATCCGGGCCGGCAGTCGTGATGCTCCAAATGTCGCCCTTCAGTTCGTACTTGTAGGCCTTACCCCATGGATCAATAAGCGCCTCAGGCGGCAAGTTGACCATCGCAATGTCGGTGGGCCAGACGCCGGTCTCGGCGTTGTAACGGTTGGCCTGCTGCTCGATGAGCTGCTGATCGACCGCGATCCCACCCATCACCGAAATGCCCGTCGAATATTTGGTGAGCTTGAATGTGCCCCAAATACCCGCAGCAAGCACCGCGGTAAACAGGATCCCGATGATCGCCCCCGCCACTGCAAAACCGCGCGGGCGCTTGGCAAGCGCGATCAAACTGACGAGCAATCCAAGCGGCGCCGTCACACACAGGATCGACAGGATGAACCCGACGATGCCCAGGATGTTCGTGCCGGGCGAGTCCTCGAAGTCATCGAGGCCGACGCTGCCGCGTTGTGGATCGAAGTGGGTCATGCCGTCAGGCCTCTTACTTGCTTTCCATCCATGCGCGCATGATCGTCTCGCCAACCTGGTCGTCGGTCATGTCGGATGACAGGGCAATGTCGTCGGCATTGCCCATCGTCTTGTCTGGACCCGCGGACGTCAGCGTGAAACTCGTGCCGTCGGCGCTCGGCGCATAGCTCCAAGGCGTGCCCCACGGATCGTTGGTCAGCTCCGCAGGCAAACCAATGGACTGCAAGTCGGGTGGCACTTGCCCGTTGTTGTTCGCCTGATACGTCGAAACGCGCTTCTGCGTCTCGACAAAGCTGCCCACGCCCATGAACGCGGGCCACATCATCCGGAACCCCACAATGCCGAGCACCAGCAACACCGTGAAGATCAGCCCGGTGATCGTCCCCGCGATCGCAAACCCCTTTGGGCGCTTCGTCAATGCAAACAAGCTGACCAGCAATCCCAAAGGCGAAGTCACGCACAGCAGCGCAAGGACAAAACCAACAATGCCCGCAGGATTGCGTTGTGGGCGGGCGTCGTGTGTGTCGAGCCGGTCAAAGTCAGAGGCGGGCGGATCGAACTGGCTCATGCGTGCTCTCGATGGATGTGCGCGAAGGAAATGGACAACAGCCGGTGTCGCCCAACCTACCACGCCCGAGGGGTCCTCGGTCCCCAGGGCGCTCGCGACACGGGCCCAGTTCCCGTCGGCCCGGCGAACACATTTTCTTGGGAAAGGGGTTGACGGATTGTTGGAACCCTAACATAATGCGACCGAACAGAACCCGGACACGATTACGTGTGTGCCGGGACCCGAGTCGCATGCAAGGCCCAGGCCCAAGGAGGGTGCAATGGTGACCCCGGTTCGCGTGAAGATGCTGGCCCAGCACGGCCTGTGGTCGCGGTTGCTCGACGAGGTGCTGCGCAACGGGCGCGACGTGCCGCTCAAACTTCGGTTGCGGCTCACGGAGGAGGGAGCCGAGGCGGAAGTGGCGGCCGGGCTGGCGCTTACCAGGCTTGCAGAACTCGCCCGACCCGGGGATCGACATGTTGGGGCGGCAATAGAGTTGTTGGTGGGGCGGCAGCGAAGCGATGGGGGGTTTGGCAAGGGGACCGCAGGATCTGTGGTGGGCACAGGATGCGCGCTGGCCGGGCTGCTCGGCGTCTGCGAGGGAGCTGGTTTCGGGGCGATGCCGGGGTGGTCCACGGCGTGGCCAGCTGCCTGCGGCGCCGGGGCCCGGCTTGCTTCCCTGCTGGAGCACGCCGACCCGGAGGAGCGCACGCTCGTGGCCTGGGTGCTCGCGCCGCGAGCAGTAGTCGCCGCGCGCCTGGGCGTCGATGTGGGCGCTCTGCTCGATGGCTTGGATCGGTCTGGCGCAAGCTTCGATCGCGTGTTGGGGCCAATGCTCAACCGCGTGCGCGCCGTGCTTGGCGTGACGCCTGCGGCAGCCGCGTAACACCACGAAAGCAGGTGTCGGGGGGATCGCGGGCCTGTCCCTTATGATGGGGCCGCGATGACTACGGCAGACCCGATCAATCAGGCCACGGCGCTCTTGGAGCGACTCGATGTATTCCATCACCCACTGGTGATCCCACCAAGCGACCTCGAAGACGAGGACCTGGTGAGCACCAATCCCGCCAATGGCGAGCCACTGGGTGGGGTGCGCCCGATGGACGTCGCCGCCTACAAGGCGGCAGTCGGGCGAGCCCATGAGGCGTTCTTGCAATGGCGCATCCTGCCGCCGCCGATCCGCGGCGAGATCGTGCGCCGCATTGGCGAAGCCCTGCGCAAGCACAAGGCCGATCTGGGCGCAGTGGTCACCACTGAAGTGGGCAAGATTCGAAGTGAGGGCGATGGCGAAATCCAAGAGTGCATCGACATTGCGGACTTCGCGGTCGGCCTGTCGCGGCAGCTGTACGGACTCACGATCGCCTCCGAGCGCGCGAACCACCGCATGATGGAGCAATGGCATCCGCTCGGTGCGATCGGCGTGATTACGGCATTCAACTTCCCCGCTGCAGTGTGGGCATGGAATGCGCTGGTGGCCGCAGTGTGCGGCGACGCGGTCGTCTGGAAGCCTTCGCTCATGGCGCCACTCACTGCGGTTTCGGTGACAAATGTCGTCCATGAGGTGATGCGCACGCAGGACCTCTGGAAGCCCACGGGCCAAGTGCGCGCCGAAGACCTGTTCACCTTGGTCATTGGGCGCGATGAAGAGCTTGGCGAAGCAATGACCGCCGATGCGCGCTTGCCCTTGATCAGCGCGACCGGCTCGTGTCGCATGGGGCGGCATGTGTCGCAGCGTGTTGCCGCTCGCCTCGGGCGCTGCCTGCTCGAACTGGGTGGCAACAACGCCCTCATCCTCATGCCCGATGCAGACATGGACCTCGCGGTGCGCGCGATCGTGTTCGGCGCGGTCGGCACCGCCGGGCAACGCTGCACCTCGACGCGCCGTCTGTTGTGCGTGGGAGGCGACTCGATGGGGCGCGGCGGACGCACGATTGAGCGCGTACTCCCCCAACTGGCCAATGCCTATCGATCCATCAAGATCGGCAATCCCATGAACCCCGACGTCCTCATGGGGCCCTTGATCAGTACCGACGCGGTCCTCGCCATGAAGCAGGCCATTGATCGCGCCGTCGAAGAAGGCTGCGAGGTCGTGTCCGGCGGGCTCGACGGAATCGAGCGCGGCTGGACCGAGCCGGGCAACTACGTCGAGCCGACGATCATCCGTGTGCCAAAGGGCGCGACGCCTGCCATCGCCATGGAAGAGACCTTTGCGCCCATCCTCTATGTCTTCGACATGGATTCGCTCGATGAGGCGATGTCCGCGCACAACGCCGTGGCCCAGGGCTTGAGCAGCGCGATCTTCACCGATTCCGTGCGGGCGGCCGAGCGATTCCTGTCCCCCGCAGGCTCGGATTGCGGCATCGCCAATGTCAATCTGGGCACTTCCGGGGCCGAGATCGGCGGGGCCTTCGGTGGCGAAAAGGACACGGGCGGCGGCCGCGAGTCGGGCTCCGACGCCTGGAAGTCCTATATGCGTCGCCAGACCTGCACCGTGAACTATGGCCGGGACCTTCCCCTGGCCCAAGGCGTGCGATTCAGCTGAGGCGGCGTTGCCCAAGCATGGGCCCGGGAAATCCGGGGCCAGGGACGAAAAAACGGTCGGGAACGGGGTTCGCAGCGGCCGATCTGTCGGCTAGGCTGTATGCCTTCTGGCGGGATCCGGGGAATAGTCCCCAGGCCTCGCCTGCTGGCTGGGTAGCGGCACGGCGCCCTGGGCGCTCGGGGTGTCGGTCAACGCGGATGAATCACTTGGGAACACTCGAAACAGGCAGGAGTAAATAGACATGCTTCGCAGAGGCTCAACTCTCACATCGATCGTGCTCGCGGTTGCTGGCGTCGGATTGGCCGGGACCGTCGGCTACATGGGCGTGACGGGCAATACGCCCTGCAGCTTGCTGAGCTCTTGTGATGGCGGTTCGTGCAGTGGCACGCAGACCACGCTCGTCGCCAACAAGACCTCCGCGTGCCCCGAGTCGGCATGCTCCGAGTCATCGGCGCACACCGAGCAAGTGGCCGCCAAGGAAGGTGAGCAGAAGAGTTGCTGCGCGTTGAAGGCGCTGGCGGAGTCAGACAAGCGCGCATGTCCGTCCGGCGCCGAGGCACAAATAGTGCAGGTTGCCGCAACCCAGGCGAAGGCGGACGCAGCGCCGCAGCGGCCGCGCACCTACATCGACCGGTATGGACGGCGCATCGGATACAAGAAGGCCCGGATCATGTCGATCGAAGAGCGCATGGCGCTCGCGGGCAATATGCAGCGCATCAACGGCGACGCCGGCGATGCGCCCCGCACGACTGACGCCTCCGTGATGGCGGTCGCCTCGACCGAGCAGGGCGCCTGCGAGAAGGGCGACGCCTGCTGCAAGGGCAAGGGCGCCGCGCAAGTCGTGAACGCTGCCGCCGCTGAAAAGGTCGGCGCATGCGAGAGCGCCTGCAAGGGTGGCGCAGCGCAAGTCATCAATGCTGCGGCGAAGGAAGCCTGCGAGAAGGGTGACGCCTGCTGCAAGAACAAGGGCGCCGCTCAAGTCGTGAACGCTGCCGCCGCTGAGGTCGGCGCATGCGAGAGCGCCTGCAAGGGTGGCGCAGTCCAAGTCATTAACGCTGCGGCGAAGGAAGCCTGCGAGAAGGGCGACGCCTGCTGTAAGAACAAGGGGGCCGCTCAAGTCGTGAACGCCGCCGCGGTCGAGAAGAAGGGCGAGTGCAATGACGCCGCCGATTGCTGCGAGGGCAAGGACCTTGATTGCTGCAAAGAGAAGCTTGCAGCGGTGACTGCCGCCGCTGCGAAGACCGCCGCATGCACCCAAGCCGCTTCGGCCTGCTCCAGCAGCGCCAGTGTCTGCACGAAGAGCATGGCAGCTGGCAAGCAGGTTCAGGTGAACTTTGTTGGCGCGACGATGCCCGTCGTGGTGCCGGCGGCGTTCTATCAGGCGGGCGCCAAGATCGACCACGCGTCGCTGACCGATGCCGGTTGCTGCCGCAGCTCGCTGAAGAACGCGTCCGGCGCATCGATCTGTGGCGACGAGGCCAAGGACTGCTGCGACAAGGGCAATGAAGCGGCCCTCATTCCCGCCGCTGCGATCGACAACGCCGCCGAGGCCTGTGAGAAGGGTGCCGACTGCTGCAAGAACAAGGCGGCGGAAGTGCAGATCGTGAAGGCTGCGGCTGCGGAGGCGTGCGAGAAGGACGCTGCGTGCTGCCAGGGCAAGGATGGTGATTGCAGCAAGGACAAGACGCAGGGCGTCTGCGACAAGGGCGAGGCGTGCTGCAAGAACAACAAGCCCGCTTCTGAGTAAACAACCTGCGGTCGAACAAGTGATTCCCCGAAGGGCCTCGCATCAGCATGCGGGGCCCTTTCTTTGCGCCCGCTAGACTGCACCAATGGCGACCTATCTCCTGAAGACCGAGCCGGGTGACTACAGCTACGACGACTTGCTGCGCGAGAAGCGCACATGCTGGAGCGGCGTAAGCAATCCGCAAGCCTGCAAACACATGCGCGCCGTGCGCAAGGGTGATGAGGCATTCATCTATCACACAGGCAACGACAAGCGCATCATTGGGCTGTGCAAGATCCTTGGCAGCGCCTATCAGGATCCCGATGCGCCCGGGCTGACAGCGGCGGGGGAGATCAAGCGCCCCGTGTTTGACATCGCGCCGCTGCGCAAAGCCAAGGCGCCCGTGACATTGGCCCAAGTGAAAGCGGACGAGCGATTCGCCGACTTCGCGCTCGTGCGCCAAGGGCGACTCAGCGTGATGCTCGTTCCCGCGAAGCTGGACACCCTGCTGCGCAAGATGGCGGGGCTCTGAGGCGGCGTTAGCGCACGCGGGCGAGCAGCACCGACTGGTCGTCGTGTGACGTGCCGTGGGCGGCGGCCAGCGCTCGAATGGCTGACTCAATCTCGCGCAGATGCTCGCCTGCATGGTGCGCGAAGCACTGCTCAAGCGCGTCAAAACCAAGCTGACGGCGCTTGCCGTCAAGCACTTCCATCAAGCCATCCGTACACACAAAGAGCGTGTCGCCTGGTGCCAGTTTGAAAGACTGCACGACAAAGGACTGCGACGGGTCCACACCTAGCGGCAGACTCTCGTTGTTGATGCGATCTACGGCCTTGGTCTGGGCGTTGTATCGCAGCACGGGCAAGTGTCCCGCAAGCGCCACCGTGCAATCGACGCCGCGCTCGACGCGAATCCAGGCCAATGTCACAAAGACCTCAGCAGTGGTCAGGTCGTGCAACACCGCGTTGAGATCGCACAGGGCTTCTTCCGGTTGCGAACTTTGAAGCAGGCGCGTGCGGAAGGCGCCCTTGAGCATCGCCATCACGATGCCCGCGCTGACGCCATGCCCCGAGACATCCGCCAGCAGCAGGTCCGCGCGATCACCCTGCACCACCGCGTCAACAAGATCGCCTCCCATGTCGCTGGAAGGCGTCGAGCTTGCAATCACGAGCAAATTGCCAGTGGACAGATCAATCGATGGCACAAGTGTGTCGTGCATGCGTGCCGCCAGGCGCAACTCGGTGCGCGCTGCTGTTGCGATGCGCTCGGCGCGGTTGATGTATAGCGCGATCAAGGGAAAGCCCGTCGCCCACGACAGGATGCCCAGGACAAGCATGAACACGCGCCGCGCCGCCTGGGGCCAGGCATAGCCCGCGGCAAACCAGTCGAATCTGAATGCCCACGTGAAAAACCAAGGGAAACCGAAGATCGGCACGAGCACGAGCACGGGCAACAGCCAGAACCACTTCCCGCGGCGGTTGAACATGCTCGCCCACCCGAGCGCAATCGCGCCGGACAGCGTCCACATCGTCAAGCCATACAGCCAGCCCGGTGGTTCACTTTGCACGAGCGCGATCAAGACGCCGATCGGCGCAAAGATCAGAAAGATCCCACCAAAGAGCACGATCCTGAACCGGATGGTGCCGACTTCTTGTGGCGCTTGCGCAGGCATGAGCCATACGGTACAGGCGGTCGTCCCCATCAGCGCAAGGGACCGCCCGGAGCGTCGCATTGCGACGCGCTGGCACATGCGTCGTGGGCTCACGCACGGACGGTCCCGTCAATTGAGGAAGGAGTCAGCAGATTCTTCCGCGACAGATGCTCTGCGGTTGCGGGAAATCACTCACTTGGACGCCAACGCCGACGATCCTTCTTTTCTCCTGCTTCGCGCTTGGCTTTCAAACGACGCTCCACCGCGCCGCGCCCCGGCTTGGTCGGGCGACGAGGTTTCGGTGGTACGAGCGCTTGGCGCACCAGTTCGCGCAGCCGCTCAATTGCAGCCTCGCGATTGCGCGCCTGCGAGCGCGTGTCCTGCGCGGTGATCACCAGTTCACCCATAGGTTCCTGGGGAGACGCGGAAGCTGGCGCATCCGGATCGACCGGCGCGTCGGAGGCATCGGGCTTGGGCATCACGATGAGGTGCGATGCTGCACGTTTGAGCCGGGCGATCGCCGCCTTGGACATCCCCGCGCGCGAAAGTTCCGCGAGCGACAAACGCAACTCAACTTTCGTGGACCGCTTGTTGACGTTTTGCCCACCCGGTCCCGATGAGCGCGCCGTGGCCAATCGGAAGGCGCCTTCGGGCACCGTCAGCCCAGGCGCAAGACGCACGCCCACAGGCGGGGACGCCTGCTCTGGACTGGGCTCGGTGTCATCATGAGGGTGGCGCGGCATGATTCTTCCTGGAACGTACAGTACCCGCCCATATGCAAGGACGGACACGACAAAGTTTGGGCGCGGCGGCGCTCGCGGGCGCACTCTTCGGGGCCAACGCGTTCGGACAGGCCGCGCCGGAGCCGCCAGTCATCGAGGCCGATGGGGCCGCAACATGGCGGCTGCAGTTCGAGCCCATGGCCTGGGCGCCGGCCCTGAATGGCAATCTCAACCTCACCGGTGGTGATCTGTTCGACATCGACCTGATCAGCCTGAGCGAAGTGGCCTGGGCGCCCGCGTGGCAGGTTTCGCTTCGTGAAGACAAATGGACCATCACACTCGACGGGTTTGACTTTGAGACCTCAGGCGATGCCAAGGCAAGCGGCGCAATCGCCGGCGGGGGCGTTTCAGTCGCAGTAGGCGACACCGTTGACTACAACGTCGACTACGCGGCGTACACCCTGACCGTGAGCCGGCGCGTGTGGACCTTGCCGGTGCACAATGAGGTCGCAGGTGTCGACGTCGGCGTGCCCGCCGGGCCGGGCGAAGTACCAAGCGATGGTGTCGGCGTGTTCTTTGACGTGTTGGGCGGGGTGCGCCTCTATGACCTGGGGTTGCAGCTGGACAGCGGCGGCAGCGCGCTCGCAAATGAGGACCACACCTGGGTCGATGCCCTCATCGGCGCGCGCATGAGCGTCGACTTCCCATACGGCATCGGACTGGATGTCACGGGTGATGTTGGCGGCTTGGGGAGCACGTTTGCGTGGAATATCGAAGTGGGCGTGCACTGGGCGATGAGCGACAATGTGGCCGCCGAGATTGGCTTCCGACACCTCGATACGTTGTATGAAGACAGTGGTGGCAACGACCCCTTCGAATGGGACGTCGCGCTCGCGGGGCTGTATGGCTCAATCGTGATTCGGTTTTGATGGATAACCGACGTGATTCGCATCATTGCAGGTGACTATCGAAGGCGCACGCTCGCGACGCCAAAGGGGCAGGACGTCGTGCGCCCATTGCCTGATCGCGTGCGCACAAGCATCTTCAATATGCTCGTGGGTCATCTCGAAGGCCAACCAGTGTTCGACGCTTTCGCAGGCGTGGGCAGCTTCGGACTCGAGGCCGCGTCGCGCGGAGCCCAGCCCGTCGTCATGGTCGAGCGCGATCGTGAGATTGGTCGCCTGCTCGAGCAGAACGCACAGACCGTTGGCGCCGGCGAGCGCGTACAGATCGTCAAGGGTGATGCCCTTGGGCTCGCCGCCCTGGCGCAGTGTCCGGCCCCGGTGCATGTCGCGTTCTTCGATCCGCCCTATCCCATGATGGAAGACGCGGCGCAGCGCGGCCGCATCATGGCTCAGTTCGCCAACGTGGTCGAGCGACTGGATGCTGATGGCTTTGCGATCATTCGCTCGCCTTGGCCCTTCCTGGTGCGCGATGAAGAGGGCGTGCGCACACAGGAGGCGATCGACTTGCATGTGCCAGGCGCCGAGGGGCCCGAGACGCATGTCTATGGATCGACCGCGGTGCACTGGTATGTGCGGGCCAAAGAGCACTGATGATGGCGATCGGCGTACACTCGCACGCCGTGAGTGCACACGCCAACAACTTGGACGCCGCCTCGCGCGATGCGCGCCGGGAAGCGATGCGCATCATTGGCATCCTGCGCGAGCATGGGCACGAGGCATACTTCGCTGGCGGATGCGTGCGCGATGAGCTCTTGGGCCTGTCGCCCAAGGACTATGACATCGCAACCGACGCGTCACCAGATCGAGTGCATGAACTCTTTCCCCGCGCGCAGGCGGTTGGCAAGGCATTCGGCGTCATGCATGTCCGTGCGCGGCGCGGGCGCGAGAAGCCCCCGATCGTCACGGAGATCGCTACCTTCCGCAAAGATTCGGTCTATTCCGACAAGCGCCGCCCCGACACCGTGACCTTCGCAGATGCCAAAGAAGACGCCCTTCGGCGCGACTTCACGATCAACGCGCTCTTTTTGGACCCGACCGCAGACGCCACTGACGTGCCCGCAGGTGGACGCGTGATTGACTATGTGCGAGGTGTTGCCGATCTGCGCGCAGGCATCGTGCGAGCTGTCGGAAACGCTGAAGCCCGCCTTGCGGAAGATCACTTGCGCGCGCTCCGGGCCGTGCGTTTCGCCGCTCGGTTTGGCTTTGCCATCGAAGCCGAGACCGCTGCCGCGATTCGGGCGCATGCGCGCGAACTGCAAGGCGTGAGCGAAGAGCGCGTGGGTGACGAGTTGCGGCGCATGTTCGCGCATCCAAAACGCTCGGTCGCCGCCGCATTGCTCGAGGCGCTTGGCCTCGCCGAGGCCGCGCTGGGCGAACAGGCACCCGTTGCCTCAGGGGCGGCGCTGCTGGACCTCCTCCCCCCAACCGTGGCGACTGCCGTCGCGATGGCGGCCTGGGCGCTGGATCGTGGCGGCAGTGCCCGACCCGCCCCCGTGGGGGAGGTCGCCATCCTGGCAGACACCATCCCGGGCCGGTGGCGACGCGCCATGAAGCTCAGCAATGATGAGACCGACCGCCTGCGAGCCACCCTTGCCGGCGTCGTGCATCTCGAGCGCGACTGGGAAGGGGCTGGCATCGCTGCCCGCAAGCGCATGGCGGCGTCGGATTGGTTCGACGATGCGATGATGCTCTTGGCTGGGCGTGACGGGCAGCGCGAGTCTGCCCAGGCCCTCAGGCCCGCAATCGAGCTTGTGGTTGAGGCGCTTCGAGGCAGCTTTGGCGGGCTGAACCCCATCCCCCTGATTACAGGGGAAGACCTGATCCGGGAGGGATTGAGGCCCGGACCGGACTTCAAGCGGTGCCTGGAAGCCGCCTACGACGCCCAACTCGAAGGCCGGGCCACCACCCGCGAGGAGGCCCTGCGGGTCGCGATGGGGGGGCAATAGCGTCGGCAACGGGCTTCCGCGGTCTATACTGCAACTGATCGTCGGGGAATTGCGCATGGTTCTGGGCGGGGCCACGGGCATCGCGTCCCGATATGGCTGGTAGAAACTGGCGGATGAACGAGCGCCCGGGTGGTGCTGGTGCGCCCTGAGGTTGGGTGCGGAAGGAGCTTGGCGGACATGACGAAGCACGCACGTTGGATCGCGGCGTTGATTGCGATGGCGGCACTCCTCGCCCCAATGGCGATCGGACCCGCACCGGTGTGGGCCAAGGATGCCGAGAGCGCCGCGGGCGATGCCGCGACGGAGGATGTGCTCGTCCTCGACTCGGGCACGGAAGTACACGGGCAAATCATCGAAGAGACCGCCACTGAGATCGTCATGGATGTTGAGTTCCGTGGCATGTTCACGCGAACGACCTATCTCAAGAGCGAAGTCCTCGAGATCAAGCGCGACCAAGCCATGAGCGGCGCGGCGCCCGCACGCGATGCCAACGAGCCCACCAAGACGCGCGAGCCCAACCGCAAGGACGATGTCGAGCGCCCCGCTTGGGTCAATGAGGACACCTCATTGCTGTACATCGCCGAACTCGAAGGCTTCATGGGCCGCGATATCACCACGCAACCCTTCGATGAACTGTTCAAGGATGTGGATCGTCAGTTCAACGACCTGATCGATGTGCCGGGCGGCGATGGTGAGCAGCAAGTGCGCTCCGACAAGCGCGACAAGCACATCGTCGTGCTCAAGATGGATTGCCGCACCGATCCGCGCCGTGGTTTCGATGGCTTGTTTGTCGCTGAGCAACTCGCGCCCGCCATGCAGCGCGAACGCGCCAAGGGCCGCCGCATCGTGTTCTGGGTTGACAATGCAGGTGGCGGTGCCGCGTTCCTCGCGCTCATGGGGCCCGAGATCTACATGACCCGCGAGGGTTGGATGGGTGGCGTCGGCACCCTGGATGACTTCGACATTGGCGATGAACTCGTCAACGAAAAGCAGATCTCGCTGCGCCTTGGGCATGCCGAGGGCTGGGCCCTCTATGGCGGCTATGGCGAAGTTGGCGTGCAGATCGTCCGTGCCATGACGCGCAAGCAGTTCTGGTTCGCCGCCCGACTCGTCGGTGGCAAGCCCGAAGTCCTGCTCGAGGATCCGCGCGAAAACCCGGACCTGCATGGTGGCGGCTGGACCATCCTCGCCGACGATGGCAAAGGCGACAATGCCGACGACCCCGATGCCCTCAAGGGCAACGATGTCCTCGTGCTCGAAGCTGACTGGGCGCAGAAGCTTGGCATCTCGCGCGGCGTCGCGGACGACGTCGACGAGCTCGCCTTTGCGCTCCGAATCGAAAAGAACTTCTTCGAGCTGCCCGAAACGCGCGCTGAGAAGATCATGGAAGGCTGGCACGACGAAATCGAGAACGTGATCCGTCAGATCAACCCGGGTGACAATGGGCGCCCGCGCGGCGATCTCTGGGTCAAGTTCGACGATGTGCCGAAGTTCGCGAAATCGCCCGGGCAATTGCTTGGTCGACGCATCGGCATCCTGCGCCAGATCCACTCGCTCATCGGGCGATATGCGGAAGTCTTCGATCCCGAAGCCGGCTGGCGAGCCCAGATCGAAATCCAGATTGAGCAGCTCAAACAAGAAGCTGAGCGAGCCCGGCAGCAGAATTCGGCGCCCAGCCGCGGTCGTGGTGGCACGCCAGTCCCGCGCTGAGCGCAACAGTGCATGCGAGAGAACACGCAGAACCCTGGTCCAAGGAGTTCATGATGATGAAGTCGAGCAAGTTGGTGGCGGTCATGCTGGCGCTGGTGGCGCTGTGCATCACATCGGTGTCCGCATTGGCCGACACCCTCGTGCTGAAAGACGGCACGGCCTACGAGGGCTATGTCAAGTCCGAGGGCGATGACTACGTCTTCTTCGTGGTGCAGCAAGGCAGCTACACCGCGCCGCCCAAGATGTTCATGAAACTGGACATCAAGGAGCTGCGCCGCGACACCGACGATGCTGAGACCGCGACAACACCGACGTCCGCGAGGACCGAGACTCCCGCGATGAACGAGGCGCCCGCCAAGGCGCCCCGCAAAGCGAAGAGTGCTGCCGATATCCCCGCCGGCGCAGTGAAGATCGCATTCCTCACGCTTGGCGATCAAAACGCGGGCAAAGACATGGTCGGGCCCTACATCAATGGCGACGCCATCGAAGAGTCCGCGGATGTGCTGCGCAATCTCGACGACGCTCACAAACCCGACATCGTCGTCCTGACCATCGACTCGGGCGGCGGCGCCGTCGCAGCGATCGAAGGCATCATGGATTCGCTCGACGACATGAAGCAGGACTTCCGCGTCGTTGCGTGGATCAAAAGTGCAATCTCGGGCGCGGCGTTCACCGCCATGAACTTCGAAGAAATCTACTTCATGACCTCGGGACACCTGGGTGGCAACGTCATGTTCTCCATGACAGGCCCCGGACAAGCCAAGGCCGGCACGGGCAAAGGCCTTGCATACATCCTCGAAGTGGGCGAGCGCGTCTCGCGCGCAGGCCGCTTGGACCCCGCCATCATGAAGGCGATGCAGATCTTTGGTGAGCTCACCGCCGACATCGATGAGAATGGCAACGTCAAGTGGTATTGGTACGACCAGGATGATGAACGCCTCAAGGATGACGATCGCCCCCGCGGCAAGTTCCTCGTCTCTCCCGAGAACATGATCCTGACGTTCAACTCCGTCGATGCCGAGCGCTACGCAGTGTCCAAGGGCACCGCCGACACGAAGGACCTCCTGGCGACCCTCATGGGTGTCACCGAGTGGGTCGAGGTCGGCCAAGAAGCCGAGGCGCACATGGTCGACTTCCGCGACAAGACCAAGCGCGCCGAAGAACGGCTCAATGTCGAACTCAACAAGTTCAGCATCGCCCTCGCATACGCCAAGAACGCGCGCACAGAACAGGAACGCGGCAAGCAAGTCTCCCGCGCGCGTCGTCACCTGCGGGCCATGCAGAACATGGTGCGCGATGTGAAATGGTGGTTCGAGCTCAACGGCTACGACGACGATTGGTTCCGTGAGCGCGAACGCGAACTCGACGATATCGCCCGCGGGGGATGAACCCGTCTGGCGGCAGATGAAAATCGCACGCCGTCCCGTATCATGCGGGGCGGCGTTTTCGTTTCGACACGATTGACGATGGAGAGGCCAGGAGAATCTGTGATGAGCAAGCAGCAACGAACTCCGGAAAGCGCGGTGTTGGGCGGCGGATTGGCAACCACCATTCCAGCAGACGTCGACGGCGCGTCGTGGGCAGCACTTGAGCCGCTCTATGCCGAGTTGCTCGGGCGCGAGGTCGCCACGCGCCCCGATCTGGAGGCGTGGCTCCTGGACCGTGGTGAGCTCGACGCCTCAGCAAGTGAGGCGCGCGCCAACATCTACATTCGCATGACGTGCCACACCGACGATGGCAACGCCGTCGGCGCCTGGACGAAATACCTCGACGAAGTGGCGCCAAGGCTCAAGTCAACGAGCTTCCAGATGGATCGCCGCCAGTGCGAACTGTTCGAGCGCGTCGGCCTCGGAAGCGACCCAGCGCAAATGCCCAACGAGCGGTATGCCCTGCTTGAGAAGCGGACGCGCCGGGAGATCGAACTCTTTCGCGAAGAGAATGTGCCGATCGAGACAGAGCTCGCCAAGCTTGATCAGAAGTACGACGCAATCATCGGCGCGATGATGGTTAACTTCGATGGCGCTGAGCGCACGATCCCGCAATTG
>JAGQOH010000059.1 GCA_020427635.1 Phycisphaerales bacterium
GTCAAAGTCAAGGCGCAATTGCATCAAAAGAAGAAAATGTTCCATCATGAGCCGCCGCGTGCGCCCACTGTCGTGTCGTAGCGCACGCCCTCGGGCACATGTACCGGCACCGTGACGGAAATGCCGTGGTCGCCATCCGTGCGCACGAGTGAATCAACCGCAACGAACGACGTGTACGCCGACACCAACCGGTACTCCAGCGCCAGCGTGCGCACCGTGCCCTGAAGGTCATTGATCGTTTCATACACCGACCGCGATGTCAGGTCCTTGATCGCGTTCCGCGCCCACACCGCAGCGAGCGCCGGATGGTCCGCCGTCTCGCCGCGCGTCACGTCGATGTGCAGCACGCGCTCTTTCCCGCCCACACGACCCGTGACCACAAGCTCGCCCGGCATGTCGCCATCGAGCTTGCCCGTGAACACGACCGGTCGCCCTACAAACAGGTCCGGCGCATTGGCGGGAAAGACCTGTGTCGCCCCAAACGCATCCCAATCGATCGCGATCTCCGACATCGCCGGATGGCTCACACGCTCGAAGAAGCGATCCATCGCGTCGACCGCCGAGTCATTGAGCGAGATGTACGCCGCGACCCCGCGCCCCACGCTCGCCATCCGATCCATCAGATACCGATTCGGCGCTTGCCCCACGCCAAAGCTGAACACACGCGCGGCGCCCAGACGCGTGCTCATTGCACTCAAGATCTGCTGCTCACTGCCTATGAAGCCGTCCGTCGCGAACACGACATAGCGCAGGCGGTTGTCATCGTGCGGGAAATCAAGCGCCGCCTTAATGCCCTCGATCATTTCCGTGCCGCCGCCGCCATGAAGCGATGCGAGGTACTGCTTGCCGCGTTCGATGTTCTCCGCCGTCGCCGCCAGCGGCCGCGCGCCAAGCTGCGATGCGTTGTGCGAGAATCGGATGATCTGGAACGAGTCCTCAGGTCGCAGGTGCGACAGCCCGCGCTCAATGGCCGCTTTCGCTTGCTCAATCGGCCTGCCGCTCATGCTGCCCGAACAATCGAGCACGAAGATGAGTTCGACCGGCCCGCGTTCGAGATCGCGCAGACTGCTCGGCGGATACATCATGAACGTGAAGTAGCTGCCGCGATCGGTCCTGTGCGTCAGGAAGCCCGTCTTCACGCGATCGCCCGCCACGCGATACCGGAGCACAAAGTCCTTGTTCGGGATGCTGTCGGCCCCCGCAAGCTCAACAAGCGTGCGCGACGCCGAATACGCTCGCTGCTCAATCACGTGGCTCTTGCACACGATCTCCTCGATCGGTACGCCCGCTTCAATGTCAAGCTGCAGCGCAATGTCGTGCCCCGAACGTTCGTTCGGCGCGAGGTATTGCACCTCCGTGGCTTGTCCCGTCTGTCCCGCGACCCCGCGCGGCGCCGCGCCGACACCATCATGGAATCCTTGCGGGTTGTAGCGCGGCCCAACCGTCATCGGAAACACCCACTCGTACCAGCCATCGTCATACGCCAGCGTGTGGTAATAGGTGATGTCGATGTCGATGCGCTTGCCCGGCTCGATGTTCGCGACCTTCTGCATGAAGATGTTCGGGCGTTCTTGCTGCAACAGCGACGCGGTGTACCCCTGTGCGCGGGCCTGGTTGTACAGCTGCAGGGCCTCTTCGCGCTCGCGGATGATGCCGCGAATCGTGCGATTGCCAATCGTCATCACAAAATCATTGACCGCGGCGTCGTCAGGCAGCGGAAACACATACGTCGCCTCGATCTTCACATCAAAGGGGTTGTGGTACTGCTGCTTGACATTGACCGAGCCGATGTAACCCGCGATGGAGGCCTTCACATCGGTGTGCTCCAGCGGCACTGGAATCACGCGCGGCTCGTTCGGCACGACGCAGCACAGAGCCCCCGCGCCGATGTCCTGCGCGGTGGGGTAGGTGAGGTCTCTTGTTATCCGATTCTCATCCGGATGCTGGCGAAATCCGGGTGCAAGCAGAGCATCGTCACTCGTTGCGTCCTTGCGGGCAAGGCCCTTGAGCTCATGCTCAGTGAGTCGCGACGGATCAACAAGGCGATCCAGGCCAGGCTCGGCAGGTGCCGCAGGCGCAGGAGTATCCTCGGACAGCACCTTGAGGCGCCGCTCCGGCTTTGACGCGTCTACCTGCTTCTCAATAATCCACACCTCGTCCGCGTTGGTCGCCACGCCAAGGGCGTTTCGGTCGCGGTCACCTGCGTAGCGGTTCTCCTCTGCAGCGAGCGAGCCACTCAGGGGAACCGCCTGCATGCGCTCGGCCGTTGGGCGCGCTCGATTGCTTTCACACCCATACAACACCGCGCCGATCAGCACGAGCCCAGCTGTCGAGAGAAATCCGATGCGCCAGATGCCTTTCACTGGGCGTCTCCTTCGTTGTCGGTGTTATCGCGAACCACTCGGATCGCTTGCACTGTTGCCTCGATCTGCTTGCCATTTGCATCACCGGCGGTGATGAGCGTGATTTCGTTCGGAATCGGTGCGTTCGCAGCCGGCACGTTCAGGTGCAGCCGTGCCACGCGCGTTCGCCCCTTGGGCAGGTCGCGTTGCGTGCTGAAGGCCGCGACGATGATGCGCTCGCCCTGTCCCGGCGCGCCGCCATCTGCGAGCGCCGCGGGGTCGTAGTAGGGGGCTTGTGCAAAGGCATTGTGCTCGCCGCCTTCAATGCCAACGAGCTTCGCGCCGGGCGCAGCAAACGCGAATTGATACGCCGCGAGGGGCGTCTCGCCCGCATCGACATAAATGTCCATGGCGACAAAGCCCGCCTGCGGCCGCCAGCTGCGCGTCCGCGCCTCGGCGTCGGGCACAAGCGCCGCGGTCATCGCAACCAGCGCCACCAGCACACACACCATCACGTTGAGCACGCGCGAAGCTTTCATCCCGCAGCCCCCTTTCCGCTCAGCGACACCGCCGCGTGCGCGACGACATCCACATCCGCCTGCGTGACGGCGCCATCGCCATTGACATCCCAGCTTGCCGGAGCGTTGCCCGCTTGCACGCCGCGTGCGATCGCAAACGCATCAAGGATGTCAACGCGTGCATTGCCATCGACATCGAGCGGATCTGGTTGCAGAAGGGCGTCCATCTCCATGAGCGTGCTGAAAGCACTGCCATCGCTTCGCGCACGAGAGAGCGACTCGGCAGGCGGCGCGGCATCGGCCATTGCCATCTGTGTCGTGGGCTTGGCTTCAGCACCGGAGGCCGTCGTCAGCTCGGCCTCTTCCGCCTTGGGTTGCGCGGAGGCGAGCGGCGCTCTGGCCCTGGGTGTCGAGGGTGCTGCCCCCGGCCAGAGTGCAACGAGCACCAACGCCGCCGCCACCGCGCTGCTCACAGAGAGCATTGACCACTTGAGAAGCTTCGCCCTGCGCACCTCCGCGCCGCGCGACCGGATGGCCTGCGCGATCGCAGCATTGACGTGCGGCGCGTTCATGTGGGTCGCGCCGTCGTCGAAGAGCGCCTGCAGATCGCGGGCAAACGCCGGCGTGGGTTCCGGCATCGGGCCCTGGTCGGCTGGTTCGTGATTGCCCATGGCGGGTGTCATCTCCTGGGTTCAGGCCGCGGCGGGGCGGCGGGGTTCATTGACTTCGCAGATTCCGAGAAAAGGCGCCCTGGCGAGCCACTAAGGGTCCTCCTGCCCGAAGTAGCGCCGGGTCTTGGGATCGTCGCGAAGCGCGGCCAGCGCGTTGTGGAGGCGCGACTTGACCGTGCCGGCGGGGATCTCTAACGCCGTAGCAATCTCGTCATTCGTGAACCCATCGACGAAGCGCATGAGCACGACTTCGCGCTGGGCGTTTGGCAAGGTCGCGATGACGTCAGCGAGTTCGGCGCGCGACGCACTCCGCTCGTCGGCCGGCGCCGGTGCGAGGTGCAGCAGGTCATCGTCGACGCCGCCAATCATGCGCCGGCGTATCCGAATGGCGCGCAGCGCCCTGTGCCGGATGACCGGATAGAGGAAGGTCGTGAATTTGGCAGTCAGCTCAAATCCCGGGAAGAGCGTCACGATGTAGGTGAATGCTTCCTGCACGACATCGAGCGCATCATCGCGATGGCCGACAAATCGAAGCGCAAGGCGAAACGCCCAGTCCCTGTGGCGCTGGTACAGCCCATCGAGTGCGGACCAATCGCCGTCATTGATAAGCGCAACAAGCTCAAGATCGGAGAGGTGGTTTTCCATGCACTGGGTCGTCCGTCCCGGTTGATACGGATGTGGCGGGGTTGGGGTGCGGTCACGCCACTGTGGCGACTACGGGATGGGCGGGACAGATTGCCTCAATGCACATCGGCTGGGATTGAGCAACCCGCCCAGAATCCCAACGTTCGATGATGCTTAGCGTCCGCGCTCGAACCGTTGCAGAGACTCGTGAAGGGCGACTGCCAGAAGATCGCCTGTCTGCGTCTGCTGAGCGGGCAACCCAATGGAGCCCTGGCGCACTTCGACTTCAATGCCGAGGTACGCCGTCACGGGGAACCGCTGGCGAAGTGTTGTAGTGAGTCCGTCATCGGCTCCGTTGTATGGCTCGTTGAAGCGGTAGCGCAGCGATGGGGCTTGATCTTGAAGTGCCGATCGCCAGCATTCACAAAACGCGCGCTCGCGGGGTCGCGCTTCTTCGAGGAGCAATGCAATGTCAAAGTCGCGGGTCTGTCCGTTGAGTGCATCGGTGCAGGAGTGAATTCCCACATGGACCACCTTCAGGCCAGCATGCAACGCGAGGCGCACGATTTGGTCAACCCGTTCGCGATAGGGGGTGTAGTAGTGCGTGATGAGCCGGTTCTGCTCTTGCGCATCAAGATTGCGCGTGAATTCGCTCAAGAGATCAGGTTGATCAGGCGAACGATTCAAGTCGATCAGGAGGCGCGTGACTGTTGAGAACACGATCGGTGAAGAGAGTCGAGCCGCCATGCGCAGCGCCACGCCCAGCGCGCCGATGTCATAGCCTCTGTGACTTGCAAGCGTTGCCTCGGCACCGTGAAAGAGATCGACGTACTCAGGAGGAACATCACGTCCACCGTGCTCGCAGGTGAGCAAAAGAAAAATTGTCGGGTCGTGCGCGTCGTTAGGGGACACGGAACAGCTCTCCATTGTGCAGGCAGTCGGCAAGTTCGCCATAGAGCGCGCGCAGTTCCTGCTTGGTAGGGAATCGGCGAATGCAACTGCCGATCCGATTGGCGAGCGTGCCCGCTTTGAGCATGCGCCGGAGCACAGGAGTCCACACCGGATGGTCGGGCATCACCTGGTCAAGCACTGTGCTCCACAGGTCAGCCGCCCAGACCAAGCTCTGTTGAATGCCAAGCGCATCAAGTAGTGCACGTTCACGAATGCGCGTTCGGTCCGCATAGCGGATTGTGTCGAGCAGCACATCGTGCAGCGTTTCTGTCGCGATGTGCTTCTGGTCCTCGTAGCTCATCCAGCGCTCTGCAACAATCGCGCGGACAAGCTCGATGACAAGCGCTGCGATCGCAAGGTCAGCCCTGGGGCACTCTTGGATGTCAAGCACACGGACTTCGATCGCGCCCCGATCAAACCGCGCCATCGCGCCGCGCGCATTGGCGAACTCATGGCGCAGGATGCCCTCAGGATCGAGCGGCCTCATCTGCTCGTAAAGCGCGCCCAGGATGTCATGCTCGTATTGTGTCCGCGTGAAGACAGGCTCCGGCACAACGAGCCCCGCCATCATCGGCACGCGCTGCGAGTTCGTGCGATAGACCTCCATGCGGTGGCATGCAATGGGCGACCAATCACCGTCAATGATAGGCGAACTTGCGGCAATTGCTGGCAAGAGCGGGAGCACGAGGCGCAGCGCCGCGTGCAGGCGCCCAAACTCATCGTCATTGGAAAAAGGCAGATTGATGTGCGTGCTTTGCAAATTGCCCCAGCCATGGCCGCGGCAACCAAAGATGCGATCGTATGTGCGATAGATGTCGTTGTACTCGTGCGGCCAGAGCTTCGTTTCTGTGAGTGGATCCATCCAAGGATGCATCGCGGTCGGCAGGAGTCGCGCGTTCATTGGCTCCAGCAACGCATCGATCCGCTGGACATGATCCTGAAACGCGTCCGCCAGTCCATCAAGTGAAGCGATGGGTCGTTGCGTTTTGAGCTCGACCACATGAAGCGCTAATTCATTTGACCATGACACGACCCCATCAGGCCCGTCAGGCTCGACGTCAGAAGTGTCAGCACCGGCCGCGGTTCGAAAAAGTTCATCGCAGATCGGGCGCACATCCAGGGTGTCGCGGTCCACAATCATGTATTCCAGTTCGATGCCGAATGCGTCGAACAGCCCGAGTGGATAAGACCAAGTTTGCGCGGCAGTGGTCATCGGGCTTCGAGCTTCCAAAAGATGTGCTGCATGATGCGCCGGTAGAGTTCATCACCAATGGCTGCATCTTCGACACCAACGTCGATATTAGGGTTGTCATTTACTTCAATAACGACGGGTTTGCCTTTCACGACCTTCAGATCGACGCCATAGAGCCCATCGCCCATGGTCTTGGCGGCTCTGATCGCAAGCTTGATGACTTCCGGCGGAACAGCAGAGACCGCGACGGTGGTAAAGTCGCCTTGATGGACACCGCCAGATGCATCGCGCTCGACGATTTGCCAATGGCCTGGCGCCATGTCGTAGCATGAGGCAAACAAGACTTCGCCGCCAAGCGTGCCGATGCGCCAGTCAAAATCAGTGGGCACGTACTCTTGCGCAACAAGCAGGTCACTCTCTTCAAAGAAGCTGGCCAGCATGCCTGGGGCGTCTTTTTCTGTGTCACATCGCGAAACGCCTGCGGAGAAAGAACTGTCCGGGCGCTTCAGCACGCAGGGGAAACCAAGTGAGCGCAGGCCGGCTTCGGCATTGTCTCTAGACAGGATCAGGGTCTTGGGCGTTGCAATGCGGTGGCGCGCCAGCGTCTCGGCGAGATACACCTTGTTCGTGCAGCGCAAGATCGAGCGAGGGTCGTCAATGACGACCATGCCCTCCGCTTCCGCGCGCCGAGCAAATCGATAGGTGTGGTGATTGACGTTCGTGGTCTCGCGAATGAATAGCGCGTCATACTCTGCGATGCGGCCGTAGGCGTCTTTGCGGATCAGGTCGCAGGCAATGCCGACGGATTCGCCTGCAGCGACAAATTGCTTGAGCGTCTCCACGCTCGACGGTGGCAACGGGTCATTGGGGTCGTGCAGGATTGCAAGATCATACTTCGTCGGGGCGGCTGCTTTGCTCTTTCGTGGGGCTCGGCGCAAGTAACGCTCAGCCTGTTCGACCACGAAATTGCGATGTGAGTCCGGCACATCGCCAAGCCCAATCACGCGCACAGACACAAGCTTCCATGTTCCGTGGCGTTCAAACTTCGCGCGCAACAGCGGAGCTGGAAACGCGTTGAAAATGGCGGTTGCCAGGCTCTCATGGCCGGCCGCGAGGTTATGCCCGAAGTAGATGCTGAGTTCGAACGTGTCAGACTTGATGCGCCTCAGATTCGTTTGAATCAGCTCGTCCAAGTCCTGGGAGACGATCTTGAGCATTGGCGCCAGGCGCAGATCCTGTATGGCGCTGACTGAGGGCAACGGTCGGTGCCCGCGAGCCTCGGCGAGGAGAGACACGTAGTACCCCGCAGCTTGGTAGCGAAATGATCGGCACAGATTGAAGACCTTGCGCCCGGCGCCCTCCGCCAGCTTCGGGTCTGCCAAGTAGTCGTAGGAAGACACCAACTCCGTCTCAGGAATCTTGAGTGGCCAGCGTTTCGGTGAATCGACAACAAGCAACGGCTTCACTGCGAGGCCTGCACCTTCTTCGAGCCATCGGCGGGCTCAATGATCAACAAATTCGCGTCGTAGGTCAGCACGCCCAGCATGATTGCCGGCACCAGGCGACCCATCGGCACCACATACTGCTGGCTCTCGAAACCGGGATTGTCTTCGAGCGGGTCTGCGATCGTGACGCGCCGACCCTCCGGGTCGTAGCCGTGCAGCACCACGAAGTGCCCAGCGGGAGCGCCCCGAACATCGTCATAATCATCGTTGGGACCAAACTCACGGGCACAACGGTACAGATACGTCGCGCTCAATCCGGTGAGGACCGGCGTGCCGCGCCGAATCGAGCCCGAGATGAGCCGGCTTGTCAGATCGCGAAAACAAATAGCGCCGCCAGATTTCAGGAACTCGAGATACGACTCGGTCGCAACGCGAAAGCGGGGATCATCGACTGACTTCGCTTCGGCCTGAGCGCGCAACTTGGCCGCAAGCTGGTCGTCGGCTGCAGAGCCATCAGGACCGAACCACGTTGGGTCAAAAACGTGGAGGTTGAATGTGTACAGGGTTGCCCGATACCCGCGTGTCAGCGCGTCGATGCCAAGCATGACTGCCAGGGTGCCGCGCCCGGCGCCCGCGACATTGAGCGAACGCGCAGAGTCAATCACTTCCTCCAGCTCAAGGTCTTCGCCCCAATAGCGATAGACCGCGTGGAGGCACGTCGGGCCGCACGTCTCGTCATCTGGCTGCGGGAGAATATGCACCGGCAGCACAACGCCTGATCGCTCCGTACCGGATTGAGCAGATTGGTTGGATGCCTGAGCACTTCGAGAATTTCGCTTGTTGGCCATGTGACCACCCTGGGCAGGCGGTTGGATTGGCCGCCGTTGAAGCTATTCTATCTCGCAGAACTTGACTCCGTGAAAGGGCGCGCGCGTATGGCCGCATCAGGCAACAAGCCAACGATGCAGATCGATGGGGAGGCGCTCGTCTTTTTTGCCTTCGACATTGGGTTTCAGGTTGACCTGGACGCCGCCGAGCCGTTGGTCAAGGAGGCCGCCCGCCAGCGCGTGGTGCGGGCCCGTCGACCGGCCCCGGTTTGGTTCGATTACAGCTCGCCGCCGCTGCGCCTTGTCGTCGAGGGCGAGGCGATCGCCGTGGGCGCGACCACGACCCGGACGTCCGCGGAGATTCTGGTGTACGACTTCGGGGCGGCGTTGATCACGTACACGATGCCACTGCCAACCGAGTTGGGCGAGCTTCCCCACCTCGGGGCGGCGATCTTTGGGCACCAGGCCCTCGAGTCAGATGCTCGGCGTCGCGTGGCGGCGGTCCTGCGTGCGATCGGTCCCGCAGTTGAGCGCCCGAAACTGGCCGACGCGGTCGAGGACTACGTGGTGTTCGCCGTTCGGTCTTGGGGCCATGGGCCTGCGTCGGACGTCGTGGAATCAAACCTCGCAACGTTGGCGCAGGCCATCGAAGCGGAGCCGAGTGGGTTGTCGGCCGAGCAGGTTCGTCGGACGACCGAAGCCACCCTGTCCTACGCCCCAAGCGACCTTGCAATCGTTGATTGGAACGCCGCGGTGCTGTTTGACGCAGAGCCCGAAGATGTCGTCTCCGTGTTGCAGCATGCCAATATTGAATTGCTCGAACTCCGCGTGCTGGACCTCGAGCTTGACGCGATCCTTGACCATGCCGACGAGACGCTCTCCGCCCTCACCAGTTCGCGGTTCTGGCCCGTCTTTGCTTCGAGCGGCATGTTGCGTCGCTTCGCCTCGGTCCAAACCGATGCCGCGGTGATGTTCGAAGGTGTCAACAACGCCATCAAGCTCCTTGGCAATCAATACCTTGCGCGCCTCTATCGACTGGCGGCGATGCGGCTTGATCTTCCGGCATGGCAGGCGAATGTGCAACGCAAGTTGAGTGCCGCAGATAGCCTCTACCAGAAGCTGTCCGACTCGACCTCAATCAAACGGCTTGAGGTGCTTGAGTGGGTCATCATCGTCCTGATCACCGTGTCCATCGTGCTGCCGCTCACGCCCTGGTATCACTGATCAACGCGGCGCGTGCTCGCCATGCGCGTGCCTTGGACAACACCGCGGGCGGCGGCTTGCTTGCCATTGCAAAAAGAACCGCTGCAATTGCCTGCAGCGGTTCCTTGTATTGACCGATCCCGATGCCAACGCATGGAGGCGCTGCTTGGGACGCCTTGTCTATTCGGGCAGCACCACACTGAAGTACACCACGCTGTCACGCACGATCTCAACCAGCGCCCCATCGAGTGCAAAATCAAGCGGCAACTTGTCGGCCTCCGAGAGGTCAGTCGAAAACTCGACTTCGCCCTGCGTACTGCCCTGGGTCCGGTTCGTCACCGTGAGCAGCGCGACCACCGCGCCATCGACTCGCACCTCATAATCGCCTGTTGCAACGTCTTCCGCCTCAACTTGGAAATCCAAGCGGGCGCCGCGCGCACGGATCTCTGCCTCAGCATGGCCATCACTGTCGGCGCCACTGCTCGCCATCGGGAGTTTCTGCCGTTGGGGCGCGTCGATGCCGCCTCCGATGGGCGTGGCGTTCGCGGTTGCTTCCAGCACGGCGCCCGAGTCGTCCAAGAGCTCGAAGGTCGCCTGCGCCGGATCAAAGTCGAGCGGGAGCTTCTTGCCGTTCGCGGAGGTCGAAAACTGCAGCTTCGCCTTGCCACTCTTCTTGGGCGTGAACGTCACAAGCTCCATGCCATCGACGATCATCGTGTAGGTCTTGTTGCGATCGAGGCCGCTGAGATCGATGCGCAAATCGGCCTTGCTCTTCTTTGACTTGATCATGAGCGAGCCGCGAGCGCCGGTGTCATTGCCCGAAGGTGAAAAGATTCCTTGACTCTTCTGCGACGCAAAGCTGGAATCATCGCTGCCGGCGTTCCCAGGGCTGCCGCCACTCCCCGGCGCGGGAAAGTCATTGGAGAGCACCGTCACGCCATTGAAGCGCCACGCAATGCTTTGGCCGCGCGGATCGAAGTCCAGCAGAATCTTGCCTGGCTCAACCGGATCGCGGAACTCAGCTTCGCCTTCAGTGCCGCCGGGCACCGCAACAACCGCGACCGTTGCGCGCAGTTGACCGCCAACAAACAGTTGGTAGTCGCCCACAGGCACATCCTCGATCTCGGCGCGGACATCTCGGCGGCCGCTGCGCTCGCGATACCGAATCTTCCCGGCGGCCGACGTCGGCGCATCTGCCGACCGGACGAGCGGAATCTCTGTCTCGATCCGACTGCCCGCAAGCGCAGAATGCCCCACGCCCAGCACCGCACAGACCGCCAAAACCAACGTCACCATCCGATTGCATCGCATCGCACTTCTCCTTCAGCACAAAGAGGCTGCCGCCATGGCGGCCTCGCTTGCAGGAGCACCGTGGGCGTGGTCGTGATTCAGCCCGAGTGTGCATTGATGCTGGTCCGATAGCGGCAGCTACGAGACTTGACGATCACCGGTGCTAGACTCGCCCGCCGCGATGAGTCAAGAAGTGTTCAATCCAGAGTGGGTGTCGGCGTGCCTGCAGGGCGACCAGCTCGCCTGGGAGACGCTCGTGCGTCACTTTGCGCCACTGGTGCATTCGATTCCGCGTCGGCTTGGCTTGACGCCCGAGGAGAGTGACGACGTCTTCCAAACCAGCTTCACCATCCTCTATCAGCGCCTCGCCTCGATCGACGACCCACAAAGCCTGCCCAAGTGGATCACGACGACCACCACCCGCGAGTGCTGGCGCACGCTACGCCGCCGGCGGAAGTCGCTCTCGATCGACGCTGACCAAGGACCGCTGGAAGCCTCCGACGTGAGCGACCCGCTGGACGCCCTGTCGCATGACCAGGCGGTCGCGCGGGTGTGGCCCCTCATGGACGCGCGATGCCAGGACCTCCTTCGTTTGCTCTATGCGACCGAACCCACCCCAAGCTACGAAGAGATCAGCCGAGCGCTGGGAATTGCGGTGGGCACCATCGGGCCCCGCCGCGCCCGCTGTCTCAAGGCCCTTTGCGAGTTGCTTGACGGCGCCGACGGCCAATAACGACCCAAGAAGCCTCATTTTTTAACCCGGAATGCGAATCAGGGGAGCGGGCCGAGCCTCCTGATGAACACTAGGAGACGGGGAACCAAGCATGTCCAAGCCAAACCCTGACAGCAGCGAAGCCTTCGAGCGACTGGTTGAGTTGGCCGGCGAGCACTCGGAAGCTTCCAATGTGCCCATTGATGAAGCGGGCGCCAAGCGCGTCGGCGCCATTCGCCGCGTGATGGATTCGATCAAGGCAGTAGGGGCGCTGAACGACGCCGCGATCCAACGGGCCAGCGCGCTGCCAGGCACCCTTGCGTCGCGCCTTGGCCTAGACAAGATCGCAGTCGACGTCGCCCGCTTGGTGGGCGACACGCGCAACGTTGCATTGGCCGGCTATCGCGGCGCAACCACCTTGTACAGCCTGACCTTCGAAACGGAAGGTGTTGAGGTGCATATCGAGGTCACGCCACCGGAAGCAGACGGCGGCGTTGCCCAACTGCGAGGGCAAATCGACGACGACGGAAGCGAAGCACAGGGGCAAGTGGAGTTCCGAAGAACCTTGGACGGCGCCGTGGTGACGCACGCTGCACTCGATGACGGCGGATACTTCGATGCCGAACTCGAACTCGGCGCCTACGACCTTGTTGTCAAGGTCTCAGGCAGGACCGTCGTCGTCCCGGCGGTGGAGATTGGATGATCACGCAAGGCGATAGCGCTGAGGTTTCGCTCGCCAAACTCATGCAACATGAGGCGTGCGATCGACTAGCGCTTTGCCGCGGCATCGCTCCCAAGTCGCTTGCCGAGCAGTGCATTGCGCAGTTGCAAGAACTCGCAATGCAAGATCTGCAATGCGCGATCGACGCGTCAACATGGGTCATCGAGCGGGCCGACGCAACGAACGACGGTCCCCTTCGAGTCGCTGCCCGCACCGCGACCGCCTTTGCGCTGTCCATGGGAAATCGTTTCCAGGAGGCCATGCAGTTGCTCGATGTTGCAGGTGAACTTGCCAGCACACTTGACCCTGCGTTGCAAGGTCGCGTTGCACAGGCGCGCGTGCAACCGCTAGCTCGTCTGGGCCGATTGACCGAAGCAACCGCCGCGGCGGAGCAGGCCATCGCCCGATTCGAACAAGCCGATCAGTTCATGATGGCCGCCAAGGCAAGAGCGAACCTCGGAATCGTGCTTCGCATGCGCGAGCAACCCGCGGCTGCGTTACGTGCATTCGATCAAGCGCTGAAGTACCTGGCGGACCAGCCCGGGGCGGTCGCTCAGTTGCAGAACAACCGGGCCGAGGCGCTTCTTGAACTGGCGAATTTCGCTGAAGCTGAGTCCGCGTTCCGCGCCGCGATGCAGGCGTTCGCAGACGGCGGCGTGCATCGGGCGGCTGCGATTGCAGAAGGCAACCTGGCCGATCTGCTTGGCATGCAAGGCAAAATCGCAGACGCGCTTCGCCACTTTGAACATGCACGCCGGTCGCTCGAAGATGGACAATCGCCCGGCGACGCGGCGCGGTTGGCGACTGAACGTGCCGAAGTCATGAGCGCCGTCGGCTTGCCAAGCGAAGCCGTTGACGTGTGCCTGGCATCAATCAACGTGCTCGACGAAGCGGGGCTCACCAACGAGGCGGCCCGGGCTCGCCTTGCCGCAGCGGTCGCGCTGCTGCGATCAAATCGCATTGAGGAAGCACGAGCGCACGTCAGCGATGCAGCAACGCAGTTTGCCGCGCAGGGCGCGACGCGGGCGCTCGCAAAAGCAAACGTCCTCCTCGCGCAGATCGAGCGGTCGCGCGGTCATTCCGATCGTGCGCTTGCAATCCTGGTTGACGCATGCAAGACGCTGCGCCAATGGCCCAATGAGCATGTGCGCGCAAGCACACTGCTGGTCTCCGTGCTGGTTGATGTTGGCCAAGACCAAGAAGCGATGCAACAAATCGAGCGACTTCTTCCGGAGGTCGATCGGCTTGGCTTCATTCCTTTGCGAGCTGACCTGTTGCATGTGCGCGCAAAGATCATGGCTGATCTGGGCGATCTCGACCAAGCGATTGCAACCTTGCAACAAGCCATCGAAGATGTTGAGCGCCTGCGCGGCTTGCTCCAGGCCGATCGCCTTCGAGCTGCATGGCTTGGTGATCGCATGGATGCCTACACCGACTTGGTGGCGATGCACCTGCGCCGACGTGATGCGACGGATCTGGCCAGCGCGTTTCAGCTCTTGGAGCAGGTGCGATCGCGCTCGCTCTTGGACCTCATGGAAGGCAACATCGAGCTTGCCCAAGGCTTCTTGTCGCAGGAGGCCGACCACGGGCTTGTGCAGCGTCTGGCATCGAATCGCGCAGAACTCAATGCGATTTACTCTGCGATGGATCGGCAGGACGGGATCTCCGAAAACCAAGCTGGTGCGCACCGCATTCGGATGCGAGCTCTCGAGCGCGAGCTTGCGACGATCGAGGGTCAGCTTGCCGCGACTCGGCAGTTTGCACCAATCTTTGCGACACCAATCGACCTGCGCACCGTGCAGGCAACGTTGGCAGCCAAGAGCGGCATCCTGAGCTACTTCAGAGCGGGCAATTCCTTTGGCGCGTTTGTTGTTCGCAACGATCGGGTTCATGTGATCCCAGATCTTTGCAGTGTCCAGCGCACAGACAGCATGATCCAACGTCTCGTCTTTCAACTCAATCGATCGATCGCAGAGTCGACACAAACCGAACGAGCCAAGAATCGCATTGATCGTGAACTACTCGCACTGCACGATTTGTTGGTCGAGCCGATCAAAGAGGTGCTGGCAGGGTTGGATTGCATCACGATCTTGCCCGACGGATCGATGTTTGGCTTGCCGTTCGGGCTGCTGCTCAACCGGGAAGGGTACCTCCTGGAACGATTTGTTCTGTCAATTGCTCCGAGCGCAAGCATCGCACATCGGATGTTATCGACGCAGCGGGAGCTGCGCGATGGCGCCGCAATCGTCTTGGCTGTGCCCGATGCGTTGGCGCCGCAGATTGCGACCGAAGCGCTGTCCGTGACCGCCAGGCTTCCGGGCGCGCAGCTCATCACGGGTGATGAAGCGACCGCCCAGCACCTAATCGAATCGGTGCCCGGCGCTTCACACATTCACCTGGCCTGCCACGGGCAATTCTCTGCGACCGATCCGCTTGAGTCGCGCTTTAAGCTGGCCGATCGCTGGCTGACGGCCCGCGAGATCCTCGGCATGGACTTGCACGGCACGAACGTCTTCTTGAGCTGCTGTGATGTGGGGCGCAATCGCGTTGCTCCAGGCGCTGAGATCTTTGGTCTTACGCGCGTGATGCTCGCGAATGGCGTGTCGGCACTTGTGACCTCGCTCTGGCCAGCGCATGACCAGGTGACCAGTGAACTTGTCGACGTGTTCTACGAGCATTTGGCGAAGGGAGAGTCCGTGGTTCGCGCCCTTGCAAGCGCGCAGCGCTGCTATGCAACGGGAACCGCTTCGCCCGCACATTGGGGACACTTTGTTGCAGTGGGGATGGCATCATGATCAAGCTTCTGACACAGTTCGCGCTTCTAGCGATCTGGGGATTGGGTCTCGCAGCCTATGCCACCGCCGGCACGACAACGCTGTCCGATCAAGCCGACGTGCGCCTTGAGCAAGGCGAGGTCATTGAAGACATCCACACGACCTACGGCACGTTGACCCTTGACGTCCTGACCGGCACCAGTCAGCCGCATTATCTGCTGCAACTGCCGCCTGGCCTGAGCGTCGCCGATTTCCTGATCCAAGCCGATGCAGATGCGCGCATTAAGAGCGCCGACGTCGTGTACGAGGTCGGTTCGCCGATGCCATCGACGCAAAGCCTTTTCTTCCCACGGGCGTCATTGGAGTATTGGAATCAGCCGGCGCGGTTCATCCTGGATCTCAATCGTGAGCCAGTCGCACCGCCCGGGCGCGCGCCTGGACCAGTTCCTTCCATCGTCGTGGCGATTGTCGATACGGGCATCGATACAGATCATCCGTTGCTCATCAGTTCGCTCGCGACAGGCATAAGCGTGTTTCCGGACGATCCATCAGTCGAGGATGCTCCGAATGGCATTGACGAGGATGGCGACGGACTCTTCGATGAAGTGGCAGGTCACGGAACATTCGTCGCCGGACTTGTGCATTACGTGGCGCCGAACGCAGTGCTGATGCCGATCCGTGCCATGACCAGCGACGGAACAAGCACGTCATTCCTCGTGGCCAAGGGCATCACCGCTGCGGTGCTCAACGGAGCGCATGTCATCAATGTGAGCCTTGGAACTGCGGGCGATGCAAATGTCATCGCGGATGCCATCGAGACTGCCGAGGGCATGGGCGTGCTTGTTGTCGCGGCGGCCGGGAACGACAGTGCGGCTGCCGCACAGTTTCCGGCACAATCGTCCATTGAGCTCAGTACGATTGGAGTAGCCGGTACGCAAGACAATGATGTGTTGGCGCCCTTCTCGAACTACGGCGCCGGTGTGTCCATCTGCGCACCAAGCGAGATGCTTGTGTCTAGCTTCTTTGGTGGAGAGTATCGATCCGCGAGCGGCACGAGCTTCTCAACGGCGCTCGTCACCGGCGCCGCTGCCCGCATGCTTTCCGCTTCACCCGCGCTTTCGCCGGCCCAAGTGCGGACGCTTCTCGCCAGTACCGCGGTTTCGATTGACGCTGCAAACCCGGGTCACGCTGGAGAACTTGGCGCAGGTCGACTTGACGCGGGCGCAGCGCTGGCACAAGCGGGCGCCACACTGCCACTGCTGGCGGGCGATTTCAATGGCGACGGGACTTCGAATCTCGATGACCTCAACATCTTCTTGTCAGTGTTTGGGCAAACGACGTTTGTGGGCGACATCAATGGCGATGGCGCCCCAAACATCGACGACCTGCAGCTGCTGCTCTTCGGCTTTGGCGGCCAGTAGCGGGCGTCTCTGTAGTGACGCCCGTTGGGGCATCGTGTCCGCTCCTCGGCGCGATGCCCTCTTTCTTTTTTGCACAGAATGCGAATCACATTGCCATTCGACCTGCTCCTGCATGCTGGAGGCCCTGGCACCAAGGAGCAAATCGCAATGACCGGTTCAAGCACGCGCAGACTCGTTTCGACCCTCACCCCACTGATGATCGTGGCAGGCGCCGCAACGGCCCAATCTTTTGATCCTCCAACAACCATCCCCGCGGTGCAACGTCCGAGCGCCGTCGCAACGGGACTCTTTAATGCCGATGGCTTTGTGGACGTCGCGTTTACCGTCGACGGCCCCGATCGAATTCTCGTGTTCCATGGTGATGGGGCTGGCGCCTTCACCGCGGGACCGGTCATCATGCTTGGCGCAGGCGTCGGTGCCGGCGACTTGGTTACAGGAGAGTTTGGCGGTGGCCCGGAACCCGATCTCGCAGTCGCCCTGCAAAACAGCAATGCGATTCGCACCTATATCAACAACGCGGGCGCAGGCTTCACACTCGGGACAACCACAGCCGTCGGCACAAATCCTCGCGGATTGACTGTCGGCGATCACAACTGCGACGGTGCCATGGACATCGCCTGCGCCAACCGCGATGACAACACCGCATCCGTCCTCACAAGCGATGGGCTTGGTGGCTTTGCGGCAATGACACTGAATGTTGGCCTCGATCCGCGCCAGGCCGCGTTCATCGCGCTGGACAATGATTGCGATCTCGATCTTGCCGTCTCGAATCACGATGACCGTTCGATCTCAGTGTTTACCAACAATGGTGCAGGGTTCGCGCTCAGCGCCACGCTCGCTGTGAATCCAGCCCTGCGCCCTGATGGCATCGTGGCGGCTGACTTCAACAACGATGGTGCGCAGGATCTTGCCGCAGCGACCGAGACCTTCGCCACAGTGTGGACCAATGTGAGCGGCTCACTCACAAACCGTGTCGAGTGGCCATTGGGCGGTGATTCGGCAGACATCATCGCTGGCGACTTCGATTGCAACGGCAGCACCGACCTTGCCACTGCAAATCAAAACTCCGGCACCGTGTCCGTGATCAACAATACGGGGGCTGGTGGGTTTGGCGCAGGTGTTACCTTTGCCACGGGAGCAAGCCCCACCGCGCTCGCGATGGGCGACTTCGATGCCAACGCTTCGAATGACCTGGCTGTCGCGAACCGTGACAGCAACACAGTGTCGATTGCGCTCAACACCTGCACAGGTGATCCCGGTCCGAACCCCGACTGTCAAAACGCTGATGTCAATGGCGACGGCACGGTCGATCTCGATGACTTGCAGGTCATGCTCTTCAACTTCGGCGAGAGCTGTAACTGAGCCTTGTAGCTCCTGGGAGCGATTCGAGGTCTCCCGCTCCAGGCAGCTTGGCCAGTGAAAGGGGTCTGCGCTTCGGCGTGGACCCCTTTTGCATGGCGCAATGTCCCAATCGCTGGTTCCGGAGCGAACATTGCAGGAGGCGCCCGAACCGGTGCGTGTGGGCACCGCAGTGCCCGGATCGCCTACCGCCAATCGCCGTCGAGGACGAACGCGCCCCAGGTCGAGGGGCGGGGGTCGTTTGCGTTCGCGCGGCGGTTCGCATTGAGCATGTCAAGTTGCGCGCGGCGGAGCGCAGCGTGTGTGCCCATGTCTTCCAGCCAGAGATTCTCGTAGAACATCTGCATGAGCTCGCTCGTGGATTCGTCTTTCACTTGCCAAAGCGAGCTGATCACCGTGTCTGCGCCCGCGGTGCGGAAGGCGCGGCGCA
>JAGQOH010000060.1 GCA_020427635.1 Phycisphaerales bacterium
CATCTGGGCGCACTGCGGCCTGCTCGGGTTCTCAACCCAAAAACTCACCTGGGGTTCCGCCGTCGGCATTCCTTTCGAAGTCGGCCTCTGGGTCGGACCCGACGACAAGTCCATCATCGCCGCCCTCGACCCCGGCCCATATTCCACCGCGATCCAAGGACGCCTCGACACCAACCCCGAATGGGTCGGGCGCGTCAATGCCAACGGCAAACGCTTCGGCATCTGGGCCGACTACCACTACTACGGCGTGGGCGACCAGGGCGGCGCCCCGCGCGATCCCGACGTCGCAAACTACATCGACAGCGTCGACAATCCCGACAGCCAGATGCACGTCGCGCTCGTCGCCTCCGACCAGATGTACAAGGACATCACGCCTGCGCTGCGCACGAACCTCCCGAGCTACAAGGGTGATTTGCTCCTGACCGAACACTCCGCGGGCACACTCAGCTCGCAAGCCTACATGAAGCGCTGGAACCGCAAATCCGAATGCCTTGCCGATGCCGCCGAACGCGCAAGCACAATGGCCTGGCATCTCGGCGCGATCGACTACCCGCGCGCGCGCATGGAGCGCGCCTGGGTCCGCTTCCTCGCCAACCAGATGCACGACATCCTCCCAGGCACCAGCATCCCCCGGGCCTACACCTATTCATGGAACGACGAAATCATCGCGCAGAACAACTTCGCCGCCATGCTCACCGACGCCGTTGCCGGCGTGTCCCGCGCACTCGACACCAACACGGAGGGCGTGCCGCTGCTCATCTACAACCCCCTCGCGATTGAGCGCACCGATCTCGCCGAGGCCACCGTCGACTTTCCAGAGGGCGCTCCGCAGCTCGTCCGTGTCTTCGGGCCCGATGGAAGCGAAGTGCCCAGCCAGCTGCTTGAGCGCACCGACCAATCGATCCGCCTGCTGGTTCAGGCACACGTCCCACCGGTGAGTGTGAGCGTCTTTGACGTGCGCCCGGGCAGTCCGTTTGTTGAGCCCGAGCAAGGGCCGCGCGTGGAAGGTGCCAGTATGATCGAGAACGCGCGCTACCGCGTGCGCCTCGACGAAGCAGGCGATGTCGCAAGCATCTTTGACAAGACACTCCAGCGCGAACTGCTCACTGCCCCTGCACAACTTGTCTTCACCCACGAACGCCCCAAACAGTGGCCCGCGTGGAACATGGACTGGGCCGATCGCCAGCGCCCGCCAATCGGCGCCGTCGACGGCGCGGCGCAGGTCCGCGTGCTCGAGCAAGGGCCCCTGCGCGCAACGGTCGAAGTCCAGCGCGCCGCGCGCGACTCCATTATCACCCAGCGTATCCAACTCGCTCGCGACAGCGACATCCTCGTCTTCGACACCTCCATCGACTGGCAATCCGCCGAAGTCGCGCTCAAGGCCTCCTTCCCACTCACCGCCTCCAACCCGCTCGCAACATACAACTGGGGCCTCGGTACGATCGAGCGCGGCAACAACGAGCCTGTCAAATACGAAGTGCCCTCCCACGAATGGTTCGACCTCACCGACGCATCGGGCGATTTTGGCGTCTCTGTACTCGAAGATTGTAAGTACGGCTCCGACAAGCCGTCCGACAGCGAACTCCGCCTGACCTTGCTCTACACGCCCGGCGTGCGCAGCGGCTACCTCGATCAGCACAGCCAAGACTGGGGCCGCCACGAGATGCGCTACGCACTCTACGGGCACGCCGGCGACTGGCGCAAAGGCCAAAGCGAGTGGCAAGCACGCCGCTTGAACCAGCCACTCCGCGCCTTCTCCACGCCCAAGCACGGCGGAAGCCACGGACGTTCAGTGTCGTTTGCGCACGTAAGCACACCGCAAGTAGACCTGCGCGCCATCAAGGCCGCAGAGAGTGCCGACCGAGTCATCGTGCGTGCTCAGGAGCTTTGGGGACAAGATGCTCATGGCGTGCGCCTCGCGCTCGGATCACCGATCATCGACGCCTTCGAAGTCGATGGGCAGGAGCGACGCATCGGCCTCGCGAAGCTCGACCAGGGCGAACTGGTCTTTGACTTGACACCCTACAGCCCGCGCGCCTTCTCGGTGCGCCTCGCACGTGCTGAGAAGCATCTGACAACCGCACGGTCCACCTCAATCCCGTTGCCATTCAACCGCGATGTCATCAGTACGGACGACGATCGCAACGACGGATCAATGGATGCAGATGGAAGAAGCTATCCCTCGGAGATGTTGCCCGAGCGCATCGTTGTCGATGGGGTCACCTTTCGTACCGGACCGCGCGAGACCGGCGCCCTTAACGCAGTCGCGTGTACCGGACAAACCATTCGTTTGCCCGGAGAAGATTGCACACACGTGTCTTTCCTGCTCGCAGCCACCGAGGATTGCAAGGCCACGTTCAAAGTCGACGGGGCGCCCGAAACCATCGCTGTACAAGCGTGGACTGGTTTCGTCGGGCAGTGGGATGATCGCATCTGGGATCGTCCCTTCGCTGAGATCGACTATCGCACCGAAGGACGTGTCGTCGGCTTCACACCAGGCTTCATCAAGCCGGCGGAAATCGCCTGGTTTGCGACCCATCGACATCACCCCGAGCGAGGCAATGAAGCATACAAGTTCGCATACCTCTTCAAACACGACATCGCAGTCCCGTTCGACGCGCAGCAGATCACACTGCCGAACGACCCGCGTGTCGTGCTCCTGGCAGCCAGCGCCGTAAGCAGCGCAAACGCGCGCGTGCGCCCCGCCGCTCCGTTGTATGACACCCTTGCTGCGCATGGTCCGTTGGCGCTGCGACACGTCTATCCGCCACCGCCCACGCCTGTCTTCGAAGGCGTCGAGCCCGACGCGCAGGTGCGTGTCGACCGATTCGACACACCCGACGCGATCACCAGCCCCGCGCCCTCCAGCAATGACTTTGGAAGCACGCTTCAATTCCGCGTCGTCGATCCTGAAGGCGAGTGGCCCGTCCACTGGCGCTCGGGTGTCGTCGAGGGAACACTCCCGCGACTGAACGATGGACTCATTGCCCGCAATGATGACGACATCGAGCGCTGCGTCTGGCATGACAACGAGGGACGATTCGTAGCCACGTTTGACCAGCCCACGCCCATCCCATCCATTCGCACGTTCTCCTGGCACGGCGCCGACCGCGCTCCGCAATACTTCTCCATCTGGGGCGCCACGCGCAAAGACGCCGACCCAACCTTCACGCACGGTGCCCACGATGGCTGGGCACTGCTCGGCGTCGTCGACTCGCGCTCACTCGGGCAAGGCGGTGTCCATCGATCAATCGTGACACCCAACCCGGGCGCCGCCTACGACGCTCTGCTCTTTGTCACCGAAGACCGCGGCCAAGGCACGTTCTTCATGGAAATCGATCTGGATCGCGCCGGTGACTAGATTCGTGCGTCTCATTATCACGATCAGCATGGCGTTGCTCCTGACGCCGCGCCTGTTCGCGCACCCGATGCTCATCATCGCAGGCACCATGTCTATCGAAGGGTCGGAAGTCCGCATCGCCGTGCCCGTCCTCGAGCGCGACCTGGAACATCTCGATGTCGAGGCTGGCGGCCCCACGCGCTCGGATCAGTTCGCTCAAGCGATGTTGCGATCGCTTGTAATCGTCAATGAAGCCGGCTCACTCCTCCTGGCACAGGACGCACGTCTCACGCGGCAAGCGAATGGGCAGAACCATGCCCACCTCGTGTTCGCAAGCGCATCGCCGCTGGGCGTGGTGTCACTCCGCATGGAGCCGGACTCCGTGCTTGCACAACATGGCGCGATGTTGCAATTGAGCCAACTGGGAAGTGACGGCGTCGCGCGCATCTCCGGACGCGGCGGCGCGACCACCGTCCGTGCGTCGCACCTCCAAACGCCCACTATGCCAGCAGAAGCCTGGCTTTGGAATCACCGCTTTGATCGGCTGCAAACGCTGGTCGGTGTCGACGACGACGGCGCATACATCGATGTGTGCGTGCCGCTGACCATCCTCGCGACATGGCAGCCCATCGAACATGTCACACCCGATGCGGTGTCGCCCCGAGAGGCGGCGCCCGCGATCAACACATTTGCGATGCAACTGCGCAACAGCATCCAACTGCGCATTGATGGCCACGAACAACCACTGCACATCGACAGTGTTCGGCTACTCGGGCCGCTGGATGACTGCACCAACCAGTCGCCTCACGAGCCCACAGAATCCATGTCTTACTGGTCCAGCTGCGCACTGGTGCGGCTGCGCAGTGATGACCATGCAAACGCAATGCATGGACCGGTGGAGCTGCGCTGGTCACTCTTCAACGCCGCGATCAAACGCGTACACGTCGCCAATGCACTAAACCCACAACGCTCAGAACGGGAGCTGATCCCCGCCGCAAACACTGTTCGTTGGGAATAGGCTCTCCTTACGGCTCGTCCAGCACGTGCTGCAGCGCCGCGCGATAGTGCTCCAGCGCCAACTCGATCTGCCCCTTGCGCTCACAGATCTGGCCAAGGTAGTACTGCGCCACTTCCGGGTGCGGGTTGAGTGTGAGCGATTCTGTCAGCATCCGCTCCGCCGCGTCATACTCGCCTCGCTTGAACAGAATGATGCCCTTGAACTGGCCCGCGCGCCGATGGTTGGGCTGGCTCCGCAAAACGCGATCAACAAGCTCATCCGCCTCGTCCAAGTCGCCCAACACCAAGTCCAGGTCACACAGATCCAGGATCACCTCGTGGTTGTCCGGATCCGCCTCGCGAGCCTTGAGCAACTCGCCCTTCGCCGCATCAAGCAAGCCCTTCTCGCGCATCGACCGTGCCAACGCCCGATGCGCCGATGCAAAGCTCTTGGGCGAGCCTGTGCTGTCCACCGCCGCCGTCCGTTGCTCGAGCTCATCGTCGCTCAGTTCGCCGAGCGCATGCCGAATCTCGGCACTCAGCACTTGTTTATACCCGGAGCTGTGCAGCGGTATCACATGCGCGAGCTTGCCTTCGCGGTCAACGATAATCGTCGTCGGCAACACGATCACGCCCAGCTTGCCCAGGAACCCCCGGTCCGCATCGAGCGCAAGAGGCGTCGTGATCGAGCGCTCGGCCCGAAACGCTTCGAAGTAGCTCTTCTGAATCACATCCGCAGTGACGTGGAACAAACGCACCGCCTCGTTGTCCAGTTCCTGCACAACGCTAACTGACTCGAGCGCCGCCAATTCCGAACGGCGCTGCTCCGCCGACAAACACACCAACACGACGACCGACCCGTCAAGCGTAGCGCTGTCCACCACGGATCCGTCAATCGCCGGCAACCGGTACGCCGGCACGGGCTCGCCCTTCTTCAACCCGCGCAGCTCGTCAGTTCCGCTGGCCGGCTGCACAATGGCCAAAGCAATGGCGAGCGCGCTCAGGCCCCGTATCCACTTGTTGCTCGCGCGCATGGTCTACTCCTTTCGAGGTTCAGTCGGGACAGCCGAGGGCGGTGGGGCGCCCGCGGCATCATTCCCTTGATCAATGCGAGAGCCCGGAACCAGATCCGCGCCGTTCCATCCGGTTTCGGCGCGCATCGCTGGATAGGTCCGGGGTTCAAGACGGTTGTACTCATACACCTGGTGGCATCCCGCAGCACAGCGCCCGCCGTTCTCAAGCTGCTCGAACTTGATCGGCAACTGCCACCCCTTCGGACCGAATGGCACGCTGTTGCGGATGTGCTTGTCTCGACTGGCGGCGTGCGCATCGTGACACACCTTGCACGAGCGCCCCTTTTCGTCCTTGCTCACATGGATGTAGTGCAAGTTGTCTGAGCCATTGCGGAACTGGGTCGCGCTCTCTGTCTTCGCAAGCAGCACCATCTGATGATCGTGGCAGCTGAAACACAGCGCATAGGCCGACTCCGCAAAGGGATAGTAGAGGTCCGACGGATACTCCCGAACAAGCAATCGCCTGTGCCCGCCGCCGTGAATCTCATGACACTCCGCACAGCTGCGATCGGTAATCGCCCCGTGCAGGCTCTTGCCTGTCTCGATCAGCGCCTTCATGTTGACCAGCTCTGTGCCATCGGGCATCTGCACGGGCTTGTTGTGACACTCAAAGCACAGCATCGTCACGTCGTGTCGCAACAGTGCAGTGTGCTCGCTTGCATGGGGCGTGTGGCAGTTTAAACAGGCCCGATTCTCGGTGACCGCCGCGTGCTGCACGGACGCATTGTGCGTTGTGTTCGCAATATCTTCGTGACACTCCTCGCACAGCGCTTGCGCACTTTGCCGCAATATCGCTGGGTTGTCCGTCGCATGCGGCGCGTGACACACCAAGCAATCGCCAAGCACCGGCCCATGCACGACCGGCTGGTTCTCAATCTCCAATCCCGTGCGAATGTGGCACCGCAAACAAAGGTCGCGCCCCTCTGCATACAGCAGCTTGGGCAATTGCGATTGGTGCGGCTCATGACACGCGCCGCAGGCGCCCACCGATGCCGGGCCATGCACGCGATCGTGGGCCCCCGTCACATCCTCGTGACACGCCGCACACGCCTCCGCATACCGTGTGCCGCGCAGCAGCAAAGTGCCTTGCCCACCATGCGGACTGTGACATGAAAGGCACTCGCCCTCCGTAAACGGCGCATGACGCACGGGAGCTTCCTGAGCTTCCGGAATGTGGCACAACGCGCACATCTCCGCTCGCTCCGCCAAGTACCGATAGCTGTGCGTCGCCTCATCAATCAGCTCGTGACAACCGTCACAGCCATTCACGCGCAGCGGACCGTGCAAATACGGGAAGTCCTTCACGCCCGGATGACACTCAGCAGTGACGCAACCAACACGCGCAACCGCCGCTGTCGGCGCCGGCGCCGTCGAGCCCGTCGAGTCCAGCACAACGGGTTGGCCTTGAGCGCCGGCGCCCATCACCAAGAGCCCAAGCCACGCGATGAGCGATTTTCTCATGGCGCACCTCCATCCTCGCGCGAATAACGCATCGGCTCATGACACGCAGGCGCGCAGCTGCCGCCGTTCGCAGCAAGGCGAAAGTTCATAGGAGTCGCCCAGTCCGAACCTTGGTAATGCAAAGTCTCGACAATCAAGCGAGGTCGGTTGCCCGCATGCACCGCGTGACAGTCTTCGCAGCCCCCGGACATCCCGTCCGCCTTCAAGTGAACCCCGTGCAGGTTCGTCAGGCCATCGCGGAACAGCGTCGCGGTGGGCGAATCAACCAGGCCGCGATCGTGGCACGAGAAGCAAAGGGCGAAGTTCTGAATGTCAAACGCCCCAATGAGCACCCCGGGATTCACCGACCGAAGCAGGCTCGCATGCTCTCCGCCATGCACGCTGTGACAGGCGCTGCAGTCGCCAATGCGCACGGCGCCATGCACCAGCGCCGCCGACTTCAGTTCGGCGCCAAGGCCCGCGACCTTCTTGCCATCAGCACCCACAACCGCATCCTCATGGCAAGACATACACACTTGCGCCTGCGTAGCGCGCAGCATCGACGGATGTTCCGACGTGTGCGGATCATGGCATGTCACACACTGATCGCCAAGCAGCACCGAGTCGTGCGACACACGCGCACGGGAAATCGTCGCTTCGATGTCGTCATGGCAAGTCACGCACAGGTCACGCGCAGGGGCCGGCAGCAAGTGTTCACGCCGACTCGCGTGAGCATTGTGACACCCAAGGCAACGCCCATCCACCTCAAGATGACTAAACGTGCCGCGCTCCATTGCCCCCACAATCGGCCCGTGGCACAGTCGGCAATTGTCTTCTCCAAGCCCACCCCGAAGTAGCATCCGATTGTCTGCCCCGTGCTGATCGTGACATTCCGTGCACTGTCCGTCAGCATAGGGCGCATGCGCCATGCCGCCGCGCTCGCGCGGGTGGCAACGCGTACACGTCGCCACAACGGTGTCAGCAGCAAGCATCGCTGGCGACGCCGATGCGTGCGGGTCATGACACGCGAGGCACGCCTCCTCGCTCATCGCCTTGTGCTGATACAGATGATGTGCACCGGTATCGTGACATTCTGTGCAGGTGTTCTCCGTCGAGGCCAGCTGCGGATACACGTGCCCGCCCTGATCAGGCGCGTGACACTGATCGCACGCCTCCTGTGCAAACGTCGCATGCACATACGGTCGATCAGCCATGGGCCCATGGCACTCCGCACCCAAGCAACCCTCTTCAAACACGACAACGCGCGTCGGACGCGGCGCAGGCTCAACCACCTGCGCGGGCATGACCACAGGCGGCACTGCCTTCCGCGCGGGAGTCGTTTGCTTCTCCCTCGAAAGCACAACCGCGCCGCCCAGGACCACAACCAGCACCGGTGCCAATACCACAGCAATCAGGCGCATGCGCCGTCGCCCTGTGCGAGTTCGAGCTGGACCCTTCGTGGATGACATGCCGCCTCGCTACACCGATTGCAGCCCTCCGATGATGATGAATGTCAACAACGTCACACCCGTACCAACCAACACGATCGCAAGCGCAATGTGCAGGCCACGTCGGTGCCTGGGTGGCGCCGGCACGCGCAGCGACTCCAAGCGACCACTCTTGACCAAACGGTCATATTCCTCAGGCCGATGGTGCTTCAACTCCTCCTCAGGCACACTGCCTGTAAACATGACCTCGTCGACCGGGAAGATGCCCGGGCGCAGGTGCGCGTTGAAGAAGTGGATTGTGAAGATGAACCCAATCGCCAGCAGTGCCTCATACCCATGCACGATCATGGCAATGTTGAACGCCCAGCCCGGGAAGATCTTCGACGCCAGCTCCGGGAACCAAAGCAGCAAGCCCGAGCCGCCAATGATCATGGAGCCAAATACTTCCGCCCAATAGTCGAACTTCTCCCAGTACGCCCACCGATCAAAGCGCGGCAACCGCCCGCGCCCAAAGAACCACCCGAACATCCCGACGCAATCGCGCACATCCTTCCAGCGCGGCACGAGCGAGTTGGGCCCGAACAGCCATCTGCTCCATGAACCGCTGCGACGCACAAACGACCGCCCCAGACCAATGAAGTGCAGCACGAAGTTGAGCAACAGCATCGTCGCAAACACGCGGTGGATGACACCCGCAGCTTCCACACCACCGAACAAGCCCGCAAGCATCTTTGCCCAACCCTGCTCTGAGAAAACCAGCGGGATGCCCGTCGCCGTAAGCCCAAAGAACGTCAGCACGACCAACGCATGGTTCACGCGATTGAGCGATGTGAACCGCCTGATCTGCGTTTCCGCGGGTGGACGCTTGGGCAGCGGGCCGTGACGCACCCGGTGCGCCATCGAACGCAGGAACCACAACAGCGTGTGCAACCCAAAAAACGTGAACACGCTCGACATCACGATGATGAAATACCACCACACGCCGTACAGCACCGGGTAGTTCTTCCGGTCCGTGTAGTCCGCATGCGGGTCGAACTTCACGAAGCTCGCATTCGCGTTCTCGTGGCAGCCCGCCTGCCCACATGTGCGGATCAGGTTGTGTTGCGCCACGCGCGAATCCGGATCGGCCAGCGGCAGAATGTCGTGATGCCCATGGCAGTCACCACACCGAGCCGCCCGCACCGAACCTAGCTTCGACACCTGCCCGTGATAGCTCTTGACATACGTCTCATAGAACGAGCCGCGACGTCCACTGCCATTGTGAACCGTGTCGTGGCACTCGCCGCACTCATTGATGATGTCAAGCATGAATGCTTGCGACGACGCGCGCGTGATGCTATGTGCCGTGTGGCAATCCGTGCAGACCGGCCCGCGCTCATCGCCCGCAGCGAGCAACTGGCCATGCACGCTCGTGTCATACACCTCCTCGATCCCCTCGTGACACTTACCGCAAGTATGCGGGATGTTGTCACGAAACACCGTTGAGCGCGGGTCGTCCGCCTTGTGTACACCATGGGCATCGTGACAGTCAGAACACGTCGCCGCCCAAAGCAGACCCGCCTCAGTCAGTGCCTTGGCGTGCGCAGAGTCCAAGTAGCTTGCCACGCGCTGGGCGGAGGCAACGCCCTCCGCACTTGGCCCGTGTTCCGCGTGGCAGTCACCGCATAAGAACAAGCTGTTCAATCGGTGCTGCGGTGCCGCGCGATCGTCCACGCGCCGCATGTCGTGCCCGCCATGGCACGACGCACACGTCGGCGCACGCGCATCGTGCATCTGATACGCCTCGCTGTGCGAGCCCTCGGAATACTGCTCCCAAACCTCGGTGTGACACGCACGCGCACAGGTCGCCCGGTTCAGTGTCGCTGGGTGCGGCAAACGAGCCGAGTCTTCATGGCAATCCACACAGCGCAAATCCGCATGCGGGCTCGCCGCCAGATCCGCATGCAGCACATACAACTCGGGGCGCTCTGCAGGCTCATCTCCAGTCAGTGGCTCCTCTTGCGCCGCCGCATCCGGCGACGTGTCAGCGTCAAGCCATGTCCCCACCATGGCGCGCCGTTCCGTGGGCCCGAGGCTCGCAATGTGCGCTTGCCCATGGCACTGCATGCACCGCCGATCCAGCGCATCGTTGTACTGCGTTTCAGTTGGTTGAGCCGCGGCCTGACAAAGCCCGACGCTGTCCGTCAGGCCAAAGATCATCGCCAGGAAGATCAGCTTCGCCGCATTCATCTCACACCGCCTGTCTCCTTCCAAGTGCGTGCTCGTTCCGTCGGTCCAACGCGCTCCGTCAATGCCCTCCACTGAGCAGGCGCACGCCCATCGCATACACGATGAGCACGAGCAGCACCAATCCAAGCCCAAACGCCAGATACCCAAGCGGATGAACAACCTTGCGCCACTGTGTCCATTCATCGCGCGACCGAATGGAGTCAAGCCGATTCGTCGCGACCAAGCGGTCATACCAGCGCTTGCGCTCGTGCAACATCTCCGACTTGCTGATACGCCCCGAGAACATCACCGAGTCCAGTGGGAACTTCTCCGGCCGGAAGTGCACATTGAAGAAGTGGAATGCAAAGATAAACCCCGCCGCCAGCAGCGCTTCATCGCTATGCACAATCAACGCCACATTGATCGCCCAGCCCGGGAGCACGTGCGTGAAGAACACCGGGAACCACATCACGAGCCCGCTGAGCCCGATCACCGTCACGCCCCAGAACACCGCCAGATAGTCAAACTTCTCCCAGTACGTCCAGCGATCAAACTGCGGCTGGGGCCCGCGCCCAAAGAACCACTTCTGATGCGCCCACCAATCTTTGAAATCCTGGATGTGCGGATAGGGCAAGTCCGGCCCGAAGAACACCTTCAGAAACTGGATCACACTGTATCGCCCAGTCTTCGGACTGCGGAACTGCGTGCGGTTCTTCACGCCCGCCGCCAACATCGCCGCGATGTGTAGGAAGAAGTACGTAAACGTGATCACCGCCCCAAGGCGATGCAACTGCGACGCCGCTTCCAGGCCGCCAATATAGCGCACCACTTCTTTGGCCCAGTGCGTGTAATAGAACTTCAGGGGCATGCCCGTCGCCACAAGCAGCAGGAAACTCGTCATCACCAGCACATGCAGGAACCGCTGAAGAGGCGTGAACCGCACATACGCTTCCTTGTCCTCGCGGCTCAGGCGCTTGATCTCCTTGAACTTCTTCCGATCGCGCACAAAGAGCACCATCGACCGTGTGAACCACATCATCGTGTGGGCGCCGAAGAACATGAACGTCCCGATCACGATCGCCGTCATGAAGATGAACGTCCAGTACAACACCGGGTACAACTGGCGATTCAGATGGTCCGCGTGCGCGATGTACTCCGTGAACTTCATCTGTGCGCCCGGGTGACACTGACGACACGTCTCCAGCTTGCGCTCGCCCACCAGGCGACTCGCCGGATCATCCATCTTCACGATGTCGTGGTGCCCATGGCAGTCAAAACACGCAGCCACATTCCCTTGCCCAAGCGCGAGCGCCTTGCCATGGAACGTCTCACGATAGTGCGTGATGCGATCTTCGTGGCACGCGCCGCACCGATCACTCGACGCAAGCTTGAACGCCACCTGATCCGGATGCACGATCTCGTGCGACGTGTGGCAATCCGTACATACCGGCGCGTCCTCGTTGCCTTCACGCGCGAACTTCCCGTGAATGCTCGTGTCATAGATCTTCAAGATCCCCACATGACAATTGCCGCAGGTCTGCGGAATCTTGTCGCGATGCACGGGCGAGTCCGGATGGTCCACCGGATGCACCGCATGCGCCGCGTGGCAATCCGAACACGTCGGTGCCGCCACCAGCCCGCTCTCCGCTACCGCCCGCCCGTGCGCGCTCTGCAAGTACGCCTCAATATGACTCCGCGGCTTGTACCCACCCGGCGTATCCTTCATATGCCGCTCGTGACACTCCGCGCACATGAAAATGCTGTTCAGGCGGTGCTGCTCCGACTGCAAGTCACCGATCGGCTTGATCTGGTGCCCCCCATGGCACGACGCGCACGTCGGCGCCAAGGGATCCCCATGCTGGAGCGCCTCATAGTGTGAACCGGTCGGATAGGCCTGCGCCTCCTGCTCATGGCAGCTCGTCGCGCACGTGCGCAGCTCGAGCCGGGGCTCGTGCGGCAGGCGCACCGCATCCTCGTGGCACTCGACGCAACGCACCTCTTCATGCACGCTGCCGATCAGCGCATCAGTCCGGATAAAGAGATTCGGCCGCGTCGCAGGCTCATCACCCGTCAGCTCAAACACCTGGGCCTGCCACCCTGCGGGCGGTGGGTTGTCCGCGTCAAGCCACGTGCCCACCATCGACAGTCGCTCTTGCGGGTTCAACTCCGCAATGTGCTCTTGCCCGTGGCACTCCAAACACCGACGGTTTGCATCGACATCCGCGCCGAACGTCACCGCTGCGCACGCAAAGAGCGCTGCGAAACCGACAGTTGCTTTGTGACAACGCAGCGCCGCACCGGCGCCAAACCGCATCCGTCCACCTGGTTTCGACCCGCCCACAGGACACCACCCATCGAGGCGCTCTGTCCGCTCGCCCAACCCAGGAAACGAGAGGCCGATTCAATAAATCAACCTCCGGATTTCCAGTATAGCACCTGCGCCTCGTCTCCGGGGGCTTGCAACCCGCGCCGGTGACAAAAAGGCGCGCCAACCGGCGCGAACTGCGCGATCTTTGGTGTCGACTCGACCAATCTGCAGGCTGCCGGCGGGATCACCGATACGATCCTGTGATGACTCGAAGGGCCTGCGCCATCATCTTGCTTGCCGCGGTCATGCTCCAGGCCATCTTGGGGGGCCTTGGCACCGTCGCCACATTCTGCCTGGGTGGTGGACACCATGAACATGCCCAAGTGCAGCTTGACCACCATGGCCCTTGCGACCATCACCACGATGACCTAGCGCTGGTCGACGCGGATCATGACCACGGACACGATTGCGGCTGCATCGATATCGATCTGGCGCTGACCGAACTTGTCTCCACACGCGGCCGGGACACCGCGCCTGCCATCGCGCCCGCGGGCAACGAGCCCAGCACGTTGCACGCCTACGACACGCGGGCACCGGATCGCCCGATGCCTCGTCTCGCCGACGAAGACCCCGGTGGGCGGCAACGGCTCGCCGTCGTGTCCTCAACACGCCTGCTCATCTAACGCCTGTCAGAGCTTTCACAATCGCGACGCGCGCGTGCCCCGCACGCGGCGTGGTCTCTCGTGAACTTGGACAGGAGCAATCAAGAAATGAATGTCCAAACGCGCCCGCGCTTCGGGCGGGTGGCGATGCTGAGCATCGGCTCAGGTGTTGTCATCAATCTGCTGGTTGGCTGTCAATCATATGAGCGCGCGCCGCTCGATCTCGAGGCCCATCGCCTCGATGTCGCCGCGCGCCTCGCAAGACCCGAACCGCTCGAAGCATTTGCCGCGCGCCTCGCAGCACAGGACGGGTTGGTTCCGGACCGGTTCGACCAGGCCGATGGCCTGTCATGCGCCGAGGCGGAAGTCGTTGCCCTCTTCTTCAATCCCGACCTTCGACTTGCGCGCCTCGAAGCCGGCGTCGCACGCGCGACCCACGAGCACGCGGGGCGATGGGAAGATCCCGAGTTTGGTTTCGACGGCGCCGAGATCATGAACCCGTCCGCTCCATTCTTGTACGGGCTCACGCTCAACCTCACGATGCCGGTTTCCGGCAGGCTTGGCATTGAAATGGATCGCGCCGGTGCCGCCTACGAAGCTCAGCTGCGCCGCATCGTCGATGCCGAGTGGTCGACGCGCGCCCGCGTGCGCCGCGCGTGGGCCGCCTGGTCCGTTGCCGTGGAACGGACAGCGCTCCTGCGCGACGTGGTTGCCCAAGTCGAACGGATCAGTGCCATCACCGACCAACTCGAGCGAGCCGGCGAACTGAGCCACCCTGAGAGTCGCCTGTTTCGCATCGAACGCGCCAGTCGAGCCGCCGCGCTGGCCGATGCCGAACTGGCTCGAGAGCAAGCGCGACTGGCCCTCCTTCGCCTGATGGGCCTCGTGCCGGACACAAGCGTCACACTGCACCCAAGCCTGACCACAGTCGAGCTTGTGCCCCCCGAAGAGCCGATGCAGCGCTTGATCGAGGCAAACACGCAACTTGCCATTCAACGAGCGGCCTACCTAGTCGCTGAGCACACACTGCGCCTTGAAGTGCGCAAACAGTTTCCGGACATCACAATCGGGACCGGCTACGGCAGTGAGGCCAACGACGACCGTCTGCTCCTTGGCCTGTCGTTGCCATTGCCCCTCATCAACGCCAATCGGGCAGGCATCGCAGAAGCCCGAGCACACCGGGAACTCGCGCGAGCGCACGCAGAGAGCGCCTTTGAACGCGTGTCCCACGAATATGCATCCGCGATCGCAAGCCACCAAGCCGCCCAGCGCCAGCGTGCACAGTACGAGGGCCACATCGTCCCAATGCTGACCGAACAATCACAAGAGATCGAACAAATCGCGCAGCTGGGTGAAGTCGACGCACTGCTCCTCCTCGAGACAGTAACGCGACAGTTCGAAGCAAAATCACAGTTGCTTGCCTTGAAGCGCGCAGAACTCGACGCCGCGATCACCATCGCAGAGCTGCTCGGGCCGGCGCAACGCCCGCTCCCCGCACCGGTCGAGCCATCCACGCCCGACCAAGCAATAGAAACACGAATCAGGCCATCAGTTGGAGACGCGTCATGAAAGTGCAACGTGCGTGCTACATCGTCTTCTGCATCCTCATCGCCTGCGGGTGTCTTGGTTGTGACCAGCACCCGGATCACACCGTGGTCCATGACGACCATGACCCTGCAATGGAACAAGCAGCGGCGCCATCGAACCGCATCGCCATTCCGCCGGCAGTGCGGCAAAACCTCGGCATCACCTTCGTGCAAGTCGAGGCGCGCCGCGTCGCCCAGACGCTGCGCGTGCCAGGGCGATTCGAGTATCTCCCGACGGCAAAGCGCGAATACCGCACAATGCTCCCGGGCCGCGTCGAACTGCACGTGAACCAATACGAGCAGGTCCAGGCCGGAACCTTGCTCTACCGGATCGATTCCCCCGCCTGGCGACAATTGCAGCAGCAACTCACAGATGCTGACGCATCCATCGACCGTTTCCAGACCCGCCTCGAAAGCTTCGGGCCGCTCAGACAGGCGCACCAGAACCACGAGCGGCAGCTCCAGCGCATCATCGACGTGCGCCGCGAACGCATCACCCAGCTCGAAACCGTCGCGGAAGTGGGGGGCGGACGCATCGCAGAACTCAGTGAAGCGCAAGGCGCCCTGGCCATTGCAGAGTCAGACCTCGCCGAGGTACTCGAAAAAGAAGCCGAGCTCGAAGCCGATGAGGCCGAGGCACGATCGGAACTTATCGCCGCCCGCGCCAACCGAGACTTCCTTCTCGACTCAGCCGCCACACTCGTCGGAGAGCCAGTCAGCGCCCTGATCAGTGAGATTGACGCCGAACCCGGCGCACACCCGCGATGGCGCACCATTTCCACGATCGCTGTGCATGCCGCCGAAGCTGGCGTGGTCGAATCGCTTGGCTTGACCAATGGCTCATGGGCCAACGAGGAAGTCGCGGTCCTCACGGTCGTGCGCCCGGATCAGCTGCGCTTCCGTGCTGTCGGGCTGCAAAGTGATCTCGGGCGACTCACCGAAGGTCTTCCGGCGCGCATCGTCGCCCCGGCGCCCACACGTGCCGTCGGTTCCATCGACCTTGCAGATGCCATGCCGGGCACGCTCGCAATCGGTCTCCAAGGCGATCCAAACGAGAGAACAGTCGACCTCTTCGTCACGCCCGATGCACTGGCGCCTTGGGCGCGCGCCGGGATCTCCGCACAACTCGAGATCGTCACCGATGCCACCGCCGCGCCCGTCCTCGCCATTCCCAACGCCGCCGTCCAGCGCGACGGGCTCACGCCGGTCTTCTTCCGCCGCGACCCCGCCGATCCAAGTAGCGCCATCCGCATCGAAGCCGACCTCGGCATCGACGACGGCCGCTGGACTGTCGTCCACAGCGGGCTGCGCCTAGGCGATGAAGTCGTGCTCGATGGCGCCTTCCAACTCATGCTTGCCTCCGCAAGCAACGGGCAGCAGCAGGGCGGGCACTTCCATTCCGACGGCACCTTCCACTCTGGTGAGCACGAGTAAGGGACGCATCACATGCTCAAAGCACTCATCCGATTCTCATTGAACTACTCGTCGCTCGTGCTCATGGCGGCAGTGCTTGTCACTGGATATGCCGCCTACCGCGTGCCGCGCATGAGTGTCGATGTCTTCCCCGAACTCAACGCGCCCACCGTCGTCGTCATGGCAGAAGCCGGCGGGCTCGCCGCCGATGAAGTCGAACAGTATGTCACGTTCCCCATCGAAGCCGCCGTCAATGGAATGACCGGCGTGCGCCGCGTGCGCAGCTCCAGCGCAATTGGACTTTCCATCGTTTGGGTCGATCTCGACTGGGGCGCCGATCTTTATCGCGCTCGCCAACTCGTCGCCGAACGCCTCGCCACCGTGCGCGAAGACATTCCCGACGATGTCCATGTCGAACTCACGCCCATCAGCTCGATCGTGGGCGAAATCATGCTGGTGTCGCTCTCGTCTCCTGATGGCTCGGCAAACGCCATGGACATCCGCTCCTATGCCGAGTTCGTCCTGCGCAACAAAATCCTCGCAATCCCAGGCGTCGCCCAAGTCGTCGCCATTGGCGGCGAACTCCCCGAATACCAGGTGAATGTCGACCAGGAGAGATTGCGCCTCTTTGATCTCACGATTTCCGAGGTCGTCGAGGCCGCCCGCGGCGCGCACAGCACCGCTAGTGGGGGCTACCTCACCAACGCACGCAACCTGGAGATACCCCTCCGCCAGCAGAGCCGCGTCACCAGTGCATCCGACATCGCCAACACCATCCTCAAGCACCACAACGGTGCGCCCGTCACCATCGGGCAAGTCGCCGACGTTCGCCTCGGACCTGCGCTCAAGCGCGGCACCGGCTCCGAAGAAGGGTTCCCCGCAGTCATTCTGTCAATCAAAAAAACGCCCGGCGCCAACACCCTCGCACTGACACAGAAGATTGACGAACTGTTTGATCAGATTGAACCGGTCTTGCCCGCGGGCATAGCACTCAACCGCGACGTCGTGCGCCAAAGCCATTTTATCGACCGCTCAATCGAAAACGTCCTGCATGTGCTGCGCGACGCCGTCATCATCGTCGCCATCATCCTCATTCTCTTCCTCCTCAACGTGCGCACCACCATCATCACGCTCACCGCGCTACCAATCTCTATTGCAGTTGGACTGCTCGTCATGGATTGGATGAATCTGGGCCTAAACGTCATGACACTTGGCGGGCTCGCTGTCGCGATTGGTGTGCTCGTCGATGACGCCATCATCGATGTCGAAAACGTCTTTCGACGCCTCAAGCAAAACCGCGCCATGCCGGAGCAAGATCGCCGCCCAATCACCGACGTCATCTTCGATGCAAGCAACGAGATTCGGCCGGCAATGGTGTTCGCCACGGTCATCATCGTCATGGTCTTTGTGCCACTATTGCTGCTTCAAGGCCTCGAAGGACGCTTCTTTAGCCCCTTGGCGATCACATATATGGTCTCCATTCTCGCCTCGCTCGTCGTCGCGCTAACCGTCACACCTGCCATGTGCCGCTATCTGCTCAAGGGTGCGCTCGGCGCAGGTCAACATGCCCAGACCGATGGCTTGCTCGTGCGTGCACTGAAACGAATCTACGAGCCCGCCCTCCGCCACGCCATCCGTTTCCGCACGTGGGTGCTTGGCAGCGCTGCAATCGCCACCGCCGCTTCACTCTGGCTCGCGTCCACATTCGGCACCTCGTTCCTCCCAAGCTTTAACGAAGGCACCTTCACAGTCTTCCTTTTTGCCCCACCCGGTACATCGCTTGAAGAAAGTGATCGCCTCGCGAGGAATGTCGAAACACGCCTCACCGAAATCGTCGGCGTCAACACTGTCGCGCGCCGCACCGGTCGCGCCGAACGTGATGAGCACGCCGAACCCGTCAGCAGCTCCGAAATCGAAGTCACTGTTG